>CADAWW010000001.1 GCA_902791675.1 uncultured Bacteroidales bacterium
TGTTCACAATATCAAGAACTTCATCATGGCATTGGGTAGTGATTTCTCGTTTATGGGTAATCAGTATCGTCTTGTTGTATCCGAAAAAGAGTATTTCATAGATTTGCTGTTCTTCAATCGCCGCCTTCAGGCACTAATCGCGATCGAATTGAAACGGGGTGAGTTCAAGCCAGAGTATGCAGGGAAGTTGAATTTCTATCTATCAGCACTTGACGAGTATGTGAAACTACCTCATGAGAATCCTTCCATTGGAATTATTCTCTGCAAGGACAGAGATTCAAAAACGGTGGAGTTCGCATTCCGAGACATCAACAAGCCAATGGGTGTAGTCACCTATCGCACATCTTCAGAGTTACCCAAGGAATACCAAGGTATACTTCCTGAACCAGAGGAGTTGAGAAAACTCATGTGAGTGTAGCCAATGTGTACGATACGTCACAGATATTGGGTAATAGGACGTAGCCAAATACGCACTTTTCTGGCATGTGCCACAAAAGATGCCGCAATCAGTTCATGAGCGTTGAGCAAGCTCAGAAGAAAAAGATGTGAATAGATTTGGTTTTTTCAAAATATTTGTTTACCTTTACATCCGATGATGAGCCATAGTACGGCTGCAGGCTCAGCATCGGGTGTTCTTTGATGCAATTTATAGCAGAATGTGGAATTGAGTACGGTCGCCAATTCGTAACCCAGTTTTTCCTCAATCCTCCAGACTGCCTTTATATAAAGAAAAGCTGAGAATTCGTTACGAAAAAACGAGAGAAGAACAAAAGAAATATTCCTTTTTTAAGATAGCGACGCTAATCGGCACGTTGGCGCACACGTGAACCGACAAGGGCATAGAGAAGCATCAGAACTTCTCCGACCAGCACCAGGACCCAAGAACCACGCCAGCCACCCACATCGGCCAACATACCTTGGACTAACGGAAGTACAGCGCCACCCATCACGCCAATCATAAAAACACCCGAAGCAACTGAGGTATAAGGCCCCAAATGAGCTACCGAGAGAGTGAAAATAGCACCCCACATGATAGAATGGAACAGTCCTACTGCTACTAACAACCATGGTTCATTCAGCACGATGGCTGCTATGAGCATCACGGAGGCCATCAGTGTTGTGAATGTAAGCTGTACTCGAGGCGATACACGACTGAGCATACTGCCACAAAGACGACCAACGAGCATCAGTCCCCAATAGACGGTTGCCATCAGCGTGATAGTGGTAACATTAAGATGCAATTCGGTAAGTGCATACAGGTTAATGTTTGCACCTATGCACACCTCGCAACCGACGTAAAAAAAGATAGCTACCACACCAAGAGTGAGGTGAGAGAAACTCCACACACTCTTCTCGAGACGTTCGCCCTGCTGGGCTCGCGTTCCTTCTATGTCGGGTAACGAAAGACGCATGACAAGTGCGAGCACCACAATGATAACCAGGGTAAGGAGAAGGAAGGGCAAACGCAATTGCTCAACCCGTACATCCTCGAGCGCTAAACCACCGAAGACGATGCCGGACACAAAGTATGGAGCCAGTGTTGTTCCAACGGAGTTAGCGGATCCGCCTATGGCCAGTCGCTGAATGGATTGTGTACCTTCTACATGGCAGGCAGTCAGGTAGGGGTTGATGACAACCTGTAAGATGGTAGCCGAGCTTCCCAACACAAACGAACCTGCCAGCAGGATAAAGAAGCCAGTGGGAATAGCATAGCCAGATACAGAAACCGATGAATCGGGCCACGCCACGGTGCAGACGGAGGAAAGAAAGTATAGGGCCAGCCCCGCCACCATAACCATCAGGCCACGGACAAGCGTTCCTTTGTAGCCGTGAAGATTAATCCAACGCGATCCGATACCGCCACAAACGGGATAAGCCAAGAACCACGAGAATGTAATAAGGGTAGCTAACGTATTTTTCAAACCTTCAGCTTGCGAGAGGAAAGCCGATTGTAAGGGACCTTGTAATTGTGAGTTTACTGTAGTAAGGAATCCTACAACAAGGAACAGAAATACCATCGCCAGGAATGGGCCAAGGTAATTTGTCTGGGAAGCTTTCATTTTCATTAGGCAGAAGAAAAGGGAAATTTCGAACTATAGTTTACTTGAAGCATCAGCATCAAGAAGGAATTCGCAACTGGGATGTAATTGAAGGATAGAGGCAGGCAGGTCTGTAGTGACAGGTCCCAAGAGCATGGAACGTACAATGTCGGTCTTGTTCTTGCCTTTGGCAACAAGAACGATATGACGGGCATGCATAATATCACGAATGCCAAGTGTAACGCCACCCAACCATTTGTCTGCCGGTGTTGCCGTCTCGCGGCGGATACGTTCTTCCAGTTCAATATTCATATCGGTTACCCAGGCAGAACTGCCGAATGGAGTTCCTGGCTGGTTGAAGCCCAGATGGCCGTTCTCTCCCAAACCCAAGATAAGCAGGTCGATACCGCCACGCTGCTCCAGTTCGTCGGTAAAGTGCTGACAGGCAGCAGGAAAATCGTCACTTTCGGTAGGAAGCATCAGGAAGTGTTCTTCATCGACGTTCATTGCATCCAGCATCTCCGTCCGAAGCATTGTATAACAGGCTCCTGCGTATTCCCGTGGCACACCGACTACCTCGTCCAGACCAAAGAATGTCGTACGGCTGGCATCGAATCTGGTCTGTTGCCACATCTGTGCCACAAGCCGGTGCATATTACCTGTTGTACGGCCGGTTGAAAGTCCTATCACGCTATGAGGCTTTGACTTAATCTGTTCCACAATACGAAGAGCCGCAGCCTCGTCAAAGCTGTGCTCGTCGGGCATTATTGTAATCTGGTATTTCATTAGCACAAACCGTTCAATTCAACAAATATATTTGGCTTATCCGTTGAATATTCAAAGAAAAAATTATTCTAGCTGATAGCCGTATGACTTCATGGCGCGTTCGCTCTGACGCCAATCCTTATCTACCTTGACAAAAACTTCAAGATAGATGCTCTTGCCGAAGAATCTCTCCAGACTTTTACGTGCCTCAGAGCTGACACGTTTCAGGGCTACTCCCTGATGACCGATAATGATACCCTTCTGACTTTCGCGCTCGACATAAATAACTGCATTGATATGGATGTTCTTGTCTGTCTCCTTGAACTGCTCTACTACAACCTCTACACTATATGGAATCTCCTTATCATAATAGAGCAGAATCTTCTCACGAATAATTTCTGTCACAAAGAAACGGGCTGGCTTATCAGTCCACTGGTCCTTATCAAAGTATGCAGGACTCTCAGGCAGCAGTTCCTGAATGCGCTTCAATACCACGTCTACATTGAACTTATGCAGGGCGCTGATGGGGATAATCTCCGCCTTGGGCAGGACAGCATGCCACTCCTCGACCTTCTGGGTGAGAACCTTCTGGTCTGAGATATCTATCTTGTTGATAAGAACAAGAACAGGCACCGTCATACGTTGTACCTTTTCCAGAAACTCGGCATTCTTATCAGGTGTCTCCACCATATCTGTGACATACAGCAGCACATCTGCATCCTGAAGGGCACTCTCGCTAAATTGCAGCATCTGCTCTTGTAGCTTATAATTAGGCTTCAAGACACCTGGAGTATCAGAGAAACAGATCTGCATCTCTGGCGTATTAAGGATACCCATAATGCGGTGACGCGTCGTCTGTGCTTTGAATGTAGCAATACTGATGCGCTCGCCCACCAAAAGATTCATGAGCGTACTCTTACCCACATTGGGATTACCTACTATATTTACAAATCCTGCTTTATGCATATTTTAAGTGAAGAGTGAAGGCTGCGATTGAGCGAGAGCAATGATAAGCTTGCTTAAGTATTGCCGAGCGTGAGCAGGCTCGACCGCAGGTCAAGAGTGAAGAATTTGCTGCCGCTGTGTTCAATGTTCAATGCTCAACTATCAACTGCCTCTAAACTCTAAACTATCAACTATCAACTATCAACTATTTACGCTTAGCGTACCACTCCTCGCGGGTAATTTCACCTTCTTTATAGAACTCGGCGGGTTCTTTGGCTGCCTCTGCCGCACCGTCATAGCCCCATATCATATAGCTGGCCCCCCATGTGAAGCCGGCGCCAAAAGCGGTAAACACCAATTTGTCGCCTTTCTTCAGGCGCGGTTCGTATTCCCAAAGACAGAGGGGAAGTGTTCCGCCAGAAGTATTAGCCATGTGGTCGATATTTACCATCACATGGTCTTCTTCCACTCCAATGCGCTTGGCCACAGAGACCTCGATATTGATATTTGCCTGATGAGGAATCACCCATGCAATATTATCTTTATTAAGACCATTGCGTTCGGTGAGCGTCTTTACGGCACTGCTCATATCAAGAACAGCATGCTTGTAAACAGCTCTACCCTCTTGATACACAAAATGTTCACGAGCATCAACAGACTCATGGCTTGGCATCTTGGCAGAACCGCCAGCTGCCATATGAAGATTCTGATATCCTTTTCCGTCAACTCTATAATAGCCGTCCATCAGGCCTACCTTCTCTGTTGTTGCCTCCATCAGAACACAAGCGGCTCCGTCGCCAAAAATAGGACATGTGTTACGATCTTCGTAATTGGTCATACTGCTCATATGGTCACCGCCACAGATAACAATGCGCTTATAACGTCCGCTACGTATATAAGAGGCACCGGCTTCCATTGCATAAAGGAATCCCGCACAAGCTGCTTCCATATCGAATCCAAAAGCATTCTTCAGACCACAATTACCAATTACAAGTGAAGCGGTAGAAGGGAAATGGTAGTCAGGAGTCGTAGTTGCACAGATTACCAATTCTATGCTGTCAGGGTCTGCGCCTGTCTTACGCAATAGCTGCTGTACAGCACGGGTCATCATATAAGAAGTCCCACTTCCCTGTTCCGGTTTTAAGATATGGCGTGTCTTCACTCCAATTCGTTCCATAATCCACTCGTCCGAGGTATCTACAATGGTAGACATTTCCTCGTTGTCCAGGATGTAGTCAGGAACGTATCCTCCAACGCCAGTAATAACGGCATTTATTTCTTCCATTTATCTTATTACGTAATATTCAATAAAAAATAAAGCCGCATAAGCCCAAGCTAAGGGGCCGTAGCGGCTTATTTCTTTACCTCAGAAGATTAAGCTTCCTTTTCGATAGCAACCTTGCCGCGATAGTATCCGCATGCGGGGCATACTGTGTGATAAATGTGGAACTCGCCGCAGTTAGGGCATACTGCCAATGCAGGAGCTACAGCCTTATCATGGGTTCTTCTCTTGAGGGTTCTAGTCTTGGACTGTCTTCTTTTAGGATGTGCCATTTTGTTTTATTTTTTATTGTTATCTAATACTTTCTTTAATTCGCTCCAGCGAGGGTCTATCGGTTTTTCTTCCTCCTCTGCCGGTGTGAGAGAATCCAACGTTGCCGACATCTGCTTGCTGCATGCTCCGTCTGGATGAACATGACGAAGGGGTATCTCCAGAGCTGCAAACTCATAGATGTTCCATGCTACATTCAGCATGCCATCGTCTTCAGGAACCACAATTAAATCGCCGTCATCGACAAACTCATCTCCCAGCTTTGCACGTAAAACATGCTCTGCGCAGATGGGGCAATCCATCAAATCCAAGCAGCGGTCACATAATACTTTAACCGTACCATCTAACTGAAAAACCAGTTCGTAGGCACCGGCCGTCCGCTTCACCCGTAATGCGACATCTAGCTGACCCTGCTGAATTTCAGGACCCTGAACAGCGGAGAAGAAGTCGTCGTCTACATGCCAGCTGTACGACACAGTACCCTCCGACATGCCTTTCAGATCCACTTTATAGCTATCCAGTTTCTCCATCGGGCTGCAAAATTACAAAAAAACAGATAACGACCCAAGAAAATGCTCTAAAAAAAAGAACATTTAGTGTTTTTTGAGTTCAATACGGAACGTTGTGCCTTTTCCAAGCTCTGAATTTTTCACAAAAATACGTCCATTGTGATACTCCTCAACAATTCTCTTTGCTAACGAAAGCCCTAAGCCCCATCCTCGCTTTTTTGTAGTGAAACCGGGTGTAAAAACTGTTCGGAAATTATTCTTGGGAATACCTTTTCCAGTATCTGTTATCTCAACAGCGAAACAATTTGCCTCTTCACGGGCTACCAGGGTAATACTTCCACTTCCGTCCATTGCATCGATAGCATTCTTGCAAAGATTTTCTATTACCCATTCAAAAAGCGGAGCACATATATTAACAACAAGGGGAGTTTGAGGCAGATGGCAGGACATACTCACACGATTACTTGTACGGCGGTTGATGTACTGAACAACCTGCTCAATCACATCGTTCAAGCTCTCAGGCTTTGGCTCTGGCTGCGATCCTATTTTACTGAAACGCTCTGCTATGCGCTGAAGACGCTGTACGTCTTTCCCCATCTCGGGCAAAAGTTCATCGTCCGGATATGTTTCACGCAATACTTCATGCCAAGCCATCAGACTGCTAATGGGTGTTCCCAACTGATGGGCCGTTTCTTTACTGAGTCCTACCCACACTTTATTCTGCTCGGCTTTCTTACTGCTCAAAAGGGCAAAGATGGCAACTACAACGAAAATCAGCACAATACCCAACTGG
The DNA here is from genome assembly GCA_902791675.1 of uncultured Bacteroidales bacterium. Lineage (GTDB taxonomy): Bacteria > Bacteroidota > Bacteroidia > Bacteroidales > Bacteroidaceae > Physcousia. The sequence continues at coordinate 6,604 of CADAWW010000001.1, forward strand.
ACATAGGGCCACCACGCCAAGCGCCACAGTATCAAGCTGTCATCATAACAGATTTCCATATAGTCCGAGGGCGAAAGATTGATACGAATCACCCTGCCAGACTGACGCATGTGCATAGACTTTGCCTTAACCACTTCCGCTTCGTTCTGGCGTTCGCGTTCAGAAATGGGTATGTTACGATAATCCTGAACATTCCCTTCGCGATCAAGAACAACAACCGGAATGGTGTTATTACTGTTAAGAACCGTCAAAACGAGGGTAAAGTCGGTATTTTCATCAGCATTGTTCAGACTTCGCATAGCCTCAGCCCAGATCTCCATCTTACGCTGCTCCTCTTGCTTGAGGTCACGCACAAGAATATTAGACACCACCAGCGAAGCCACACTCAACACAATTGCGGCGACAACCAGCAGAATCTTCACCTGACGAATTCTGTTTATCCACTGCATACGTTATAATAACGTAATAAAGAGTCATCTTATTGCATAAAAGTGAAGAATGAAGAGTGAAGAATGAAGAATTTGCAGAAGATTATGAATTATGAATTATGAATTATGAATTAAAAGTATTACCTTTGCCCCCATGAAACTGAAAATACTATACCTAATTATATTTATAGGAACGATTTTTTCCTTCTTTGCATGCAGTGACAGCATAGACTTCCCTGATGAGCCAGACATTTACGAAAGTGTTGCCATTGTGTACTGGATGGGCGATAACAGTCTTAGTTCTTATGCAGAAAATGACATTGAAGAACTTAAACAAGGTAAGAACAACATTCCTACCGACTGCAAAATCGTTATTTACGCTGACAAGATAAACTCTTTCCCAGTAATCTATCATCTGGATGCAAAAAACGGATTGCAGGTATGGAAGCAATTTACCCAGGAAGAGGATTGCACCGACTCGCTTACTCTTCTCAACAACCTCAAGAGTATTGTCCAAAGATTCCCCGCAAAAAAATACGGACTTACCTTTGGCTCACATGGATCGGGATGGGTTTGGCAGCAGCGCAGAGCCTTAGGACCGGATTACAGCCATTCAGACAATTACCTGAACATCCCCACCCTGCGTGGCATATTGGAAAAGTTACCGCACTTCAGCTACATCTTCTTTGATGTTTGCTTTATGCAGAGTATAGAGGTGGCATACGAACTGCGTAACGAGACAGACTGGATAATCGGTTCACCTGCCGAAATTCCTTCCGCCGGTGCTCCCTATCACCTCATTACAGAAGCCCTATGCAATGGAGACATATTTAGCATAGTAGAGAAATATGACAATTATTATCCCATAGGAAGCTACAAAGGTGTACTGCTTTCTGCTATTGATTGCAGCAAGTTGGATAATTTTTCCACAACCACCGGCATGTATATCGAGAAAGCCTTCAGCGACCGTCAGACAATATCTCCCCTCCTAGCACAAGAGATTCAGAAGTACTCGACATTATTCAGTTACTATACATATTGTTACGACATGAACTCTGCCATGTCTAAGATTCTACCCCCCGAAGACTACGAATCGTGGATTAATTCATTTAATGAGGTGGTGCCACTCCGCAAGCCAAACATTGGAAGTTGGACAACAAGCTTTAACATAAAAACATCTTCCTACATTTGCAACAATCCCAACATTTACGATCTTGAGCACTTTGGCGGCATCTCTATGTACTTCCCCAAAGATGATTACGAAGGAAACATCATGAATACGGAACTGCAACACTACCAATGGTATAAAGCCGTCGGATGGGATAAGACCGGATGGTAGTCCCATATAATTCATAATTCTCAATTCATAATTCTCAATTCATTCTATGCTATTTGATAAAAAAACATACGTACAGCGACGTGCTGCGCTGAAAGAGCAGGTTGGTTCAGGTATCATCCTGCTGCTAGGCAACAACGATTCACCTGCCAACTATCCTTCCAACACCTACCGGTTCCGTCAGGACAGTTCATTCCTTTATTACTTTGGACAGCATCGCGACGGTTTGGCTGGTATTATTGACATTGATAATAACCGTGAGTACCTGGTTGGCAATGATATTGACATTGAAGACATTGTTTGGTTTGGAAGCGTTGACAGCGTAGCTGATATGGCTGCACAAAGCGGGGTTGCGAATACGCTTTCCATGAAGCAGATGGCAGAATTCCTGTCTCTGGCAAGAAAAAAGGGAAGAACGATTCATTTTCTACCGCCCTACCGTCACGATTTGATGATTCTACTCATGGACATTCTGGGCATTCATCCCAGCCAGCAGCGCACACAGGCTTCAGTAGCACTCATAAAGGCTGTTGTAAACCAGCGTGCAGTCAAGACTCCTGAGGAGATTGCGGAGATTGAACGTGCTTGTGCTATCGGTTACGAGATGCACACTACAGCCATGAAGATGTGCCGACCTGGTGTTACGGAACAGGAGATAAGCGGTCGCATCAGCGGCATTGCCAGCAGTCGCGGCTGTATGGTTTCCTTCCAAAGCATCGTAAGCATGCATGGTGAGATTATGCATGGATACCCAAGCCCCCGTCCCTTAGAAGCAGGTCGGTTGCTACTCTGCGATGCAGGAGCCGAAACAAACGAGAACTATTGCAGTGACAATACCCGCACCACACCCATCAGTGGACGCTTTACGCAACGTCAGAAGGAGATATACAGCATCGTCGAAGAATGTCACGACTATGCGCTTTCCCTGGCTGCTCCTGGTGTAAAATGGTGGGACGTCCACTTTGGTGTCTGCCGACTGATGACAGAAAAGCTGAAGGATTTGGGCCTTATGAAGGGAGATACCGAAGAGGCCGTCAGGGCTGGTGCCCATGCCATGTTCATGCCTCACGGTCTGGGACACATGATGGGCATGGATGTTCACGATATGGAAGGGCTTGGCCAGACTTATGTGGGATTTGACGACGAGGTACAACCCAATCTGGAACAATTCGGTACCAACTGCCTACGATGCGGCCGTCGCTTGCAGGAAGGCTTCGTCATGACAGACGAGCCTGGCATATACTTCATTCCCGCCCTTATAGATGACTGGAAGGCCAGAGGACATTGTGCAGCGTTCTTGAATTTTGATATGCTGGAGACCTACAAAGACTTAGGCGGCATACGCATAGAAGATGACATCCTTATTACCTCTGACGGATGCCGCTTCCTGGGTAAAGACCGCATACCCTATCACATAGACGAAGTTGAAAAATTTATTAATAAATAACAATTAATTTATATTATGAAGAAAATTTTCCTTATTGCTTTGGCAGCTTTGACTGTTATGCATGCTGGAGCTAAAGACAAAGACAAGAAGAAAGAGGCAGACAAGGACAGCCTTATCTTCACCACGATTATTGAACATCCTGTAACAAGCATCAAGAACCAGAACAGCAGTGGTACTTGCTGGGCATATTCCTCTCTGGCTTTCCTGGAGAGCGAGGCTATTAAGAAGCACCCCGAGATGAAGGACGACATAGACCTTTGTGAGTCTTTTCTCATTAGCAAAACTTACGTTGACCGTGCCGACAAGCATATCCGCACACATGGTGATGCCAGCTTCAGCCAAGGAGGTTCCTTCGAAGACGCGCTCTACTGCATGGAACACTATGGACTTATCCCTGAGGGTATTATGCCCTACCCTATTACGAACTACGGTGATTCACTTTTTAACTTCGGTTCACTGTTTCCTCCAATGGAAGCATACCTAAAGAGTATCGCTCCAAAAGGTGCAAAGAAGATTCTGCATAAGGGTTGGAAGCAAGCTTTGCAGGGCATGCTCGATGGTTACTTCGGCACTTGCCCCACTGAATTCGAATACAAAGGCAAGCGTTACACTCCCCAGTCCTTCGTTAAGGAATATCTTACTCTCGATCCAAACGACTATGTCAGCCTGACCAGCTATACACATCATCCCTATTATAGCACCTTCGCCCTCGAAATCGAGGATAACTGGCGTTGGGCAAGTAGCTACAACTTGCCTTTGGACGAGTTTATGCGTGTGATGTACGAAGCTGTACAGAACGGTTGGACTTTTGCTTGGGGTGCTGATGTCAGCGAGGAAGGTTTCAGCCGTCGCAATGGCAAGAACAAGAGCGTAGCTATGGTACCCGACACTAAGTTCAAAGCCGGAGTTGGTAGCGACCAGGCTCGCTGGACTGGCGAGAAGGGCTCTGACAAGGTTGAGATTGTAAGTGCCAATGCAGAGAAGAAAATTACTCCTGAAATGCGCCAAGAGGCTTACGACAACTGGGAAACGACTGACGACCACGGCATGCTGATTTATGGGTTGGCCAAGGATCAGTACGGCAAGGAGTACTTTATGATGAAGAACTCATGGGGTGAAAGTGGTCCCTTCAAGGGTTTCTGGTACGTTAGCCAGCCATATGTTGCTTATAAGACCATGAACATTGTTATTAACAAGAACGCGGTTCCTGCCGACATTCGCAAAAAACTCGGCTTCTAATTACCGGAAGCCAATCTGATAAAAGGTCCGTCCGCCACCAGTTCTTCCTTGGCACGCATATAATCCAATACCCAAGTAAGACTGTGCGGGCGGATTCCTTTAATATCCAATTCAGAGGCTTTGATAGGTCCTTGTTTCAACTGGCCAATTATCCTTTCTCTTATCTGTAGGTATTCCTGCTCCGTTATACCCGTTGTATCTTCTTGTTCACACACATCACATATGCCACATCGACGGGTTTCATTCTCACCAAAATATTGAAGCAGTAAACGGCTCCTACATTCCTCTGTATTTATACAATAAGCTAACATCGCATTCAAACGGAATTCATAAGCCTCTTTTCGCATGGTATAAATACCATATGGGAATTCCAATTCATCCTTCATTACCCTACGTTGCAAGAATGTTATCAGCGGTATATGCTTGCGTGGTACATAGCTTACCAATCCCCTACGGGACAGTTCTTTCAAGTCCTGATAGATGACATCCAACGCCAGTCCCGTATCCCGACTTATCATATCTTCATCTATGAATACCATGTCTATAAAGATGCCGCCATACCGTCTCAGCATTGCCGTTATTATCTGCTCATCCTGACTGTCAACGACGCTGAACAACAAATTTCTGGTAGCATCAATGCGCAAACGACTTGTACCGTCTTCTGCATCACGATATGCTATATAGCCGGCTTTATCCAAGATGTCAAGGGCACTGGTCAACATCAGCGGATGATAATGGAAAGCAACGCAAAAACGCTCCATATTAAACTCACGCGTAACATTCATGCCATCGCCAACTGCTAACTGTAGGAAACAGCATACATCCTCGTATACCTTTCTTACAAAGTCCAAATCGGGAAAGTGCTGTTTGACCCTCCGCTTCGAAAGTTCCAGCTCTTTGCCGTCCATTACAATCACAGAACTGGCAGGTTTCCCGTCTCGACCGGCCCTGCCGGCTTCCTGAAAGTATTCTTCTATAGAATCAGGTAAGTCAATATGTACTACCAGCCTTACATCGGCCTTATCTATTCCCATACCAAAAGCATTGGTAGCAACCATTATTCTGTAATTACCTCTCAGCCAAGCATCCTGCCGCACGTCCTTTTCGCCAGCCTTCAAACCGGCATGATAATAAGTTGACGAAAAACCATATTCTGTCAATTGTTTGGATAGATCTTCACAATTTTGTCTATTGCGCGTATAAACAATACAGGAGCCGTCATATTCGTTCAGTAACTGAAGTAATCCTAACATGGTAGCGTCGGCATGTAATACCTTGTAAGCCAGATTAGGACGGAAGAAACTCATACGAATAACATTTTCCTCTTTAAAACAGAGGTTCTTTTGTATATCCCTCGCCACCTCCGGTGTTGAAGTCGCTGTTAGAGCCAAAACAGGACAGCCGGGTTTAATTTTTCTCACCTTAGCAATCTGCAGATAAGAGGGGCGGAAATCATATCCCCATTGGCATATACAATGCGCTTCATCAACAGTAATGAAATTAACATTCATGTGTCCCAGTTTCTTCAGAAAGAGTTCGGAAGAGAGTCGCTCTGGCGATATATACAAAAATTTATAGGCATTAAAAACGCTGTTCTCTAATATAACCAAAGTCTGCTCGTGAGACAATCCTGAATGTATGCATGCAGCTTTTATACCTCTACTATTCAATGCCTCCACCTGATCCTTCATCAATGCTATAAGTGGAGTGATTACCACACACATCCCTGGCTTGGAAAGGGCAGGAACCTGAAAAGTGATGCTCTTTCCTCCACCTGTTGGCATAAGACCCAGTGTATCACGTCCACTGCCAATACTTTCTATAATATCGCGCTGAATACCGCGGAAATCATCGTATCCCCAGTATCTTTTCAGAATGGAGAGATAGGTATCCATCTTCTTCTCTCTTACAAGGCAGGCTTAATATCCTCTATCTGCAACTGAACCTCACCATGCTTGTGACTGTTTTCCTCAAGTGAGTAAACAATATCGAAAGCTTGCTTGGTCTTAATATAACGGGCTTGAGAACTCTGACCAAACGCGATGCCGTTCATTACCCTACTACTCTTACTATCTACTAACTCCAATTTGATGTGCTCCTGTTCACGTCCCACAACGCGACTGGTTCCGTAATCATAAACCTGTTCAGTACAAAACATAGGCTTAGGATTCTCAGGGCCATATGGACTAAAACGCTTTAAGTCGGAATAAAAACGGTAGTTTACATCCTTGAAGTCAATTTTTGCTTCATACGTTAACACAGCATTTGTCTGCTCAGGCAAAATATACTTATCAACATACTCCACAAACCTTCGCTTAAATTCAGGAACATTTTCCACCCTCATACTCAAGCCTGCTGCATAGGTATGACCGCCAAAGTTCTCCAAAAGATCCCTGCAGCTTTCTATAGCGCTGTAAACATCGAAACCGGCAACGGAACGGGCAGAGCCTGTTACAAGGTCATCAGTACGGGTAAGCACAACGGCTGGACGAAAATAGATTTCTGTCAGACGGGAGGCCACAATACCTATTACACCTCTATGCCATTCTTCATTATAGAGAACAATAGCCTTATGTTCATGCTGGTGGTCCAAAGAGGCAACAATATGGTTCGCCTCCTCTGTCATGGATTTGTCAAGGTCCTTACGCTGCTCATTGTATTCATTAATAGTAGCAGCTTTCTCTTTTGCCACCTTACTGTTTTTCTCTATCAGTAACGATACAGCTTCTTTTCCGTTTTGCATACGGCCAGATGCATTTATACGCGGGCCAATCTTAAAAATTATGTCATTTAAAGAAAGGTCTTTCCCAGTCAGTCCGCAAATATCTATCAAAGCCTTCACACCAGTACTGGGATTTTGGTTCAGCTGTCGCAAACCATGATATGCCAGAATTCTGTTCTCACCCATAATAGGTACGATGTCTGATGCAATACTTATGGCACACAGATCAAGTAACGGAATAAGATGGCAGAATTCAATCCCATTGCTAATGGCAAATCCCTGCATTAACTTAAAGCCCACACCGCAACCACACAAATCCTTATAGGGATAAGTACTGTCTTCTCGTTTGGCATTCAGAATAGCTACTGCAGGAGGAAGAACCGGATCTGGAACGTGATGATCACAGATAATGAAATCTATGCCCAACTCCTTGGCATAAGCAATCTCCTCTACCGCCTTAATACCGCAGTCTAATACAATAACCAAACTGACACCCGTCTCATGGGCATAGTCCACGCCCTGACGGGAAACGCCATAGCCTTCCTCATTTCTGCTAGGAATATAATAGTCTATATTTGAGTAGTACTGTTGAAGAAATCTATAAACCAATGCTACAGCTGTACATCCGTCTACATCATAGTCGCCATATACAAGGATTCGTTCTTTCTTGCCCAAAGCCTCATTTAATCGATCTACAGCCTTTTGCATATCAACAAACAAGAAGGGATCCAGAAGATTCGTCAGCTGTGGGCGAAAAAACTTACGAGCCTCTTCCTCTGTACGGATACCTCTGTTTACCAACAGTGTACCCATTACAGGGTTGATTCCCAAGCTGTTAGCAAGTTCTATCGCCGTGCTCTTGTCAGCTTCAGATAGCTCATTATATTCCCAAACATAGCTCATAGCGTGTAAAGTTACAACAAAAAACACACTTATCACCCAAAAAAGGCTATTTATTGCGTTTTTTTAACAAAAAAAAGGCCATTCCCATTCTTCGTTTCCGAATGTTCTCAGGAACATCAAACAGATTTTCTATGGTGTCAGAAATGAAGGATCAGCTCCCAAACGGATGGCTTTCTGTGCATCGGCCTTTGCCAGATTTTTCTTCTTTAGGGCCTTATAAAGCTGTGAGCGAGATACGTAGCAGTCTGGGTTCTCGGGTTCCAATTCTATGGCATGTTCTATATCAGATTGGGCCAACTCGTACTGTTTACGACTGAGGTACATTCCGCCACGCACGAGATATATGGAAGCATGCGATGGGAATAGTTGCGCCAAAGCATCCAGTTGCTCCATAGCCTCACGTGGACGACGGTCCTTATCGTTTAGGATAGCCAATCCCAAACGTGCTTTTTCATTCATTGGCTCAAGTTTAACAAGGCGGTCGTAATCTGCCCTTGCACGCTTATAATCGCGGTGCTGAGTATACAGATAAGCACGATAAAAAAGCGCTTCCGTCTGATTAGGCTCCAGATTCAGCACCTCGGTATAATCAGCCATAGACCGTTCCTGATTATCCAGACGCAAATAAAGTGCAGCACGACAAAGCAACAAACTGATGGTAGTGGAGGAAATAGTCAGGCCTATCTTGTATGAATCAAGCGCTTTCTGAAACTCTCCCCTACGCTCCTGGATATTGCCGATATATTGGTAAAGCAAAGCATTTGACTTTATCAGCGGATCTACATCCAAAGCCTCACGAAAAGTTGCCTCGGCCTGTAAAAGACTATCAGCCTGCAATTGCTCCAGTCCCAACTTTACCAACTGTTGGTATCTTTGTGCACTAACACAAAAACACCAACAGAATAAGCATAAGAATAAAAACGGCTTCCTCACTATTTATTCTTAATATAATCCACTATCCACTGGCCAACTTCCTTTGTACCATACTTAGCACCACCCTCGACCTGAATCTCAGGGGTACGTACGTTTTGGTCAAGTGATGCATTGACGGCTTCACGAATGAGAGCACCTTCTGCTTTTAGACCGAAATACTCGTACAGCATAGCTACACTCAGTATCTGGGCCAAAGGATTGGCAATATTCAAGCCCTTACCCTGAGGCCATGAGCCATGAATGGGTTCAAAGACAGGTGTATGCTCACCGGTAGAGGCACTTGGTAAAAGACCCATAGAACCGGTAATGCAAGAACCTTCGTCGGTAAGAATATCTCCGAAGGTGTTTTCTGTTACCATAACGTCGAAGAACCTGGGTTTCTGAATCATACGCATGGCCGCATTGTCAACATACATAAAATCGGTCTCAACATCGGGATATTCCAACATCACTTCCTGAGCAACCTTACGCCACAGACGACTGCTGGCAAGGACATTAGCCTTATCGACAACGGTCAGGTGCTTACGGCGCTGACGAGCATACTGATAGGCAACGCGCAAGATGCGCTCTACTTCAGGACGACTATAGTAGTTGGTGTCATAAGCCTCATCTGTTCCTTCCTTTTTCTCACCGAAATACATACCACCGGTAAGCTCACGGATACATATAAAATCGGCACCACGAACCAATTCGTCCTTGAGTGGAGACTTGTGTACCAGACAATCGAAAGTCTCAACAGGACGGATATTGGCAAAAAGCCCCAACTTCTTACGCATTGCCAAAAGACCTTGCTCTGGACGCACCTTTGCTGTGGGGTTATTATCGAACTTGGGGTCGCCAACGCTGGCAAACAGAACCGCATCTGCTTCCATACAAATCTGAAAAGTCTCTTCGGGGAAGGGATCACCAACTTCGTCAATGGCATGAGCACCGCAAAGGGCTTCCTTGTATGATACTTCGTGTCCGAACTTCTCGGCAATGGCACTGGTTACGGCCACGCCCTGCTCCATAATCTCTGGCCCGATACCATCACCGGCCAGTACTGCAATCTTAAGCTTCATATTCTTGTTCTATTATATTTAACATCTTTATTGTTGCCTTGATGGCCGCCTCTGTCTGGTCGGGATCAAGAGCACGGGTGCGGAATGTCTTGTCGTTCCAAACCCAAGAAATGGTTGTCTGCACCAAGGCATCTGTGCGTCCACCTGGCGGAATACTGACCTGATAGTTATCGAGCCAAGGGAACTCACGGTTCAAGCGGTCGCGATAAATATGTCGACAAGCACGCACAAAAGCATCGTACATACCGTCTCCCATAGCAGATTCTTCATATATCTCGCCAGCCACTTCCAGTTTCACACTAGCCATAGGCTTAAGACCATATGCTGTAGAAACCATGTAACTCTTCAATTTCACCTTATCGTCTGGAGCCGTATGCTTCAGCACATCACTAACAATGTACGGAAGGTCTTCTTGGGTAACAAGTTGTTTCTTGTCGCCAAGTTCGATGATCCTGTCTGTTACACGACGGGTCTGTTCAGGTGTCAGTTCCAGACCCAGTTCCTCAAGATTCTTCAGGATATTTGCCTTTCCAGAATTTTTACCCAAGGCATATTCACGCTTACGACCGAATCGCTCTGGAATCAGATCATTGCAATAGAGGCTGTGCTTCTTATCTCCATCGGCATGAACCCCTGCTACTTGTGTAAATACACTCTCACCAATGATTGGTTTGTTGGGCGGCACGGCAATTCCCGAGATACTCTCAACCATACGGCTGGCCTTATTCAGCTTTTCCTCCACAAGTCCGGTACGTCCATGGAAGTGATCCTTCAGGATGGCCTGCACACTACTGAGTGGTGCATTACCGGCACGTTCACCCAATCCGTTAACTGAGGTATGAACTCCCTTACAGCCATTTAATACGGCAGCCAAAACATTGCCAGCAGCCATATCATAGTCGTTATGTGCATGAAAATCAAAGTGCAAATCAGGGTAACGTTCTACCATCTGTGAGATATACTGAGCCGTTAACATGGGATTCAGGATACCTAAGGTGTCCGGTAGCATAAAACGCTTCACACCGGCACTGCGGAGTGCATCGACAAATCCAAAGACATACTGAGGATTGTCCTTCATGCCATTCGACCAGTCCTCAAGATACAGATTAACATCTATACCCTGCTCATGTGCATACTGGATACTTTGCTTAATATCAGCCACATGCTGGTCAAGCGTTTTCTGGAGTTGATACTTGCAGTGGCGTTCAGAACCTTTACAGAGAAGATTAATATTCTTGCAGCCTACATTCTTTACCCAGTCAACAGAAGTCTGTCCATCGATAAACCCAAGGACCTCTATTCGATCAAGCTTACCGGCTTGGCGGGCCCACCGGCAAATCATTGTTACAGCCTCTTTTTCGCCTTCGCTAACACGGGCGCTGGCAACCTCTACCCTATCGACGCACAGTTCCTGCAACAACATACGCACAATGAGCAGTTTCTCATGGGGCACAAAGCTTACCCCACTGGTCTGCTCACCATCACGCAGCGTGGTGTCCATTATCTCTATGTACGATGCTCCCATGCTTCTATTTTATCTGTATTAGCCAAAAGGAAGTCAATATCGTCGTAGGCATTCATCAGGCAATACTTCTTGTATGCATTGATTTCGAAATGCTCCACACTACCTGTCTTCTCGTTCTTTACCGTCTGATTGGGAACATCAACCGTAACAAGAGTATTACTGTCCTCCGCTATGCTTTTAAAGAGTTCCAACTGGAACCCACGACTGACAACAACGGGCAGTACGAAACAGTTCAACAGGTTGTTACGATGAATATCTGCAAAACTGTTGCTGATAACCACCCTAACGCCATAGCCGGCAATAGCCCATGCCGCATGCTCACGACTGGAACCTGAGCCCCAATTCTGACCGCCCACGATGATCTCATGTACACCCCTGCGGGGAGCCTCAGAGAATTCTGGCTTATTCATCACAAAGTCTGCGATTGGCTGATTGTTAGCATCATACCGCAAATCATGCATAAAAGCTTCACCGTAGAACTTAGGATCACGGGTAGTGAAAGCCAGATAACGTGCAGGAATAATGTTATCTGTATTATTATTGTCAATCTCGATAGGAATACAAGTTGACTGTATGATGTCGAATTTTTCTTTCATATTAAAGACCCTCTCCCTACCCCTCCCCCTCTATGGGGAGGGAACTGCTACGCAGGGTCTATGGCAGTTATTATTTTTTTTTATTCTTATTGGTTCCTCCCCTTAAAAGGGGAGTTTGAGAGGGTCTATTTTCTTGGGTCAGTAATAACACCGGTTATAGCACTTGCAGCCACTACAAGCGGGCTGGCCAATATGGTACGGGCTCCAGGACCTTGGCGACCTACGAAGTTACGGTTGCTGGTACTGATACTGAGCTTGCCTGCCGGAACCTTATCAGGATTCATAGCCAGACAAGCCGAACATGAGGGCAAACGCAGCTCAAAGCCAGCCTCTTCCAATATCTTATCTATACCTTCGTCAATAATCTGCTGACGAACTGCCCAACTGCCAGGAACGAGCCAGGCTACGACACTTTCAGCCTTCTTCTTGCCCTTAACCATGCTGGCAAATGCTCGGAAATCCTCAATACGTCCATTGGTACAAGCACCCAAGAAGCAATAGTCAACAGGGGTACCCACCAACTTCTGACCAGGCTGGAACTTCATATAGTCCAACATGGAAAGGAACTGGGGACGATCTGTTTCTGATATACTTTCCAGAGTAGGAATACATTCGTCAATAGCAATGCCGGCACCAGGATTAGTTCCGTAAGTGATACGGGGAACGATGTCCTCGGCACGGTAGGTTACTTCCTTATCGAAGACAGCATCGTCATCGCTGCGTAATTTTTTCCATTCTTCAACGGCACGGTCCCAGGCATCACCCTTAGGAGCATATTCACGTCCTTTCAGGTAAGCAAAAGTTATCTCATCTGGAGCAATCAATCCGGCACGTGAACCCATCTCGATGGAAAGATTAGAAAGTGTAAGACGACCCTCCATACTCATGTTACGAATGGCACTTCCAGCATATTCCACAGCATAGCCTGTAGCTCCGCTTGTGGTCATCTGGGCCATGATGTAAAGAGCTACATCCTTGGCTGTAGTGCAAGGAGGAAGTGTACCTTCGATGTTGATACGCATAGTCTTGGGCTTGCTCTGGAGGATGCACTGAGAGGCCAAAACCTGTGCAACCTCACTGGTACCGATACCCATAGCTATTGCCCCTACAGCGCCATGTGTGCTGGTGTGAGAGTCACCGCATACAATGGTCATGCCGGGCAAGGAGAGAGCTTTCTCAGGCCCTACCACATGAATGATACCATTATCCTTGGTTCCCATACCAAAGTGGGTAATACCAAACTCGGCACAGTTCTTGGCCAGCGTCTCCACTTGGTTACGACCTACGGGATCATCGATACGCTCCTGCTGGTCGCTAGGGGTATTATGGTCAGGCATAGCAATTACATGATCGGGGCGGAATACACCTATCTTCTTATCTCTTAACGTATCGAATGCTTGAGGACTGGTTACCTCGTGAGCATACAGACGGTCAATATAAAGTTGTGTAGGGCCGTCCTCCACGTTCTGTACAACGTGTGCGTCCCATATTTTATCAAACAAACTCCTTTCCATATTATCTAAACTTGTTGATACAGTCAATATATGCTTCTACACTGGCAGTTACGATATCGGTGTTGGCACCAAAGCCATAATAAAGGTGACCATCGTATTCCACCTGCATGTGTACCTTACCCATATCGTCAGAGCCCTTGCTTATGGCTTGAATTGTAAATTCTTTCAGTATCATCTTGCGCTTGATGATGCACTTCAGTGCATTGATGGCAGCATCGACAGGACCATTACCCGAAGCAGCAGCCTCAAACTTCTCGTTGGCAATAATAAGACCTATGCTGGCTACACTCTTGACGCCCTTACCTGTAGTTACCTGCAGATAGTCAAGTTTAACATTGTGCGAAGCACTTCTGTCGGCACCTGCCAATACCAAAATATCGTCATCGGTGACTTCCTTCTTCTTGTCTGCCAACGCCAGGAAATCCTGATATACCTTATCCAGACGATCACCGTCAATCTCTACCCCATTAACACTCAGCCTATGCTTCAATGCAGCACGACCGCTACGAGCTGTCAGTACAATAGCATTATCATCTATACCAACATCTTTGGGGTCCATAATCTCGTATGTCGAGGCATTCTTCAAGACACCATCCTGATGAATACCAGAACTATGTGCAAAAGCATTCTTTCCCACAATGGCCTTATTGGGCTGAACGGGCATATTCATCAACGAGCTAACCATACGACTGGTAGGATAAATCTTAGTTGTATTAATATTGGTCTCGATGCCCAAATCTGGATGCGTCTTGAAAATCATGGCAATCTCCTCCAGCGAAGTGTTACCGGCACGCTCACCGATACCATTAATGGTAACCTCTACCTGACGGGCACCGCCCAACACGCCCGCTACGGTATTAGCAGTAGCCATGCCTAAGTCGTTATGGCAATGAGTTGACAATATGCTTTTCCCTGCGGCAAAAGCATCAACATGTTCATACAGGTATTTAATCTTTTCGTGATATTCGTTTGGTACTCGGAAACCGGTAGTATCGGGAATGTTACAAACCGTAGCACCTGCCTTAGTAACAGCTTCAATAACGCGAGCCAGATATTCATTATCCGTTCTTCCTGCGTCTTCCGCATAAAACTCCACATCCTCCACATACTTCTTGGCATACTTAACAGCAGCCACAGCACGCTCGATAATCTCTTCGGGTGTAGAGTTGAACTTATAGCGAATATGACTCTCGCTGGTACCTATACCGGTATGGATTCTTTTGTGCTTGGCATACTTCAAGGCCTCAGCAGCCACATCTATATCCTTCTCTACGGCACGAGTCAATGCACAAATGGTAGGCCATGTTACAGCCTTACTGATTTCTATTACCGAATTAAAATCACCAGGGCTACTAATGGGGAATCCTGCCTCGATGACATCAACGCCAAGCACCTCCAGCTGACGGGCTACCTGAATTTTCTCCACTGTATTCAACTGGCATCCGGGAACCTGTTCGCCATCACGCAGTGTAGTGTCGAAAATAAACAATCTGTCACTCATTTTACGTCTTTTGTTTAAATCTTTTTACTTAAAGTGGGGGCAAAGTTACAAAAAAACGAGAGAAGAGCGAAAGAAAAGTGCACTATTCTTTTTCTCAAATGAAAGAATTTGCCTAATTTTGTGTTGCGTATGCTGTATATCAACGACCATTTAGAGAGAATTAAGGAAAAGCAGGTGGAAAAAGCCATCAGCATGTTACCTTCATGGCGTAGGGAGCAAGCATTAAGGTACAAGCATTTTGAAGGGAAGAGAGAATGTGCCTTAGCCTATCTGGAACTTTGCCGGGGACTAAGGCTTGAATACAACATCCCTGAAATGCCTCTTTTCTCGTATGATAAGCACCAAAAGCCCGGCCTTTATGCTTACCCTAACATTCACTTTAGTCTGAGCCATTGCAAAGAAGCAATCGGATGCTTTATTAGCAATGCGCCTTGCGGATTGGACATTGAATGCCTCCGTTCTGCCAACGAAACTTTGGTACGCTATTGCATGAACGAAAAGGAATGCCAGCAGATTTTCTCATCTCCTAACCCAGATGCCGCATTCATCAGTCTTTGGACTAAGAAGGAAGCAGTTTTCAAACTAAAGGGAACAGGCATCAATGACGACATAAAGGAAATACTTTCCCAAGAAAACACCAAAGATATCAGCATCTTAACAATCCCCAATCTATACCGCAGATACATCATTAGCGTTGCGCAGTACAAATCAGATATTACCAATACAGAGATTCAATTATGGAAGTAGCCCTATATCTCATTCCCGTCACACTGGGAGAGACCAGCATTGAACAGGTCATTCCCTCTTACAACCACAATATCATCATGGGTATCAGACACTTTATCGTAGAGAACATCCGTTCTGCCCGACGGTTCCTCCGCCAAGTGAATCGTGAGTTCCCCATTGACGATTCCGAGTTCTATGAGATGGGTAAGCATGCAGACGAGCATCAGTTCAGCCAGTACCTGCAGGCACTTAGGGACGGTAAACCTATGGGCGTAATCAGCGAAGCCGGTTGTCCGGCTGTTGCCGACCCTGGAGCCGACATTGTGGCTATTGCCCAACGACAGAACCTGCGCGTAATTCCCCTTGTAGGTCCATGCAGCATGATTATGGCCGTCATGGGAAGCGGTCTGAACGGTCAGAGTTTTGCTTTTAACGGTTACCTGCCCGTTGATGCTCAGGATAGAGCAAAGAAACTGAAAGCATTGGAAACACGTGCCTGGAACGAGCATCAGACACAACTTTTTATAGAGACGCCTTACCGCAATCTGAAAATGTTCGAAACTCTTTTGGCTACGCTTCGTCCCCAAACCCGCCTCTGCATTGCTGCCGGCATCACAACAGCAGACGAGTTCATCCACACCCACACCATTGCAGAATGGAAGAAAAGGGGTCTCCCCCTAAAGGGGGTCGGGGGATCTGACCTCACCAAGGTACCAGCCATCTTCCTTATTAATAAATAAGGTGTCATTCACTTTGATATCTTCAGAAAAAATGCTACTTTTGTGCTCAAATTTAACAGATAAATGAAATATTCCATTATCATTCCTGTATATAACCGTCCCGATGAGGTAGACGAACTGCTTCAAAGCCTTACCAGTCAGACCTTCAAGGACTTTGAGGTGGTGATAGTAGAAGACGGGTCGGACATTCCCTGTCAAGAGGTGGTAGAGAAGTATGCCGACCGTCTGAACCTGAAATACTTCACCAAGCCCAATAGCGGCCCAGGGCATACCCGTAACTACGGAGTAGAACGCAGCCAGGGGGAATTCGTCATTGTCCTTGACAGCGACGTGGTCCTCCCCGCCGGTTATCTGCAGGCCATTGAGACAAAACTCTCAACTCTCAACTCTCAACTCTCAACTGGAATTGATGCCTTCGGCGGTCCCGACCGTGCCCACGAGAGTTTTTCCGATGTGCAGAAGGCCATTAACTATAGTATGACATCCTTCTTCACTACTGGCGGCATACGCGGAGGAAAGAAGCAAATGGACAAGAAGTTCTACCCGCGATCCTTCAATATGGGCATCCGCAGGACGCTTTATCAACAGCTGGGCGGCTTCTCGGAAATGCGTTTCGGAGAGGACATCGACTTCAGTATCCGCATCTACGAGAGCGGAGCACGTTGCTGTCTTTTCCCCGAGGCATGGGTCTGGCATAAGCGCAGAACAG
This sequence comes from uncultured Bacteroidales bacterium, assembly GCA_902791675.1. Classification (GTDB taxonomy): domain Bacteria; phylum Bacteroidota; class Bacteroidia; order Bacteroidales; family Bacteroidaceae; genus Physcousia. The sequence goes on from CADAWW010000001.1 coordinate 23,984, forward strand.
ATTTCAAGAAATTCTTCAAGCAGGTTCACAACAGTGGCATTGCCCGCATCAATCTGATGAAGCGTCATCCCGGCACACTGAAACTGGTGCATCTGCTGCCCATGATTTTTACATTGGGAACCTTTGCCTGCCTGCTAATGGCCTTCATATTCCTGGTCTTGACCATATTTGGCTTTATTGCTTTGTGGAGTGCGCCAAAACCCGGCTGTGTTAACGGTCCGATGATTTGCATCATTGCAGGTATTGGCGGAATGTTATTATTCCTGCTTCCGCTGATTCTTTTCTCCATCATCATCTTTGTCGACAGCAGTTTCCGCAACAAGAGTATAAAGATAGGTTTCCTGTCTATCTGGGCCAGTTTTATCCAGCTCATCGGCTATGGTACAGGATTCCTTCGGGCCTGGTGGTTAAGATGTGTCTGTGGCAGAAACGAGGAACTGCAGGCTTTCAAAAATAATTTCTACAAATAGACCGCAGTATGGAGAGCATAAAAACCTGGGCATTGGATGACCGGCCACGCGAGAAGATGGAAGCTCACGGAGCCACCGTACTGAGCAAAGCAGAGTTGTTGGCCATTTTGGTGGGAAGCGGCATACCCGGCAAGAGTGCCGTGGAGATGATGCGCGAAATACTGAATGATTATAACGATAGCCTGAAGCTCTTGGGCAAAGCTACTGTCGAAGATCTAACACGTTACAAGGGCATGGGAAAAGCTAAGGCTATTACTATTCTGGCAGCCTGCCAGTTGGCCAACGAACGACTGAAGGAAGATCTTCAACCGCGCCAGAAAATATCTGAGACAAAGGATGCTTTTCTTTATTTCCGCCCCAGGATGCAGGACCTTACCGTCGAAGAATGCCATCTGCTGATGCTTAACAATCACTTGGAGATTATCAATAGTGTAATGCTCAGTCATGGTGGCTTGGTAGGTGCATCTGTCGATATCAGGGAACTTCTCCGCCATGCCCTTCTGTCCCAAGCTACAAGCGTCATACTCTGTCACAATCATCCAAGCGGGAACATCAATCCCAGCAGAGAAGATGACAACCTGACGGATAGGACCCGAAAAGCCTGCCAGACTATGGGTATCAAATTCTTGGATCACCTCATTGTCTCGGACGATAAATATTACAGCTACACAGAACAAGGTAAATTATGAACGATACATTACAAATACAAGAGCGCGTAATAGAGGTCCTGCGTACCGTCTATGACCCCGAAATACCGGTCAACATATACGACCTGGGCCTCATCTACCGTATTGAATTGAATGATGACGCGACAGAGCTATCTGTAGATATGACGCTCACCGCTCCCAATTGCCCTGCTGCTGATTTCATCCTCGAGGATGTCAGACAAAAGCTGGAGACTATTACTGGAATCAATAAGGTTGATGTCCAACTGGTCTTTGAACCCGAATGGAACAAGGACATGATGTCGGAAGAAGCTAAGGTTGAACTGGGATTCCTCTAAGTCTATAATTATGAAAAAGATTTATTTCATAAGCGATGCACATTTGGGAAGTCGGGCTATCCCTAACTCCAGAGAACAAGAGAAGCACCTGTGCCGTTTCCTCGATGAGATAAAGGCGCAGGCAGAGAGTATTTATATTCTGGGTGACCTGTTCGACTTCTGGTTCGAGTACAAAAACGTGGTTCCCAAGGGCTACACCCGTCTTCTTGGCAAACTCTCAGAGTTAACCGATATGGGTATTGCCGTCCATTTCTTTACTGGCAATCACGACATCTGGTGCAAGGACTATCTCACCAAGGAATGCGGCATTATCATGCACTATGATCCCGAAATCATTAACATAGAAGGTAAAAACTTCTTCATGGCTCATGGAGACGGGCTGGGTGATGAGAGTAAGACATTCAAGTTCTTGCGCTCCATCTTCCATAACAGACTATGCCAATGGTTATTTCGTTGGATTCATCCCGACTTCGGCATGGCCTTTGGTCTGGAATGGGCCAAGCATAGCCGAATGAAACACGAGCCTTCAACCCAAAACCCACAGGGCGACCCTCCTTACATGGGTGAAGACAAAGAGCATCTTGTCCTTTTTGCTAAAAGATATCTAAAAGAAAACCCACAAACAGACTATTTTATCTTCGGACACCGTCATATAGAACTCGACCTCATGCTTACCCGTCAGAACCGCCTCCTCATCCTTGGCGACTGGATAACACAATTCACTTATGCAGAGTTCTCTGACGGCCAGATTACCCTTATGAATTATCCTCTTTAGCAGCGTCTAGTCCAAAAAATGATAATAAAATATGAGAAGGATAAGAATTCTTATTACCATAGTCACTATACTTAGCCTCACCGTTGAGGCAAGAAAAACAAATTTGACACTCACCTACTCACAACCCTCGGAAAAATGGATAGGAGCATTGCCCTTAGGTAATGGGCGCTTAGGTGCTATGGTATATGGAGGGACAGACGTCGAAACTATCGCTCTAAACGAAGTAACACTATGGTCAGGACAACCCGACCCGGAAGCCAACAACTTGTGTGGACCGGAGAAACTGAAAGAGATACGTGAGGCCTTCCTTTCAGGCGACTACAAACGGGGCAACGAGCTGGGGTGGCAGAATCTATGCGGTCATGGCAAGTCTTTTGGAACCCATCTGCCTTTTGGAGATATTGTTATTAAAGCGAAAACGATAAAACCAAGAACATTCGGATACTCCCGTTCCCTTTCGCTTGACGAGGCTATAGCACGCGTAAGTTTTCTTCAGGAAGGTATTACTTACCGACGTGAATATTTTACCTCGAATCCGGCGCAGGCTCTTATAATCCGTTACACGGCCTCAAGGAAGCAAGCCATCAGCACTACCATCTCCATGAATATGTTGCGATACAGTACCATTACTGCATCCACCACATCACCTTGCCAAGGCGAACTCGACATTGTGGGCGATGCGCGTTTCGACAAAAACGGAGAGGGCGGAGTGCGCTTCCGTGGCTTGATAAGAGTACTCACTAATGGCGGCTCTCTGCATGCTGACGGTGACAATCTCGTAGTGGAAGGTGCCGATGCTATGATCATTGTAGCTGACATTCGCACCGACTTTCAAAACATAAACTATCGTCAGCAGTGTCTGCAGACCGTAAATGCAGCTTCCGCCCAATCATACAACTCTTTAAAAGCCGCTCATATAAAGGACTACCAACATCTCTTTAACCGCATGCAAATCCAACTGGGAACAGACGATACTCATACCGATCTTACAAATACGGATGCCCTCTTTGCTAATGCCCAAGCAGGTAAGGCCAACCCAGTCTTTGATACACTGTTCTTCCAGTATGGCCGTTACATGCAAATCAGCTCCAGTCGCGAAAATTCCCCATTGCCATCCAACCTGCAGGGAATCTGGAACGACAATCTGGCCTGCAACATGCCTTGGACCTGCGACTATCACCTCGACATCAACATACAACAGAACTACTGGAGCACCAATATAGCCAATCTTGCAGAGTGTAACACACCGCTTTTTACATATCTGGGGCTTTTGGCCAAATACGGTAGTGTGACAGCAAAAAAAATGTATGGTTGTCGTGGATGGGTAGCTCATACTATTAATAATGTATGGGGGGATACTGCTCCTGGCAATTCTTGCGGGTGGGCTATGAATGTGTCTGCCGGGGCATGGCTTGCCACACACTTATGGACACACTACGAATATACTCAAGACCGTCAGTATCTACGTGAAATAGGCTACCCCCTATTGAAGGAAACTGCTGAGTTTTTCATGGATTACCTGATTGAAGATCCTTATACGGGCTATCTGCTTAGTGGCCCCAGCATCTCACCGGAAAACAGTTTTCGCGGTGATGACGGACATGGTTACTCGTTATCTATGATGCCAACGCTAGATCGAGCAACTATCTATGAGATTTACCATGCCTGCATAGAATCTTGTAAGATACTCGATATTGATACCGACTTCCGCACCCGACTAGAAAAAGACATTTGTAAGCTACCGCCTTACCGTGTACGGCAGAGTGGCGAACTAGCCGAATGGCTACTCGATGTAGGTCGCGACGATCCTTCTCACCGACATGCCTCCCATTTACATTCACTCTATCCTTATGGTCATATATCACCGGAAAAAACACCCGAATTGGCCCGCGGCTGCGAAAACTTCCTGAAAAAACAGACATCACATCCAAACTGGGAAGATACCGAATGGACACGCGGCAATAACATCTGTTTCTTTGCCCGTTTGCATAATGGCGAGAAAGCCTACGAAAGTATCCAGGGACTCTATAAAGGTTTTATGCGGGAAAACCTGATGACGGTATCTCCCGCAGGTATCGCTGGAGCCGAAAGTGACATCTTCTCATTCGATGCCACAGAAGCAACAGTAGCCGGAATGTGTGAGATGTTACTGCAGAGCCATGACGGACTGCTCGACTTTCTTCCCGCCCTGCCTAAAGCTTGGAACAATGGTAGTGTACGCGGCATCTGTGCCCGCGGCGCCATCGAAGCGGATTTCGACTGGAAAGACTACAAAGTCACCAAAGCAGTCCTGCGCTCAGGTAAGACCCAAACCGTAACCGTCCGTATCAATGGCAACACGAAGACCATTACACTTCAGGCAAAACATGCTAAAAGAATTATCTAAATAAGAGCGTCAGACTTAAGAACTGCTATCCTTTGATCTTCCGCCACTCTCCTGACTCTGTGGGAGCAATATAGATGCTTCCACTTCTGGGCTGTGTGATGCGACGTCCTTGCATGTCATAGAAAACAGAAGGTAGTGTGGGGATTTCGCAGGTGTTGGAGATTCCTGTTTCGAAATCCTCGATAGTGAGGACCGAAGTAGAAGTGTTACTCGTATCCAACGTAAAGATGTATTTCTCGCCCTCTGTTATCTTGGCAGTTTTTCTCAACTGAATATTTCCCTTGTCTGTTGTCGTATTGGAAATGGTAAAAGTACGGTTTATCAAAGAAATACGATAGGTGCCACGAGGCGTAAACTCACCGCCATTTCCGAATCCGTTCTGGTGAAAGAACTTAAAGTTTACCATATTGGCATTCAGCTGCCTTCCCACTTCCAAGGTTATTCGATACAGCTGTTCACCGATGGGAGCCATGGGAAAGGCATTCCCTTCGTCCCACTCGGTATCCTCACCCTCTGCAAACAAAGGCTTACCCACAGAAGATTTGGCACCAATAACCCATACGCACCCTGTTCCGTCAGTTGCATCATAGGTGAGTGGCGAACCTTCCTCGTTGAGAGGGACAAAGCCAAAACTGCTTGTGGAGAAGTTGGCAGTCAAACTGTATCTTCCGCTAATAGCCAGGAAACGGTAGCCTCCGTCTGATTCACGTTGAAGGAAATCGGGGTCGTAATACCAAGTATCGGCATTCATCTCATCAGCTCCTGTTGCATAGTATACTTGGTCCTGCACGAAGTCAATGATGCCTGTATAGGTATTACCACCAATAGAGTTGAGCGAAGCATCCCCAAATTTCAGGTTATCGTATTTCGTACCCAGCAGACACTCATAAACAGTATTACGCTCGGTACCTTTGTTATCGTCGTTTGCATACTCCCAATACATTCCTCCTGCGAGTTTCTGCTTAAGGATGTAGTCGCATTTTATGGTTAGCGACCGCTCGTCATCATAGCCGTAGGCAAACTTACCATTGGCATCTGTCACGTAAGGTACCTTGGCTGTATTGTCCCAGTTGTCTTTCCATTTCCCACTGGCTATGCCATTCTTTATCTCTTGCAGTGATATCTGACTTCCAGAACCGCTATTACCATAGAAAGCCAAACCCATAACCAGTTTATTGGCGGGAATACCTGCATTTCTGTGTTTCTGTACAGATTCGGACTGCACCAGCCAGCCGTTGCCCACCTTACCGCCGCGATAAAGAGCCGAATGATGGTTGGGAGGTCCCGACATATCGTAGGTCATAACATTTACAAAGTCTAGGTACTGAATGCAACCTTTGAAATCGTAATATCCAGGATCAGCCGACGATGCCATCGTAAGCAGCAGTTCGTTGCCAAGTGCTTCACGCAGGTCACGCATCAGCAAGTTATAGTTCTGCTTCTCACCAGAAGGCGAAGTCTCGCCGCTGGAGTTGTTACCTGGGAACTCCCAGTCGATGTCTATCCCGTCCAGATTATACTTATCGCAGAAAGCACGACAGGCTTTAGCAAAGGCCTTCCGTTTGGTATCGTCCTTGGCCATAGAAGAAAAGTTACCTCTTCCCCATCCGCCAACAGAAAGCAACACCTTCAATTTGGGATTTCTGCTTTTCAGACGGACAATCTGCTGCATACGCGAAGTATTATCGGCATATACACTGACACCGTCGCCTCCTACTCCGCCAAATGCATAGTTTATGTGAGTCATCACAAACGGATCGGGCATTACAGATGTCCACGAAGTGACGTAGGCAACGACCTTTTTCTCTGTTCCTTGCGCCAATGACGCCAAAGGAGACGCCAGCGCCAAACAGAGTAAGATAATGGATAATGGTTTCATGTTAATTTTCAGCAGTAATGTGCTATTCCTATTAGCACAATGCCTGTGTATCAAGGGCAATCATCAGTTCCTCGTCGGTGGGGATGCAGCAAACGATAACCTTGCTGTCATCGGCGCTGAGGATAGCCTCGGTAGCACGGCATGAGCGGTTCTTCTGGTCATCCATCTTAACACCCATGAACTCAAGACCCTTGGTAGCTCCCTCGCGAACTTCCCACTGGTTCTCGCCAGCACCACCAGTAAAGAGGATGATATCTACACCACCCATAGCGGCAGCATACTGGCCAATGTACTTCTTGATGCGATAGGTGTACATTTCCTTAGCCAAACGGGCCTTATCGTTGCCATTAGCAATACCGGCAAGGATGTCACGGAAGTCACTGCTACCTTCGCTAACGCCAGCCAGACCGCTCTGCTTGTTCAGTAGGTTGCTGATGCCCTTGGTATCGAGGTTCAACTTATCCATCAGGAAGGTAACAGCACCGGCATCGATATCACCACTACGGGTTCCCATGATAAGGCCCTCCAGGGGAGTAAGACCCATAGAGGTATCGACACACTTGCCATCCTTAACAGCAGCGATGCTGGCACCGTTGCCAATGTGGCAGGTGATCATTTTCTTACCCTCTGGCTTAACACCCAGGAACTCACATACACGCTGTGATACATAACGGTGGCTGGTTCCGTGAAAGCCATAACGACGAACGCCATACTCCTTATACAGATTATAAGGGAGCGCATACATGTAGGCATAATCAGGCATTGTCTGATGGAATGCTGTATCGAACACTCCTACCTGAGGAATATTGGGCAAAAGGGCAGAAACGGCATTCACACCCTTGATGTTAGCAGGGTTGTGCAGAGGAGCCAAATCGTTGCAAGCAGCAAAGGCCTCCATAACCTCGGGGGTCAGCCGGACACTCTTGTTGAACTTCTCGCCGCCATGTACCATACGATGACCTACGGCATCCAACTCCTCGAGGCTCTTCAGCACAGCGTAATCGCCTGTTGTCAACACCTCGAATATCCACTGAACACCTGCTGTGTGTTCCGCAATGGGGCGCTCCATCTTGTGCTTCTCACCGTTGAGTTTAACGGTGATGAAGCTATCTGGCAGACCAATCTTTTCTATACCACCACTTGTGATGACACTCTCGTCATCCATGTTGTACAATGCGTACTTAATGGAACTGCTCCCGCAGTTCAAAACTAATATTTTCATGTTTTTTCAGTGAAGAGTGAAGAGTGAAGAGTGAAGAATCATAGTTACATTTTTCACCCTCATCATTCACTCCATATATTTATGAATTAATAACTATTTGTGCATTTCTTTTTGAGGTTTTAAGAGAGGAAACAAGAATGGAGAGTATCTCATTACAATCATTGTCCATACTTTTATATTGCTCAATGGTAATTACGTTACCCTCAAGCAGATTTTTAAGCCACTTTCTCGTTTCGTTTGCTTCTTTTGCTGCTATGTGCAGTTTAGTAATAAAATCTGCTCGACTCTGTGCATATTGAGCCTCTCCAATATTAGCTGCTATGGAAGTTCCCGAACGCAGAACCTGATTATAAAGAGGAGAGAGAACTCTGTCTGAATTATCGTTCAAATAGCGAATCATTTTAACAATACGCCCAGAAAAGGCTTCACTTTTCAACACCAAGACAGACTTACTATTCTCGTACATAAGAGGCTCTGTGGTAACTATGATTCTTCACTCTTCACTCTTAGTTCTTCACACTTACTTAGCATCCATCGCCTGGCAGGCTGTGATGGCAACCATCTTGTAGATATCGTCTACAGAGCAACCGCGAGAGAGGTCGTTCACGGGATGAGCAATACCCTGCAAGATGGGGCCTAAGGCATCGGCACCAGCCAGACGCTGTATCAGTTTATAACCAATGTTTCCCACCTCCAAACTGGGAGCCACCAATACGTTGGCATGACCGGCAATTTCTGAGCCTGGCGCCTTCTTCTCTCCCACTGAGGGAACCAAAGCGGCATCAGCCTGCAACTCGCCATCCAGTTTCAAGGTAGGCTCCATCTTGTGAGCAATCTTTGTTGCCTCGATAACCTTATCTACCACCTCATGCTTAGCGCTTCCCTTCGTGCTGAAGCTCAGCATAGCCACACGCGGATCAGCGAAGCCAGCCACACTACGCGCTGTATGAGCAGTGCATATGGCAATCTGAGCCAGTTGTGAAGCATCAGGAACGGGCGTTACTGCCACATCACCCAGAACGACTACGCCGTCTTCGCCATACTGAGGTTTATCTGTAATCAGCAGCATAGCACCACTTACACAGGTAATGCCAGGAGCGCATTTGATAATCTGCAAGGCTGGACGCAGGGTGTCACCTGTTGTTGAGAGGGCACCGCTAATCTGACCGTCAGCATGTCCGCTCTTGATGATAAGGCAGCCAAAGTACAGAGGATCATTCAGCACCTTGTCACGTGCCTCCTCCTTAGTCATGCCCTTGCTCTTACGCAAGTTATACAACAATTCCACATACTCATCCGTTACATCACTTGTTGCCGGATCGATAATCTCGGCTTTGTCCAAATGGGTGAGTCCCAGTTTTTTTCCAAAAGCAAAAATCTCATCAGGATTGCCAATCAGGATAATCTCTGCCAGGTCGTCGGCAAGAGCCTTATCTGCGGCTGTCAATGTTCGCTCCTCCAAGCTTTCTGGCAGGACAATACGCTGCTTGTTGCTCTTGGCACGAGCGATGATTTTTTCCATTAATGTCATAATACTATCTGTTATAAAATTTGTAAATTCAAAATTAACTAGAGCCTAAAGTCTAATGTCTAAAGACTAATGTCAGAACTTTCCTCTCATTAAGAGCTTTTCTAATTCCTCTGCAGATATATGAGCCTTTAGTACATCATTATAGGCCGCACTAATACTGCCAGTCTCTTCACTTACCACAATGGCCAGGGCGTCTGTTTCCTGACTGATACCCTTGGCAGCTCGATGCCGAAGGCCAAATTCCTTGGGAATATCCAGATCGTGACTGATTGGCAGGATACAGGCTGCAGCTGTTATTTTATTATTTGAAATAATCATAGCACCGTCATGCAACGGGCTGTTCTTGAAAAAAATATTCTCAATCAGACGCTGACTTATCTTAGCATTTACCAACTCCCCGGTACGCACAAAATCGTTCAGAGGAAGGTTATTCTGTAGCACTATCAGGGCCCCCACCCTTTGTTTGCTCATATTCAGGCAAGCCATTACAATAGGGAATATAGTTTCTCTCTCGTGAACGAACTCCGAGTAAGCCTTTTTCTTGTCAGGCTTGAAGAAATTTATAAATCTGTGAATTCGCCGGCGGGCCCCCATCCTGAAGAAGAAATGTCTGATTTCCTCCTGAAACAGGATAATAATGGCTATGGCTCCTACATTTACCAGTTTATCCAAGATACCACCCACAAGTTTCATCTCTAAAACTTTGCTGACAATAATCCAGAAACTGATAAAGAACAGCACTCCGTAGAAAATATTTACAGAGCGCGACTGCTTCATTACCTTATAACAATAGTAAAGACCTATTGCAACAAGCAGAATATCAATCAAGTCCTTTATTCCGAATGCTAACATGCCAACATCTTTTTTACTATCTGCACTACCTCTACAGCTTCCTTCACATCATGCACCCTTAGGATGCTCGCTCCCTTCATCAATGCCAAGGTATTCAGTACCGATGTGCCGTTGAGCGCACTTTCTGGAGTACCGCCCAACAACCTATATATCATAGACTTCCGACTTACTCCTACCAGCATAGGCAAACCCAGCACCCGCAAATCCTGCAGGCGGTTCATCAACTCGTAGTTATGCTCTAACGTCTTGGCAAAGCCAAAGCCAGGATCCAGGATGATATCTTTCACGCCCAACTCATGAAGCCGTTGTACCTTACTGCCAAAGTACTGTAACATCTCGGTCAGCAAATCATCATAACGAGGTTCATTCTGCATAGTCTGCGGATTACCCTTCATATGCATCAGGATATAAGGAACACCCAATGAAGCTACAGTCTCAAACATCCGATGGTCTGACTCTCCGCCGCTTATGTCATTTATTATCTGTACGCCGAATTCCCCGACACACATTCGGGCAACATCTGCCCTGAACGTATCTACACTTACCAGTGCCTCCGGAGCAATCCTACGCAAAATCTGTAATGCACCGCGCAGACGCCTCATCTCCTCTTCTTCTGATATATCGTCGGCTCCGGGTCTGCTGCTATAGGCACCGACATCTATCATCGAACCGCCTTCTGCCAATATAGCATTCACACGCTCAGCAATCTCTTCTTCTGTGTTTTTTCGACTTTCCGAATAAAAAGAATCTGGCGTGATGTTAAGGATACCCATGACCTGAGGTTCACTCAAATCCATAAGTTTTCCTCCCACATTTATCGTATAGGGCAACAGGCCTTTCATATATTTCCCGGTAATTTGGCACAAAGTTATACATTATTTGTAAATTATCGGAAAAATGAATTAACTTTGTGGCATAAAATGTAAAAAAACAAATATTATGAAGACAGAACAATTGTATGAAATCTTCTTACAGCATCCCATTATAACAACAGACAGCAGGGACTGTCCGGCGGGTTCTATATTTTTTGCCCTGAGAGGAGCCTCTTTCAACGGCAACCTTTATGCTGCTTCTGCATTAGAAAAAGGATGTTCTTATGCAGTAGTCGAAAAAGAATTTGCCCCGAAGGATGATGAACGGTATATTGCCGTCGGGAATCCCGAGAAAGCACTTCAGGACCTTGCAGCCTTTCATCGGCAGCAACTCGACATTCCTGTACTGCAGATAACCGGCACCAATGGAAAGACAACTTCCAAGGAACTGATAGCCTGTGTGCTGCAGGAGGCGCATAACGTCCTCTTTACAGAGGGCAACTTAAACAACCATCTGGGGGTTCCACGTACCTTGCTACGTATTACTAAAGAGCACGACATAGCTATTATTGAGACTGGAGCCAACCATCCTGGCGAGATAGCTTTCCTTTGCAACATGGTGAAAGCTAACTATGGACTGATTACCAACGTGGGACGGGCTCATCTGGAAGGTTTTGGCTCTTTCCAGGGAGTTAAGAGAACTAAGGGAGAATTATACGATGACCTTCAGCAGCGCAAAGCCAAGATATTCCTGAATGCCTTGGACGAAGATTTGCTGCAAATGGCCAAAGAACGCGGATTCCATCTCTATGACAATGCTATTCCCTACATAGAAGGACGTATCGAGGATTGTAATCCCTTTGTCAGAATGCAGTGGAGAAGCGAAGACGATGCCCCATGGCATACTATACAGACACACCTTATCGGTGCATACAACATATCTAATCTGCGGGCAGCAGTAACTATAGGCTTGTACTTCGGCATAACCCCCGAACAGATCTGTCACGCTATCGGGAACTATATTCCCAGCAATAGCAGAAGTGAGTTCCGCAATACAGGGAAGAACGCGCTGATTGTGGATGCCTATAATGCCAATCCCAGCAGTATGATTGCTGCGCTCACCAACTTCCAGTTTATAGACTCAAAACATAAGATGGTTATCCTTGGCGACATGCGCGAACTGGGAGCCGACAGCGAATTAGAACACCGTAAGATAATGGATGTTCTGGCGGGAATGCCTTTGGAGGAAGTGTGGCTTGTTGGAGAGAACTTCGCTTCACTCAACTATCAGAACAAGCGTATCAGTCCCAGGTATTTCAAGGATGTGGAGGAAGTCAAAGAGGAGCTTTCCAACAATCCGCTTACGGATAAGACCATCCTTATTAAAGGCAGCAACGGAACCAAGCTGTTCCAGCTTCCTGAATACCTGTAAAGAGGAAATCAGCTATTTTTGATGTGTACATCCCGCTGCGGGAAAGGAATCTCTATATTATTTGCATTCAGCGTGTTATAGATAATTTCCCTAACACGGCCTGTCAGGGCTACCCTCTCCTCTACCAGCATCCAGATGCATACAGCCAAATCTACGCTGCTGTCGCCAAAATCGACAAAGACCACCTTTAGCGGCTGTTCCTCGACATTGGTGATACACTGTCCGTCCGCATTAACCTCCAGGCATACGGGCATCAAGGCTTCGGTAATCATCTTACGTACCTCCTCCACATTGGTACCGTAGGCAACACCGACAGGAATCTTTATCAACTCGTAACGGTGATTACGGGTCATATTCTTAAAGTTCTTGCTGAACAAGGCACTATTCAGGAAGGCTATCACACAACCGTCAGCCGTAACAATCTGCGTACTCTGGTAGGTAATGCTTTCCACCTTTCCGGCAATGCCGTCGCATTCTATATAATCACCCACATGGATGCGGCCGGTCATCAGGGAAATGCCATAGAAGAAATTCTCCAGGATACTCTGCATGGCAAAACCCAAACCGGTAGCCAAGCCTGCACCGACAATGCTGATTCCACTCTTTGGTACATCCAGTATCACCAGAACGATAATGAAGTAGATACCCCAACACAAGATACCTATTACGTTGCGGGCCAGCGTCAGGTTCAACATCTCGTTCTCTGCCAGCATCTTACGCCGGTAATGACAGTAAAAACCGCGTATGCCGTAATTAAGGTAACGGAATACGAACCATAGTGTTGCAACCACACTCAGACGGTCCAGAGAGATATGGATCAGGTCCTTCTGATTAACAATATCCATGTGGAAGAACGTCTCGCATAGGCTCGTCATCTCAAAGACCCTGGAAGCCCAGTATATGCTAAAGAAAACAGAAGCGACACCTATGATAGGCACCAGGGTACGATTAAAGAGGTCGTAATACCATGTTTCCGATATATAGTCGCCACGAAGCATTTTTTTCTTCAGCGTATTTACCTCTTCTGTTATATCCAGTCCCTGCTCTTCCAATTCCTTAAGGTCCGGACGAATTTTGTAAATCATGAACCGTTCCTCGTACATTTCCATCAGATCGTAGAAACAGGTAACGGTCATTATGGCAGCCAGCTGGAATGCCCACCATATAAGAATCTGAACTGCCAACAACGTGTAACCAATCCACGAGGCAAAACAGGCTGCAAACATAATCAGACTGGTGGCATGCATATACATGATGTCCAACATAGGAAGCGTTTCTCTGTGATGCTTCGAAACCCACCATTGCCAGATACAGAAACCCAGCAGAATGGGAGGGAATATCAGATTTACCAACGTGTTGGGAATCAGGACTATTCTGAACAGGATAACAACAAAGGAAAGGAGCATCAAGGGCAGATAGATGATGGCCGCATGACGCATCTGCTCCCCTTTAAGGCGTACGTACAGACTCAGGAAGATAATCTCAAGCAACCATGCCATATTGATAATCTGTGCTGTTCCCATCTGTATGAAATTGCGATGTGCCAGAGAGCGCACCGTCATGACGATAATAGCAAACAAAGCTATACCAACCACATAGTTCAGCATCTGGCGTTTCAGCTTAAAGGCATCACTACGCCATTTTTTTGGCAATAGCCATCTTAGTACCACATAACTTACAAGCAGAGACAGGGCCAGGTAGAACACCAGGAATACACTGATAAACAGCACCGAAGCGCCACGCCATTCCGAATAGGTCTGTCCGTAACCCTCAAAAGGCTTGTATTTGGATTCAAGGGCGCTCTTCGCTCTCATTATCTGGAACGGCAAGGTCTTCAGAAGCTTGAAATAGTTCTCGCTGCCATTCACGAAGATATTATCCTGCAACAGCTTATACCTGCTCTTTGCAAACTGGTTCAGCTCGCCCACCTTACCGATAACACTTTTGTAATAAGAGTTTTCCGCTTCCAGTTTCTCAAGGAAATGAAGCATATTATCACGCAAGGTTGCGGAATACTTCAGGCAGGCAGCACGGTCTATTAGCTGTTGACCGGTAAGGTAAAGAGGTTCTGCATTTTCCGTCTCTTCTTCTCCATGAGGCAAAAACTTCAGGTCTTTTTCCTTCATACCACTCCTGACCTCAAGCAGAGAATCCTTCTTTTCCTGCAATGAGTCGATGGCTTGCATAAGTATGCTGTCATTCTCCGACAATACGCTATCGGCATCTGCCTGACTTACAGGCGGCATACTCTTTAGCGACTGAATCAGCGCATCGTACCTTTCTATTTCCTGCTTTATTCGGGCAATAATCTTGTCATACTGCCGCATCTTACTGTCACGATTGTTCAGGTCACGGTACAGGTCGGTAGCCTGTTGGCAGGCATAGGCCATATCAAACGTATTCTCCGTTGTCTGAGAATACAGCATAAGACCTATCTGCTCGCACTGGTGCATGTAGCTTACCAACTGCTGATGCTGCTGTGTTCCCTGCTGTTCATACATGGCCATAAAGGTCTGCTGCTGCTCGTATTTAGCTTGCAGCTCAGCCTTGAGCACCCCCAAGGTCCGTGCCAGATCTTTTTCTTTCAACACAGCATTTGCCGGTATCAGACACACCAGCAACAATATCGTAAATAACAGTATTTTCTTCATTATGTCTAATGTCTTTATCAAATTGA
>CADAWW010000002.1 GCA_902791675.1 uncultured Bacteroidales bacterium
CAGTTGGCTAAAGACCAGACCCACAACTCATATACTGAGATTATTGGCAGTAAGGGATTTGTTCGTATGCACCACGATTTCAAGAATGCCATTGTGGAGAAGCACGGCGAACACATCACAGAGGTGGTTGAGAAACCTTATGGAGACAAGAATATCGACCGCCTGTGTTACCTGATGGGCGAGGCAATCCTGACAGGCGTCAGACCGGAACACCTGCCCAAGTTCGAGGATGCAGCCATTGCATCGGAATATGCATGGAAGATGTTGGATGATGCTTGGACGCACGACATGCCGTCAAAAGGCACACCAGAGGAACTGGAACAGATTCACTATCGCAGAGCCCACATGACAAACGGTTACGGCCTGCTTAATCAGATATAAAACAAACAACATTATAATTATGGCACAATTATTATTTTTAGGTGGCTTAGGAACAGGTGAGATTATTGTCATTTGTTTAGTAGTATTGCTTCTCTTCGGTGGCAAGAAAATTCCCGAACTAATGCATGGTATTGGTAAAGGCGTAAGAAGTTTCAAGACTGGCATGAACGAAATAGAAAACGAAATCAACGCAGAAGTTGACACGAAGAAAGAAGTTGAAAAGAAATAAGTGTAATAAACATTCAATAATAACCCTAAAAACAACAACAGTATGAAAGAAATGTCAAGAAGGTCTTTCCTAAAGGCTGGTACTGCTGCTACTGCAGCATTGGCGTTAACTCCAAGCGAATTGCTTGCAAAGGCTAAGGCAAACAAGAAGAATGCAAACCTTGGTAAGATTAAACTCTTAGGCGTTGGTGTAGGTGGCCGTGGACACGCTGACATCAATGGTGTTACTTACAAAGGTAAGGGTGAAATCTATGACGATGTTGAGTTCATCGGCATGTGTGATGTTGACCAGAAGTATGCCAAGGGTGTTTTGGACGAGTACAAGAAGCTCTTCCCCAACATGAAGATTTACGACGACTACAGGAAGATGTATGCAGAGCTCCTGGATCAGGCAGACGCTGTTATCTGCGGTACTGCTGACCACACCCATGCTATCATCTGCGCCGAGGCATTGGCAGCTGGCAAGCATGTATATTGCGAGAAGCCTCTGACACGTACAGTATATGAATCTCGTCTGCTCACCAAGTTGGCTGCTAAAGCCGGTGTTGCAACCCAGATGGGTAACCAGGGTTCAAGCGGCGAGGGTGTAAACCTTACTTGCGAGTGGATCTGGAACGGTGAAATCGGTGAGGTAACACGCGTTGATGCCTTCACAGACCGTCCAATCTGGCCTCAGGGTTTGGAGCGTCCTACCGAAGTACACGAGATTCCCAGCACATTGAACTGGGATGCCTTTATCGGTCCCGCACCCAAGCGTCCTTACAACTCTATCTATCACCCCTGGAACTTCCGCGGATGGTGGGACTTTGGTACAGGTGCTCTGGGTGATATGGCTTGCCATATTCTGCACCCCGTATTCAAGGCTCTGGATTTGGGTTATCCCATTCACGCCGAGGGTAGCTCTACCCCACTTATGTCAGACTGCTGCCCCAGTGCACAGGTTGTCAAGCTGACATATCCCGCTCGCCCCAACCGTCCTAAGGTTGCTATGCCCGAGGTTGTTGTAACATGGAGCGATGGTGGTATCATACCATTCCGTCCGGACGGTCTGCCCGTTGGTAAGAACCTGAACATCAGCGGTGGTGGTGCTATCTTCTATGGTACCAAGGACACCTTGGTTGTTGGCTGCTACGGCGAGAGCCCCTACTTGTTAAGCGGGCGTGTTCCCAATGCTCCTAAGGTTTGCCGCCGTGTTCCTGGTGGTCCTGGTGGTCACCAGCGCGACTGGATCCGTGCCATCAAGGAAATCCGCGAGGGTAAGAAGGATTGGACAAGAACAGCATCAGACTTCAGCGAGGCAGGTCCATTCAACGAGATGGTTGCCATGGGTGTAGTTGCTACACGTCTGCAAGGTCTGAACCAGACCTTGGATTGGGATGGTGAGAATATGAAGTTCACTAACATTCCCGAGAATGCTACTGTTCGCGCCATGTTGAAGGATGGTTTCTCAATTCACGACGGACACCCAACATTCAACAAGACCTACACAGATCCTGTTAATGCACGCGAGTTCGCAGCAGAACTGATTAAGCCTAACTACCAGAATGGCTATGTTCTACCAGACATGCCTAAGGATTAATTAAGGAAAGATAATATCTGAGATACCGGCAATTAGAGGCATTAATGTCTCTAATTGTCTTTAATTCTATTTTCAACAAAAAGCATTCAAAGATATGAAAATGAGAAATATATTGGCAGCTGCTTCTATGATGGCTGCTCTTACAGCAACCGCTCAGGGCATGCAGTATGTGATTGTCCAGAATCCTGAGGTTGAACTGAGTTCGCTGAAAGTTGACAAGGACGGCTATTACGTATTGTTCGATGGTACCAGCATGGATGGTTGGAGAGGTTATGGCAAGGACCATATTCCCAACAAGTGGAACATCAAGGACGGTGCATTGCACTTTAACGGACGCGGACAGGGTGAAGGCGGCGACATCATCTTCACACGCCGTTTCCAGAATTTTGAGTTCGAAGTGGAATGGAAGATTGCCGAAGGCGGAAACTCCGGTATCTTCTATCTGGGAAAAGAAACTGCTACCATCGAGAAGCCCAGCCAGGAGACAAAGGAGCTGAACGATGGACCTATAAAGGCTTCCATTACCATTCAAAAAGAGGCCAAGCTGAACTATCAGCCTATCTATATCTCATGCCCCGAATGTCAGGTTCTTGACAACGAGCGTCATCCCGATGCCAAGTTAGGTGCAACACTGGGTATCCGTCAGTCAACCTCTCTGTATGACATGATTGTAGCCAAGCCTCAGAACGCAAATCCGGCAGGACAGTGGAACAAGGTAAAGATTGTATGCAAGAACGGTAAGGTAACTCACTTCCAGAATGGTGTAAAGGTACTTAGCTACACATTGGCAGACAAATCATGGGTTGATCTGCTTCAGACATCTAAGTTCAGCCAAAAGAACTGGCCACTTGCTTTCGAAATCATGAAGGACTGTGGTAAAGATCCCGGCTACTTCGGTTTCCAGGACCACGGCGACGAAGTATGGTATCGTAACATCCGTGTTAAGGTATTAAAGTAATAATAGGTAAAAAATGAAAAAGATATTTTCAATAGCACTTTTAGCGCTGGTGGCTCTCTCCATGAGCCTGAATGTTGAGGCAAAGAAGAAGGAAATCGCCTTCCAAATGTATTCTGTTCGCGAACTGATTGGCGACCCTGGCAGGTATGCTCAGAACCATGAGAAGACACTGAAGGAGCTGGCCAAGATGGGTTACACAGCTATCGAAGCTGCAAACTATGGTGACGGCAAGCTTTACGGTGTTACTCCCGAGCAGTTTAAGGCAGACATCGAGGCAGCTGGTTTAGAGGTACTTTCAAGCCATGTCGGTCACAACCTAAGCGACAGCGAACTGAAGTCTGGCAACTTCGATGGTGCTCTGCAATGGTGGGCTCAGTGCATCGAAGCACATAAGCGTGCAGGAATGAAGTACATTGTGAATCCTGGTGTAAACTATCCCAAGACCTTGGCAGAAGCTGATGTTATCTGCAAGTATCTGAACAAGGTTGGTGAGATGGTAAATACTGCCGGCATGAAGTTCGGCTACCACAACCATTCACACGAGTTCGGCAGGGTAGAAGGTAAGGTGTGGTATGATTATATGCTGGAGCATACCGACGCCGACAAGGTATTCTTTGAGATGGACGTTTACTGGGCTGTTCGCGGTCAGGTTAGTCCCGTCGAGTACTTCAACAAGTATCCTGGTCGTTTTACCCTCCTCCATATTAAGGACCACAAGGAGTTTGGCGAAAGCGGTATGGTCGGCTTTGATGCTATCTTTAACAATGCAGACAAGGCTGGACTGAAGCATTTGGTTGTAGAACTGGAAGGAAGCAACAGGCCCAACATTCTGGATGGAATGAAAGTTTGTGCAGACTACTTGAAGGCTGCCAAGTTTGTTAAGTCAACATACGCTAAGTAATATTCATTGTAATACAATTATGGGTTATAGGCTTTAAAACCTGTAACCCATAATTTTCTGAAATAAAGACTATGCAAGAAGATAAAGAAGTCATAAAAAAAGAGAATAATACAGAAGAAGAGGCAAATGAAAGCATGTCGTTTTGGGATCACCTGGAGGTACTTAGGTGGGCCTTTTTCAGATCTGCATGCGTCTTATTACTTTGTTTAATAGTAACCTTTTCGGTACTACCACACATTTTTGACGACTTTATTCTTGCAGCGACCAGCAACGACTTCTTTGTTTACCGATGGCTGAGCAAAATAAGCCATGGCATGATTACCTTCAGCCCGGATTTTAACGTTCAGATTATCAACATAAACGTAGCCAGTCAGTTTATGACGCATATTCAGACGTCTATCTCGCTGGCAGCTGTAATTGCTTTCCCTTATTTCATTTGGGAGATTTGGAAATTCATAGAGCCCGCACTTTACGAGAACGAGATAAAGCACGTCCGTCCTGCCTTTATGGGTGGAACACTAATGTTTTACTTGGGCTGTGCTATAGGTTACTTTCTGGTTTTCCCCTTCACCTTCCGTTTTTTAATGGAATATGAGTTAAGTCCCAGTATTCAGAACCAGATAAACCTGTCGTCGTACATCGGTAACTTTACCATGCTTATCTTGGTTATGGGAATAGTATTCGAGATGCCTTTGCTGGCTTGGATTCTCTCCCAATTAGGGGTACTTCACAAGGATTTTCTGCGCCAATATCGCAGACACGCCACTGTGATATTATTGGTGGCAGCAGCCATCATCACACCCAGTGGCGATCCGTTTACGCTAATGTTGGTATTTGTACCCCTATTCCTCTTGTATGAAATGTCTATAATGGTAATTAAGAAATAAACATCTCACACAAGAGCAGGAATAAAAGAATCTTATTATTCTGTAGTTTCTATAGCAGCTTCCTGCCTGATATTAATCAGATTGGTAACTTCACCGCACTTAAGAGCCAAAACAGCGGTACGGCCATTCTCTGTATCTGTATTTGGTGCTAAGGTCAGCGTAATCTTATTGTTACCGGCAGTTCCTTGAGTTTTGTCGAATACAGCCCATGTCTGGTCAGCATTCTCAGTGTATGAAAGCGTCCAGGGCCTCGACACATTAAAACAGAGGCTGTCTTCAGTTGCTTGGAAATTAACATACAAATCAAAAGACACAGAATCTGCCACCGCAGTTTGGATGGGCATAGGATGATGAATGTCCATATACCCAAGCTGCAGGAAAACTGCAGCACTCGAATAGTCATAACTGTCAATTCTTACTGTACCCCTACGATTTTTACCTGTTGTGTTAGGCTTGAAAGAAACGAGCGTGGTAAAGGCATACAGGTTCCGATAATCGTAATCAACATCGTAAGACTCTCCTGCCGTTACACTAATCCATTCTGCCATAGAGAATGCATTATAACTGTCGAAAGTCTCAAAAACAATAGAGTCAAGCTCCTCATCAGCATACAGACAACCCTCGAATGGTTGTGAAGGATTGGGGTAAACAATAAATAAAGTATGATTCTCGGGATCTTTATGACAAGATGCAAACAAGAAAAGAGCAGCTGCTATAGCGCATAGTAAATAAACTTTTTTCATTATTATTGACGTTATAATTGATTTTGTTGTGCAAAGTTATTATTTTTCGTTGTAAGAGCAAAAACATTTTGTCACATTTTATTGTGTTTAACAAAAAATGATTATCTTTGTCACATGAACAATATATACTACAGAGATATCATTGAACTTCTTCTTCCGTATGGACAAGAAGGTTTGAGGTTGTCTTGTATTGTAAGACATCTCTACAACCTTCATGCAGATTTGTTTAACAAAAATATCCGTTACGAGGAAATCTACAAGTCTGTAGGCATGTTCCTTTGGAAACAGTCTCAAAAACGCGAATCACCTTTTAAACACAATTCCTATGGCGTTTACGCCATTAAACCCGACGTAGCCGTTCAGCTAGACCTCTTTTGGGACATACCCGATGAAGATGTTAACGCCACTGAGGAAAAGAAAGAGACCAAGGCCTCAAAAAACAAAGCAGTTCAGACTGTGCTCTTTAAGTCACAATCATAGGATATAGGAACACATCTTAAAATCCCCCCCCCATGATAAAACACAAAATCGCAATTCTCCTGTTTGCCCTTTTTGCCGTTGTGGGAATCACAGAAGCACAAGGCTGGATTTCTGTTCAATCTGTGGGTGTATTACCGCAGAACTCAGCAGAAGAGAACCGCCAACACCTTCAAGAAGCCATAGACCATATGAGTCCATCAGGCGGTGTATTGTATGTGGAGCCGACCCAAGGCGGCTATCCCATGCAAGGCGGCATCATTCTTAGGCGTAACGTTACACTTTGGGGCGCACATGGCCCCACAGGACGCGGTACTGCCCTGCTCGACCGTTCTGGTCCAACTGGTTCGCTCTTTGTTATTCGCGACCGCGAGAATCCCTTTCTTACCGTAGAGTCAGCCACACAGGTCAAAGGCATTCAATTCTATTATCCCGAACAGACCTGGCAGGATGGCAACCGGATTATAGCCTATCCGCCCACCATCTGTATGGCCACAGGCCAAGCCGTACAGGGTGTCACCCTAAGTTGTCTGACCTTCTACGGAGAATATATGGCTATGGATTTCCGCGCCAAGGCTCCACACATCTGCGAACAGATTCTCTTCGAGCACTGCTACGGTTATCCCCTCAGCGGGCAGTTTATTGCTATAGACCGCTGTTACGATGTACCACGCATCCTGCACTGCCATGTAAACCCGGCAAACATGAGAGAGTTCCGCCGCTCGTTTAAGCGCGAAGTTATTGATGCTGTAGTTCGTAACAAAACCTATACGTATTGGATCGACCACACAGACAATGCCCAACTGATGGACCTCTTCACCTTTGGTGTTTATGGGGGCATCTATTTGGGCAACGAAACTTACGGACAACTGACGAACTTCAACTTCGACTGCGTCACTTTGGGTATTCACAAGTTAGGAAGTCAATGGAAGAACCGCAACTGGCAAATAGCCCAAGGAAGTATCATTGCCAATGTAGGTGATCGGATAGAGGAAATTCACCCTATCCTCATCGAGGGAAAGGGACATACATCACTGACAAATGTAGAGAGTTTTTCTGGTGATAACGGAGCCCTCACCACTCTTGGTGCCTCTTGGGATTATATTACTGTCCATGATGAAGCCACGGTAACCCTGACAGCTTGCCGTATGCAAGGATATAAGGCAGACAACCCCATGCATATTTCCAGCGGTGCCTATGTGCAAGCCATAGGTTGTTTTGATAGTAACAATAAAGTTATTGTACTGCCTCATTAAAAAAATACGGCCCGGTGAGGATTTATTCTCACATGGGGCCGTAATTGAATGCATCGTTAATAGGATTTTATTTCACAAGATACCTATCACCTGTTTCGCTGATAATCTTTTTCTTATAAAACTCAGGATAACCAGGTCGCTTAACAGGGCGCTGGTTTCCGCCTGGAGTTTTCAGGTATTGACCGTTGGCATCCTGTTGTTTTATGGCCATATCATTGTATTTTACAATAATGGTCTGAGCCAACTGTTTCCATTCGTCCATCATGGCCTGAGCAGAGCGGTGAGAATATGCAGTAAGGAACTTACGAGCCTCTGGCTCTGACATTGCTGCAGCTTTTTTCTCAATATCTGCTTGCAAGGAGTTGAAGTCAGCCTCCAGACGATCACGTACAGCCTGTACCTCAGGAAATATAACAGAGTAGCGTAGATAGGTCATGTTACTGACCCAGTTCTGCACCCAAAAAGCAGAACGTGTGGAGAAATGAAAAGTATCTGCCGTACGAAGGGCATAACACTCAGGAACGCTCTCTACTCCGCAGTAAACAGGTGTGAAAGGAACCATATTGGCATCGTCATTCCCCCACCATACAACACCACCAATATAATCAGGCAACCAAGAACGCATCTGTGAAACATACACATTGGCGGTCTGTTGGGTGCTAATAGGACGCTCATTAAAGTAATCCTTCCCGTCTACCTTAAAACGCAGAGGTGTAGGACGATAAGGCATTTCCCATGGCCCCATACCCAAGTCATCCTGGATGGAAAGAGGAGTTCCTTCGTAGTGATCACGCATCATATCTTTAACATCCTGCACACTGAGGGGTGCTTTGGGTTTCACATAAAGGGGCATAACGGAAGCCTTGGGATCTCCCATAGCATAAGGGAGATATTGATTCATGTCATCTGCTGCCCAACGATTAAAGTAACTCCAGATACGGGCCTCACAGAAACGCAATGCGCCAAAATCTGCAGGAGCATAGGCATCAGCGAAGGAGAAATCTGCATCCTTGCCGCTAAAAAAACCCTTTTCACGAGCAAAGGAGATAACATCTTTGCTATAAAGGCAGTTTTGCTTGTCCTTGAGAGGGAACTGACGGATACGACTCTGATTTGCATGACCACTGATGCAATCGTCAGGAATGCGTACAGCAACCCATACAGCACCTTTACGACCAGGGCCTTTGCCTATCATTTCCAAAATCCAAGCCTCATTGGGGTCAGCAATTGAAAAACTTTCTCCTTCGCTACCGTAACCATAGTCTTCAACCAACTTCGTCATTACAGAGATTGCCTCACGAGCTGTTTTGGAACGTTGCAGGGTAACATACATCAAACTTCCGTAGTCAAACATACCGGTAAGGGTATCACAGAGTTCCTCACGTCCGCCGTAAGTCGTTTCATGAATACTAAGCTGGTGTTCGTTCATCAACCCTACAACGGTATAGGTCTCTTCAGCCTCGGGAATTTCGCCCAAAAAGTTATTAGTCTCATAATGATAGAGTGCACGCATCTCGCCTTTCTTATGCTTACCGCCTGGTAGAAAGTTCATAAATCCGTATGCACCATAATCATCGCAACTGTACGAGATAATTACACTGCCGTCCTTGCTAGCCTTTTTTCCTACAATAAGGTTAGTGCAGGCACTGGCGATATTGAATATTGAACATCGGACATTGAACATCGAAACCTCAACGTTGATGAACAAAGCAATAAAAACAAATAATAATCTTTTCATTGAAACCATTATCATTTAACTTATATCTTGCCTCTCTTCCTCTCCACTCTTGGGGGAGTTGGAGGGGGCTCTTTTTATATTTTCAGCTTATCCGAACCTGCAGCTTTAAAACTCATATCCAACCCTTTCACACTATGTGTTAGAGCACCGAAAGAGATAAAGTCCACGCCTGCCTGAGCATATGGGATCATATTATCAAAGGTTATACCACCGCTTGACTCTGTCTCGCAACGTCCGGCCACAATCTCTACAGCCTTTCGGGTATCCTCTGGCGTGAAATTATCAAACATTATACGGTCGCAACCTTCGGCCAAAGCCTCATCAAGTTCCTTCCAGTTACGCACCTCGCACTCTATCTTCAGGTTCTTACCCTTCTCCTTACAGTACTCCTTGGCACGAGAGATTGCATTATGAACTCCACCGCAAAAATCAATATGGTTATCTTTTAGCAAAATCATATCGAACAGGCCTATGCGATGATTTAAACCACCTCCAATCTTAACCGCTTCTTTCTCCAACATACGCATACCAGGAGTTGTTTTACGGGTATCAAGCACACGGGTCTTAGTTCCTGCGTCTATGAGTGCCTGCTGATACTTGTGTGTCATGGTTGCTATACCACTCATACGCTGCAGGATGTTTAGCATAAGACGCTCTGTCTGTAAGAGGCTTTGCACTCTGCCCTTCACACTCATGACTATGTCACCAGGCTTTACGTGGGTCCCATCCTGGATATAAACCTCCACCTGCATGGTGGGATCGAAGCGGTGAAACACTTGCTTAGCAATCTCTACTCCAGCAAAGATACCTTCCTCTTTAATTAGGAGTTTACTCTCGCCCATCTCTGTTTCGGGAATACAGCATAGAGTTGTATGGTCCCCATCGCCGATATCCTCTGCAAAAGAGAGGTCGATGAGCCTGTCGTTTAATTCTTCTACACTTAACATATTTTTTTTCAATTCTTAATTTATAATTCAAAGTTCATAACCGGAGAAGCAAGGAGAGGGGCAATCACTCATGATGGTACGGTTCTCCATTTAGTATCGTCATGGCACGGTATATCTGTTCTACAAAGAGGAGACGAATCATCTGATGGCTTAGCGTCATCTGCGATAATGATACTTTCTCCTGAGCTGCAGCATACACAGCTTCTGAGAAGCCGTAAGGACCGCCCACTACAAAAATCAGTCGTTTCGGACCTGCAGACATCTTTTTCTGCATCCACTGAGCAAACTCTATGCTGCGGCGCTCATTTCCATGCTCATCAAGGAGCACTATGTAATCCCCTGGCAGAAAAGACTTAAGAATAAGTTCCCCTTCCCTCTCCTTCTGCTCTTTCTCACTTAGGTTTTTAGTTCCCTTAAGTTCTGGAATAACCTCAATAGAGAACGGTATGTAATGGCTTATGCGTTGTACATACTCTTGGATAGAGGCAACGAAATGCTTATCTGTGGTCTTACCGACTACTGTGAGGACAATCTTCATTCTTTAGCGGGTATTATATATTCGTAACAACCTGCATCAGGAGCCTCATCGGCGGTACGATTACGTCCTAACCTGTCTGTTATCAGCCCAACCATAAGCTGGGGGTCTCCTAAATTGCGAATATCACTCAGAGAATCGGGCGTAAAGTCGTAGATGAAATTATGCGTATCAAAGACCTTGAAGTTTTTTTCACCTCGAAGTTCCATCTTGTCATTATCAAACTTACAATCAATAAAATGATTGTCATCATTCTCACCTACAGTACGCAAGAAGCTATTTTGGAAAAAATAATTCTCTGAATCTTCGTATTCCGAAGACAGGTTACCCATAACAACATCGTCAGCATATCCCGTTATGACACTATTCTGTACCTGAATAAATTGCAACTCATGGTGTATGTCATTTTCATCTATATTTGAGACATATAGAGCATCACCCCTGTCGTAACTCAGCGGGTAATACTGGGCTATGGTACAATGTCTGAAAGTATACGCACCACCACAGATAGACACACAGTCACCTAGGGTATTGCTGATTTGCGTATTCAGCACTTCTGCACTGCAGTTATTAAGGTTTAAGCCATCACCGCCTATATTATGAATAATGCTATTTTGCATTGTGAGGGCTATGAAATCAAGCGAAGTGCTATCAACACGAATACCCCAACGGCCACTGTGAATATCGGTATTAATAAACGAGTTGTTGTAACTTCCTTTATGAATGGTGATACCCTTCCAACGGCTGGGCGTATTATCATAGAAAAGATAATCAAACATACGGTCGGTTCGTGCACCACGAAAGACTACAGGCTTTTCTATGGTTCCATGTGCATTGATGCGACCGTAAATATCTACTGCTGTACTATCATGCATCAACAGTGTAGTGCCAGGAAGCAAATTCAATCTGGCTTCATCGGCAATGACCAACGAATCGTATATAAGGTAGGGCTTGTCTGTAGCCAGCGTCGAATCCGACTCGATAATCATACCATGAATGATATAGGCATCAAATGAGCCAGCAGTTAGCAAAACACGCTGTAAGGCTCCATTCTCAAGACTGAAAAGCAATTCATCTGAATAAGATACGGTATCTGCGGTACCACTCTCGGGCATCGTAACCTCTATGCGTACCAAAATACTGTCGTTCTTACGTATCAGATAGTCATTACCCGATCCGCTAGCAAGGTATTCACCATCTACGTTCACACGGAAGAGGCTTTCACTACCTTTCTGCAGCCGGATATTGGAAACACGCATTCCGTTAGAATTCTTATTGAAAACGTAGAGCGTCTTTGTGGGACTTGTAATAGTAGATACTAAAGTATCAAACCGTACCGTGTCATCAGAAAAACTTAAACGGAAAGAAGGATCGGTCGAGAATGAATCATAATCGGAACAGGCAAAAAACAGCCCCGAAAACGTCAACAGAAGAATACTTACAAGTTTATTATTCATTATTTCTCTTCAGGAATATTTTTAAGAATAGCCAGTAACCAGTCCCACACAATCTGCACTGTAGGAATCAAGAGTTTCTCATCTGGGCTATGGACACCACGCATAGTAGGGCCGACGCTTATCATATCCATACCCGGATACTTCTCGCTGAAAAGCCCACACTCCAGTCCTGCATGAATACCCAGAACCTGGGGCTCCTTGTTCATCAGTTTACGATACTGCTCAACAGCAACCTGCAGGATAACACTCTTAGGATTCATCTTCCATCCAGGATAGCCCTCACCGATATCTACCTTAGCACCCGCCAGTTCGAACACAGCAGCAAAGGTATTGGCCATGTTTACACGAGCACTGTAAATGCTGCTACGCTGAGAACTGTTTATTTCTATAACCTTTGTAACAGGACGCATGTGAATGCTGGCCAGATTACTGCTGGTTTCTACAAGATCTATGTCCTGACACATAGCAAACACTCCATTGTCTACAGCCTGCAAAGCAGTAATAAGTTTGGTGCTGGTGTCTTTATCAATGGACTCGGCGGCAGCTTCTTCGGAGGAAAGAAGGAACTCCATCGTCTTCTCTGTTACGCTGTACTCCTCCTCGACATCTGCAGCAAAAAGATTCCAGTCAACTCGAATCTGCTCTTTATCCTTCATTGGGATAGCACATACACAGGTGGCTTCACGCGGAATAGCATTGTGCAATCCGCCAGCCTGAATATCTATCAAACGAAGGTCGTATTTCTTCTGACTGAGATAAAGGAAACGAGCTAACAGTTTGTTGGCATTAGCACGGTTTTTAATAATATCATCTCCACTATGGCCGCCAGTCAAACCCTTGATACACAAAGAGAAGGTAAAGAAACCCTGAGGTAATACGTTAAGTTGATAAGGTAATTGAACAAAGGTACGGCAGCCACCTGCGCAAGATACAAAGATTTGCCCTTCGTCCTCACTGTCCAGGTTGACCATCATACGGCCTTTCATAAAATCATCGCCCATACCGAAAGCGCCAGTAAGACCTGTCTCTTCATCGCGGGTGAAAACGCACTCAAGAGGTCCGTGTTCAATATCCGTACTCTCCAAAAGAGCCATCTGCATAGCCACACCAATACCATCATCAGCACCAAGTGTAGTTCCTTTTGCCTTCAACCATTCTCCGTCAACATAAGTCTGAATGGCATCTTTGGAGAAATCAAATTCAACATCGTTATTCTTCTCACATACCATATCCATGTGACTCTGAAGAATCAACATCTTACGATTCTCCATACCAGAAGTAGCAGGCTTCCGTATAACAACATTACCTACTTTATCACAATCTGTCTCTAAACCAAGTTTTTTCCCGAAGTCCACAAGAAAAGATATCATCTGCTCTTCCTTTTTTGAAGGGCGGGGAACAGCGTTTACTCTTGCAAAACAATCAAACACACATTTAGGTTTTAAATCAATTTCAGTCATAATATTTGGTTTATTTTATCATTTTCTATACCTTTGCAGTTGCAAATATAGCAAAATATGTTGAAAGTATCATTATTAACCGTAGGAATTGTTGCAATTTCAATAGCACTTTTGTGTATAAAATTGATTGTTAAGCCCAACGGGAAGTTTGTAAGCTCACATATTAGTGATAACAAGGAAATGCAGAAACGCGGCATACACTGCGTTCAAAGTATGGATAAAATGATGAGACAGAAAAACCCTCACAAAGTAAAGGAAATAATATAAATTACATAAAATAAGGAATATGAAAAAGTATTTGCTTGGCATCGGACTGATGTCTTTGGGAATGGTAATAACTAGTTGTAACAAGGCTGCAGAAGATAATGCTGAAGCAACAGAACAGGAAGATGTTCTGTCTGCAAGTATTAAGATTGCATACGTCGAGTTAGACACATTAATGAACCAATATCAACTTTACAAGGATTACAGCGAGGTATTGACACGCAAGGGAAACAACATACAGAATACACTGGCCAAAAAACAGCATGCACTGGAAAGTCACGCTGCTTCTGTACAGAAGAAGTACGAGAGCAATGGCTTTACCACTCGCGACGAACTGGAACGTGCTCAGGCTGGCATTCAGCGCGAACAACAGGAACTGGCTCAATTGGCTGACCGTCTGAACAATGAATTCAACGAGGAACAAGCTCGTATCAATACAGAAGCCAGAGACAGTATACAGTCTTTTCTGAAACGCTACAACAAAACCAAGAAGTACGACTATGTAATGGTAAAGGCTGGAGACAACCTGCTGATAGCTAATCCCAAGTACGACATTACACAGGATATCGTAAAGGGTCTGAACAAACGCTATAAGCGCAGTGCTGAAGTTGATGAGCAGATTAAAGCCGAGAAGGAGGCCAACAAGTAAAATTTGTTAACATCATTGTTAATAACTATTTTCTCTTTTCCTTGGGCAACAAGAAAAAAAGACGTACTTTTGCAGCGTGATTAATTTATCAAGGCATATAGAATATCAATTGTTGTACCACAATACTGTTGTAGTACCACGATTGGGCACATTTAAGACAATATACGTACCCAGTAAATGGGTTGAGGAGGAAGAGATTTTTCTACCTCCTTATCGGGCTTTGACCTTTATGCATGAGGTGGACGAAACAGATACGCGTTTCATCGAAACGATATCTGCGAACTACCAGATTTCTACTGAAGAGGCTTACATCGTAACGCTTGAGTTTACTGAAAACCTTCAGCAGGAACTTTCTGAATATGGAAGCTATGAGTTAGGCAGCATCGGAGAGTTTATTCTTGAGGAAGAAACTGGAAAGATGCAGTTCATACCCTGCCAAGCAGGCGTTGCCTCACCCTGGCTCTATGGATTGGATGCCATTAATGCCCATTCTGCTACAGAGGAAGTCCCACCAGCTCGCAAACCAGGAAAAAAGAAAAAGATTGTCAATTCTGATGCCAAGCATGTTACTATCAGTATAAACAAACACCTGCTCCACTATGTTGCTTCTGTGGCTGCAGCTATTGTATTATTCTTTGCATTTAGCACCCCAGTTTCTGACAGCATCATTAACAAGCACAAATTCACGCGTTCAGAATTGTTTGTGCCCTCCAATGTTATTTCTGATGCGCAAGGAAAAGCCATCATGGTCACAAAACAGGATAAGGCATTAGAAAACGCCAATAAAGAAACTTCTCTAACGGCTGATACAAAATCGGGAATCGAAGAAGTACAGGTAGAAGAACCGACATATGCTGTAGTGCTGTGTTGTGGTGTACCTCTAGATAATGCAGAGACTTATTGTCAGAATCTTAATGAGCAGGGAATAAAGGCTGTTATCGACAATTCAGGAAAGTTCCTCAGAGTTCTGATACCTGGATTTTCTTCAAAAGAAGATGCATTAACAGAAGTCCGTTCATTACGTAGCAAGAGTAAAGAGTTCTCCAATGCATGGGTAATGGAGAAGAAACAACAATCCCTCACTAATGAAAAGAGTACGTTGCCCTAAGTGCGACAATTATATAACCTTCGATGAGAAGCAATACGAAGAGGGACAGCAATTAGTATTTGTTTGCCCTGTATGCAATCGTCAATTTGGTATTCGCATTGGAACAAGTAAGGTCAAGGAAGCACGAAAAAACGAGAACCTTGACGAGCTTGAACATAATCAGGTACTTGGTAGTATAGTTGTTGTTGAGAATGTTTTCCACTATAAACAGGTTATACCGTTGGAGATGGGAGACAATGTTTTTGGCAGATATGTCAAGGGCTCTAAAATCAACAAACCCATCGAAACAGTTGACCCCAGCATTGACACCAGACACTGCATTATTAGGGTGCAGCGTAACAAAAAGGGAGAACTTCAGTATATTCTTCGTGACGCTCCCAGTAATACCGGGACATTCTATATGAATGAAATCCTAAAAGACCAAGACCGCATTTATTTGGAAGATGCCGCCATAATAACCATTGGGGCCACGACACTCATTCTGCGTAAAGCCAATACAGAAGAAGATTAACAACAAAATTCTTTCCACACCAATGTAATGTATAAGATTCTTGCACTCGATTTAGACGGGACACTTACCAACAGCAAGAAAGAGATTACCCCTCATACTTTAGACATATTAACACAAGCCCAGCGGAAAGGACTGCGTATTGTACTTGCCAGCGGTCGGCCAATCCAAGGAATCCTGCCTTTGGCAGATCAACTTCACCTCAAGGATTACAGAGGTTTTATCATGGCCTTCAATGGCGGACTTATCATAGATTGTACGACAGGAGAAGCTATTTACCGACAAGTTCTCGACCCATCAGTTTATAAGCATTTGTATGAGGTAGGCAATACAGAGGACTTTAAGATTCTAAGTTATAAGGACGGCTGCATTGCATGCGAAGATATAGAAAACGAATATGTTCGCTATGCAGCCAATCTGAACAAGATGAAGTTGAGAAAGCTTAACAACTTCCTCGATGAGATAAATTTCCCAGAACCTAAATGCCTTATTGTTGGCAACGAGCAGAAACTTGCCCATCTAGAGAAAGACCTGGCAGAATATTATCAAGGAAAGATAAACATCTACCGTAGCGAGCCATTTTTTCTGGAAGTCTTACCTTTAGGTATAGATAAGGCAAAACGTTTGGAATTCCTGTTGAATCATTTGGGTATAAAACGAGAAGAATTGATGGTTTGCGGTGACGGATATAACGACCTGGGAATGATAGAATATGCAGGACTTGGCATAGCTATGGCTAATGCGCAGGCCATCGTCAAGGAAGCTGCCGACTATATAACATTGAGCAACGAGGAAGATGGTGTTGCCGCTGCTGTGAAAAAGTTTACAGATTTAAATTAAAAAGGAGAAAGTACCTTCTTTATTTTCTCCTGTAATTCTTGCATTTTCCCCCTTCTGACAGAAAGTGTCATCTGGCAATCCATATCGTAAGACTGATTGATGATGCGTGCCTCCATGTCTCTGGCAACTTTCATCACACTGTTCATCAGAGGATATTCGAAACTGAAGGTGTATTCTTCATCTACCGTACGCGTTTCAATCTCAGCATTGGCAATAGCTTCTGCAGCTGCTGTCCTATAGGCGACAATCAATCCACTGGTTCCCAGTTTTACACCACCGAAATAACGGACTATAAGGATAATAATATCTGTTAGTTCGTTGCTGTTGATTTGTCCTAATATGGGCTTCCCAGCTGTTCCACTGGGTTCTCCGTTATCGTTACTTCGAAATGTCTCACGCTCTGCGCCTAACATATATGCCCAGCATACATGACGTGCATCATAGTATTTCTTCTGGTATTGTTCTACTAAGGCCATTGCCTCCTCGACAGTAGTAACATGATGAGCAAAAGCGAGGAACTTACTCCTGAGTTCGGAATAAGTCCCTTCGCTTTTATCTCTTATAGTCTTGAATTCGTCAATCATGAAAGTTTATGAACGACTAAGCCGCTGCGTAACTTGGGCTCAAACCATGTAGCCTTTGGAGGCATAATGTTACCGCTGTCCGCTATGTTCATGATTTGCTGCATAGAAACGGGGAAGAGAGCAAGGGCCAACTTCATTTCACCTGAGTCAACACGACGCTTCAACTCTTCCAATCCACGCAGACCACCAACGAAATCAATGCGCTTATCACTTCTCAAATCCTTGATACCCAACAGTTTGTCAAGAATAAGACTACTGCTAATACTAACATCAAGGCTTCCTATGGGATCTGACTCATCACAAAGGCCATTTTTCAAATCCAGGCTGTACCACCTACCACCTAAGTAAAGGCTGAACTCATGCAGATGCTTAGCACGATAAGGTTCTGTACCTTTACATTCAACAACAAAGTTTTCAGACAATGCCGAGAGGAACTGCTCTTCTGTCATTCCGTTCAGATCCTTCACTACACGATTGTAATCCAATATGGTAAGCTGACTGGCAGGGAAACAAACAGCCATAAAGTAGTTGTACTCCTCATCACCCTTATGATTGGGGTTGTTCTTTGCTTTCTCTACACCAACCAAAGCTGCAGCAGCGCTTCTGTGATGTCCGTCAGCAATATACAAATAAGGAATCTTAGCAAAAGCATCCGTAATAGTTGCTATATCTGCAGCATCTTTTACCAACCAGAACTGATGACGGAAACCGTCTATTGGAGCAATAAAATCATACTCAGCCTTTCCTGCTGTAATACGCTTAATCAACGTATCGAGCGTTGCATTATCGGGATAGGCAAAGAAAACAGGCTCCAAGTTGGCATCATTGACACGGACATGACGCATACGGTCTTCCTCTTTGTCACGACGAGTCAATTCATGCTTCTTGATAACACCGTTCATGTAATCCTCCACGGCAGCTGCAACAACCAGTCCATACTGAGTCTTTCCATTCATAGTCTGCGCATAGATGTAGTACATCTCCTGCTCATCCTGAACAAGCCATCCTTCCTTCTGGAACTTAGCAAAGTTCTCAGCAGCACGTGCATAAACGCGCTCGTCATATTCGCTGGTACCGACAGGGAAGTCAATCTCTGGCTTAATAATATGGTAGAGCGATTTCTCGTTGTCACCTGCTTCTGCTCGAGCCTCTTCCGAATCGAGCACATCATAAGGACGACTCTCTACTTGCTCCACTAATTCCTTGGGGGGACGTAATCCCTTAAAAGGTTTTATTGTTGCCATTATTTATTAACTTGAAATTTGGTAATACCATCACGCAGGAAACCTACAATCTGGTTGGCTGCTGCAATACCGGCATTAACATTTGCCTCGGCAGTCTGGGCACCCATCTTCTTAGGAGTAGCAAAGTAACGGCCGGCAAACTTCTCTGCAAACTCAGCATCAGCATCAGGCTTGATATCCGTCAGGTACTTCAAGTCGGTACGTTCCTCCATCAGCTTGATAAGACCTGGTTCATCAATAACCTCTTTACGGGCAGTATTGACAAGGATGCCGCCCTTCTTCAACTTACCAACCAAAGCATAGTTGATACTCTGCTTAGTTTCTGGAGTGGCCGGGATATGAAGGGAAACAATATCACAAGTCTCAAAGAGCTCGTCCTGATTCTTTGCAGCCTTAACACCTGCAGCCTCTATTGCCTCAGCTGGGCAGAAAGCATCGTAAGCAACAACTTCCATACCGAAACCCTTGGCAACACGTGCCACATTACGACCTACATTTCCAAAGGCCAGAATACCTAATTTCTTGCCTAACAACTCTGTTCCGCTGGTTCCGTTAAAGAAGTTACGGACACCATAAACCAAGAGGCCGAACACCAGTTCTGCCACACTGTTGGCATTCTGTCCGGGGGTGTTCATAGCAACTACATTATGAGCAGTAGCAGCCGCCAGGTCAATATTATCATAACCGGCACCGGCACGAACTACAATCTTCAGGTTCTTTGCGGCATCCAACACTTCTGCATCCACCTTGTCAGAACGGATGATAAGGGCATCAACATCCTTAACAGCATCAAGAAGTTGTTGCTTCTCTGTATATTTCTCGAGCAATGCCAACTCATACCCGGCAGCATCTGTTACTGCCTTTATACCATCTACAGCAACTTTGCTGAATGGCTTCTCTGTTGCAACTAAAACTTTCATAATTTTCTTAATTTTCAACTGTCAACTGTCAACTGTCAACAGTCAACAGAATTAATGCTTAGCTTCAAACTCCTTCATGCAAGCAACCAAAGCCTGGCAGCCTTCAATAGTCATTGCATTGTAACAGCTGGCACGGAAACCACCCACATCACGATGTCCCTTCACGCCAACCATACCCTTTTCTGTAGCAAAGGCCATAAATTCATCCTGTAGCTCCTCGTATTCTGGTTTCAGGACAAAGGTAAGGTTCATCAAAGAACGGCTATCCTCCTCAGCTGTACCGACAAACAACTTGTTGCGGTCAATCTCACCATAAACGATATCAGCACGCTGCTGTGCTAACTTAGCCATAGCCTCTACACCACCCTGCTTCTTTATCCACTTCAAGTTCTGCAAAGCACAGTAGATGGGAACTGTTGGAGGAGTATTGAACATACTGCCTTTCTTGATATGCGTACGATAATCCAACATAGTCGGAATGGGACGGCTGACTTTACCTAACAGATCTTCCTTTACAACGACAAAGGTGACACCAGCCATTGACAGATTCTTCTGGGCACCACCATAAATCATACCATATTTGCTAACATCAACGGGACGAGAGAAGATGTCGCTACTCATATCGGCGATAACGGGAATGGGAGAATCCAAATCCTTACGCAACTCTGTTCCGTAAATAGTATTATTGCTGGTAATATGCAGATAGTCGGCATCTGTCGGAATCTCAAAATTCTTAGGGATATAAGTAAAGTTCTTGTCCTTGCTTGAAGCAACCTCAACAACTTCACCGAACAACTTAGCCTCCTTCTCTGCTTTCGTAGCCCAAACTCCAGTGTTCAGGTAAGCAGCCTTCTTCTCGAGGAAGTTATACGGAATCATACAGAACTCCAGGCTGGCACCTCCGCCAAGGAAGATGACACTGTAACCCTCAGGGATATCCAGCAACTCTTTAAAAAGAGCCACAGCCTCGTCAACAACAGGCTGGAAATTCTTTGCACGATGACTTGTCTCCATCAATGACAAACCGCTTCCTTCAAACTCAAGGCAAGCAGCTGCGGTAGCTTCCATCACTTCACGAGGAAGAATAGATGGACCGGCATTAAAATTGTACTTTTTCATTTTGTAATTTATAAGTTGATTTCGTTGTTAATCCTTTATTTGTCTTTTTACAATCATTTTACATGCAAATATACAGATAAATTACGATATACATTATTATATTTAATATAAATTATTTTTAGTGTGCAAAAAACGGCTAAGATTCTTGCACAATTGAAAATAAAGAAGTACCTTTGCATCGCTTTTCACGAGAGCGTGAGAAGATTCGGGGTGTAGCGCAGTTGGTAGCGCACCTGGTTTGGGACCAGGTGGTCGCCCGTTCGAGTCGGGTCACCCCGACATTTTTACTGAAAAGTAAAAAAGATGCGGCAAAGATTTGGTAGATTCCGATAAACATTGTACCTTTGCAACGCAAAATTTTGGTGCCTTGGATGAGTGGCTTAGTCACCGGTCTGCAAAACCGTGCACGGCGGTTCGAATCCGCCAGGCACCTCCAAATCAAGAAAAGAGAGTCTTACGGCTCTCTTTTTTTTATTACTACCCAAGAAAGAAATCATGCTAACAGCAATCACCAGAGGAATGGGTGAAGTGGTGCACTGCCTTACGCAGGAAATCGCTACGCTTAGACAAATGAAATAGACTAAACGACAGAGAAACCACAAAGGTTATGCCACCAAAGAAATACTTTAGTTCGAGATTGGGGGGTATACACAGAAGGAATGTAATAGATAGACACACCAACTGGAATATAAACCTCATCCAAGTACCACGGAATATCTTAACCTTATAACGGTACCCGCATACCAACAATGCTATCAAAACATCGTATATAGCTCCTATAGATAATGCGATACCTACACCAACCAATCCATATGTATTATAGAGCCACCACACCAATGCCCCGAAGAAAAGATTATAGGCTACTTCCATAGCAAGGTAAACCATACTGTCTCCCTTTGCCAATGTGGTATATCCCATAGGAAGGGACAAGGCCCTGAAGAACACATAGAAACAGGCACAAAGACACATATCCAACGCTCCCATGAAGGACTCTCTGAAAAGCAGTTTTATCAACTCGGGAAGAAAGATTAAGAACAATATCAATAAGGGAGTAAGAACCAGCTGACACACGTCTACCTGCTGATTAATGGTCTGGTTCATACGTTCCGTATTCTGATTAACAGAGGATAGGCGGGGAAAATAATCTGCCTCTAAAGCAACAAATATCATGCCTGCATAACCTGCCGTCATAGTCCATCCCACCTTGTAAAGGCCCACATCATCCAATGTGCCGTTTCCTGGTTGCAGGATTATGGCAGGTATTATCATGCCCAATCCGGCTGTCGAAATACCGGCAAGGACGTAGGGGATACCTTTCTTTATCATAGGTAACCCTTCGAAGAATACCTTCTTACTAAAAGGAGAAACCTTGTAGGATACCAATCTAAAAGAGAAAAAACCGTGTGTCACCAAGGAAGCCAAGCTACTACAGATAAGCCCTATGGCCACACCTTTTACACCCATATAATAATAAAAGGGAACGGTAAGAAGCAAGGTAAGTACGGCAACAGCACCTTCTATGAAGGCAATCTTCCTTACTTGCCTTAAACCCTTAAGTATGGCACACTCGCCTTCTGCCAACAGGATACATACAGCCACAGGAACCATCAGGAGAACCTCGAAATAACGGTCCCATCTGTGTTCAAAGAAAAAGTAGCTTAGGAATGGAGAAGCACACAAGCATAGTAAAAGAGCAAAGATAGCAGTCCAAAGTACCCAGGTTCTGACCACCATAACAAAATGTTCTATCTCCTCATTCGTTCCTACTTCAAATAATTCACCCGACCTTCTGGTAGCATTCAGGGGAACTCCCATATTACTGGCACTCACCAGGAATTCTGTGATAGAATTATACACAGAAATTAAGCCGACGCCAAAACTGCCAAGGAATACCGATGTAAGTTTATTGCGCGCAACGGACACAAGCATCTTCAGGCCTTGTACGCCTCCAAAGACACCTGTGTACTTCAGAACATGATCGTACGAGGTATCTGTAGTTTCTTCGTTATGGAGTTTCTCTAATTCACTCATCCCAGAACTCTAAATCCCTTGATGCTGAGGACGCAGCAAGTCATTCACCGTCTTCACAGGGTTAAAGGTACTCAGGGGAACCTCAACCATCAGCGTACTCCAGTTACTCATAGCACCATTCCAGAGTCCGGGCAATTCCAATGCCTTCAGTTCTTTGCCTCCCTTGCTCTTGTATGAGATGAAACCTGTAGCAGGATCCACAAAATCGGGAAGGTTGAACTTCTCGCCTTTATAGTTACGCACAGCACAAACCAAATCTACCGGATTGAAATGTGTACCCTGGGTAAACATCTTCATGTACTCGGGATTGTTCTGGTCTATCTGACTGCTTTCCAGAATCTGTAAGGAAACACTTCCGTCGGGATTAAATGCCAGGAACGGTCCACCACCGGGCTCACCTACATTCTTTACTACGCCACACACACGGATGGGACGGTTCAGTTTTTTCTTCAGGAAATCATGTAGTTCAGCATCATTCAAATCTTTCAGTCCGGGAACATCAGTATTTAGGGTATGACGGACAAAGCGGATTATATCTTCCAGATCGTCATGGGTGAACTTGCCGCTATCCAGCAGATTCAGATAGCCAAAGGTCTGCTTTTGCACTTCCACCAGCACACCGGCAATCACCTGCTTCCAGAAAACGGTATCTTCCTTCAGTCTGTCGGGCACTACATTATCAATATTCTTTATGAACACCACGTCGCTCTGTAAGTCATTCAGATTCTCTATGAGCGCACCATGACCACCTGGGCGGAAGAGCAGTTTACCCTCCTCAGTACGGAAGGGGGTATTATCCATATTAGCAGCTACAGTATCTGTACTGGGCTTCTGCTCGCTCATACTTACATTATAATTAATACTGTATTTGCTACTGGTCTCTGGTAATACCCGGTCTATCAGTTCCTGGAAAAGTTCTCGATGTTCTGTGCTGACAGTAAAATGCACATCTGCTTCACCCTGACTGCTTGCATACAGAGCTGCCTCAACCAGATGCTCTTCCACAGGGGTACGGGCACAGTCTTCGTAACTATGGAACTGCAGCAGTCCTTTGGGCAACTGACCGTAATTCAAGCCCTCTTCATTCAGCATATTGGCTACAACAGCCTTGTACTCTCCTTCCTCTATCAAGGCATCCACGCCTTCTCCTTCGTTAAGGAAACAGGCATCGTTCAATGCATCGAAAAACGCAAACTTGTGAATTTCAGCAAAGAATGTCTTCTCGAAATCTGTTGTGGGCTCCTCATAGTCAGCATTCAGGAATTCAAACATATTCTTGAACATACGGCTGGCTGCACCACTGGCAGGAACAAATTTGGTAATGGCATGACCTTCTGACTTATAGTCGTTCCATGTTTTAACATATTTTTCTGCCTCATCTGCTGTAGGAGCGATAATACCATTGCCAACAGATGCTGCAGCACGTAGTTTCAGGAAGGGGAAACCCTGCTCAAAATCCTTCAACTGTGCTTCTATCTGACTCTCACTTATCCCCTTCTTCCGGAGAAGTTCTTTGTCTTCATTCGTAAACAACATATCCTTTGTATATATTTGTTCTTTGTTTTAGCGCACAAAAGTAAACAAAAAATATCAATTATCGTAACGAAACACAGAAAAATTCATACCTTTGTACAAAATAAAACAAAGAATGTATATGACAAAGGACAATTTCTTTACCACCGAGGAGAGAGCACAGATTACAGATTTGTACAAGCAACTCTATACGGTGTCAAAGGATGTGCTTCTGCCCAACGACGATCAGAAGGTCCGTTACTACATACGCGAAGCTATCGAAAAGGGATTGATGCAACGCGACTCTT
Source organism: uncultured Bacteroidales bacterium (assembly GCA_902791675.1). Lineage (GTDB taxonomy): Bacteria > Bacteroidota > Bacteroidia > Bacteroidales > Bacteroidaceae > Physcousia. The sequence goes on from CADAWW010000002.1 coordinate 24,635, forward strand.
TCAACCTCAACCCTATTATCAATGATTGCGAAACAGCCCTGATAGTGGCCGAGGAGATAGGCATGAACCGTCCTTCTATTTTAGGTGTCATGCTTAGCGGTGTGGTATTAAGTGGGGCAGCCTCTCTCGAGGAGATAAAAAAGGACTTTGGGGAAGATGTAGCCAACATACTTCACGGCATGTTACGTATCAGAGACCTCTATGCTAAGAGTGCTACTGTCGAGAGCGAGAACTTCCGAACCCTGTTGGTTACCTTTGCCGAGGATCTACGCGTTATCCTTATCATGATAGCCAACCGTGTCCTTATCATGCGTAAGATTAAGGACACCCCTTATCTGGAGGCCCAACGGAGAGTTTCCATGGAGGCGGCCTACTTATATGCTCCCCTTGCCCACAAGTTGGGACTTTACAAACTGAAGAGCGAACTGGAGGACCTTAGCCTTAAATACCTCGAGCATGATGCCTATTACCATATTAAGGAGAAACTTAACGAGACTAAACGCAGCCGCGATGCTTACATAGCCAACTTCATCGGTCCCATCGACGAGAAGCTGAAAGCCGCAGGCCTGAAATTCCACATGAAGGGCCGTACTAAGAGTATCCACTCTATCTGGCAGAAGATGAAAAAACAACAGGTGGATATCGATGGAGTATATGACCTCTTTGCTATCCGTATCATCCTGGATTCCAAACCCGAAAAAGAGAAGCAGGATTGCTGGCAGGTCTTCAGTATCATCACAGATATGTACCAGAGCAATCCCAAACGTATGCGCGACTGGCTCTCTGTCCCTAAGAGCAACGGATACGAAAGCTTGCATATCACTGTTCTTGGACCTGAAAAGAAATGGGTTGAGGTGCAGATACGCACAGAACGTATGGACGATATTGCCGAACATGGTTTAGCCGCCCATTGGCGCTACAAAGGCATCAAGAGCGGACAAAGCGGCATAGAAGAATGGCTTGCCAATGTACGCGGTGCCTTGGAGACAAACGACGACATGCAACTCATGGATCAGTTCCGGATGGATCTGATAGAAGACGAGGTGTTCGTCTTTACTCCCAAAGGCGACCTTTTCAAACTTCCTGCAGGTGCAACTGTTCTGGACTTTGCCTATAGCATTCATACCAAGGTGGGTAATTCTTGCGTTGGAGCAAAAATAGGCAACAAAAACGTTACCATACGTCAGAAACTGCAGAGCGGAGACCAGGTCGAGATTCTCACCAATGTCAACCAGACTCCCAAACAAGACTGGCTCAACATCGTACAGACAAGTAAGGCCCGCAACAAGATACGTCAGACGCTGAAAGAAATGGAGAGCAAACAGGCCTTGCTCGCCAAGGAAGAGTTGGAGCGAAAAATGAAAAACAAGAAGCTCGACTACGAAGAACCCGTCCTGATGCATACCATGACCAAGTTGGGCTACCGCATAGTTACCGACTTCTACGCAGCACTTGCAGACGGAAAGCTCGACATGAATGCCGTACTCGAAGCCTACGCCCAGCAGCAACGACATGATCATGGGAAACCTTCACCCCAAACTCCGTTCCGAGGAGAGGGGCCTTCTGCAGACCAGTATGTGCTGCCCGAAAATGCACTTCCCCAAAGAGGAAGCGAGGAGGGAGCCGACGTTGTTGTTATCGACCAAGACCTTAAAGGCCTTGACTTTCAGATGGCCCGATGCTGCCAACCTGTCTATGGCGATAATGTATTCGGATTTGTTACCAGCGGAGGAGGTATCAAGATTCATCGCGAGGACTGTCCTAATGCCCCTCAACTACGCGCTCGCTTCGGATATCGTATCGTTAAGGCCCGCTGGGCCGGCAAACGGGGAAGCCAATACCCCATCACACTGCGTATTGTAGGAAACGACGACTTGGGCATTGTCAACAACATTACCAGCATCATCAGTAAGGAAGAGAAGATTCTCCTGCGCAGCATCAGCATAGACAGTCACGACGGGCTCTTCTCCGGTACCCTTACCGTAATGCTGGACGACACAAGCAGACTCCAGCAACTACTTAGGAAAATAAAAACGGTTAAAGGAGTGAAGAACGTTTCAAGAAGCTGACTTCACCTTAACAGACAAAAACATTCAAATATGCGCAAATTACTTATCACACTTATTCTGTTGCCTACAATGATGGCAGCCGGAAACATCGACGTTACCAACATCCGCCTTGCGGGTCCCTACCCAGTAGCAAAACCCTTTATGACAGATACCCTTGATACTGAAGGTAATCGCATTGATTTGGACGAGGTCTACCTGGAAAGCCTCACCCCAACTCTCTCAGAAAGAGAGAAAGAACTTCTGACCCCCGCACCTTTTGTCCTTTCTTCTGGAGAGGGTCAGGGCGAATCTCTTTATCGGGCCGCCTTTACCTTTCAGAATACCGGGTTTGCTAAGGGGAAGGTGAATGTAAGGTGCGAGAGCAAACATAAGCTTTATATTGATGGCAATGAGCAGGGACCTGACTTCGAACTGGTACCAGGCAGACACGAAGTAAGTATCAAACTGCTTCGTAAGGGCGACAAACCTGACACACTGTGTGTTTCTGTTGAAAGCGAACAGCCCATAGAAGTCAATCCAGAAGGCAAACGATACTGGACGAACGCCGACATGATGCATGGAGAACGTATCAGTGCCGTAGAACTCTCCAGTTCTGCCAGGTATGCGCGCATTCGCAAAAGCATAACCTATAAGGGAGGCGAGACAGGAAGCAAGGAAATATTTGTCGATCTGACAACAGGCAAGGAATTCAGCCTGGACGGTTTCCAGTACTGGTTGCCCAAAGGAGATGGTTATGTTCGTTGCTATCGCGAGACAGAAGGTACATGGTACTACGAGACTGTCGATATAAAGACGGGCGAGAAGAAACCCATAGGAAAATATACAGGTAAGGGAAATGCTTACCTGACACGCGACTTGAAGAAGTTTCTTGTGGTCATAGACGAAAAAGTGCCCGAGGAAAAGAATAAGGACGTTCATCAGATTCTCGAGCCTGACGACCGTCAGCCAGGATGGCGCAAACGTCGTAACTACTCGCTTTACGATATAGAGACTGGTATCACAACCCCCATCACCAAGGGAGCTCATAATGTCTATGTCTCAGCTAACAAGGATGCCAGCCGTTATCTTGTCTCTATCCAAACCGAAGAGATGACAGAGCGCCCCTTCACCTTTACCGACTTGCTCTTGTTAGATCCCGTAACAGGAAAAGCCGACACATTGGTCCGCCATGACGGCTTTATCGGTTCCTATACCTTCTCACCCGACGAGAAATACATTGCCCTTACAGGTAGTCCCGAGGCACTCGGAGGCATAGGCTGTACTTTACCAAAGGGAGTTACACCCAGCAGCTACGAGTACGAGCTGTTCACCATCGACCTGCAAACAAAAGAAGTACGCTGCCTGACACGTGACTTCGACCCATCCGTATCATCCTATCAATGGTCCGAACAGGACGGCATGATCTATGCACTATGCGAGAACCGCGACCAGCAGAACATCTACCGCATAGACCCCAAGAGCGGTAAAGCAGAACAACTGCCACTCTCCGAACCTTATATATATGGTAGCTATAGCCTGGCCAAGGAGAAACCTTTCCTGGCTTACATCGGCGAAAGCAGCATGAGTACCTACCGCTGCTGGTTGCGCGACCTCAAGACAGGAAAGGAACGACTGCTTTGCGACCTGAATCCTACCCGACTGAAGGACATCCAGCTGGGTAAGTGCCAAGACTGGAACTTCAAGGCCGAACGTGGCGACACCATCTATGGCTGCTACTACCTGCCGCCTTTCTTCGACGAGAACAAACAATACCCGATGCTTGTCTATTACTACGGAGGTTGTTCGCCTGTTGGACGTATGCTCGACAGCTATTACAACTATCAGGAATGGGCTGCAATGGGGTATGTGGTATATGTTATCCAACCTTCTGGCTGTAGTGGATTCGGGCAGGAGTTTGCCTCACGTCACGTCAATGCCTACGGAGACTATACAGCCGACGATATCATTCAGGGCACCAAGCAGTTCTGCAAGGAACACCCCTTTGTAAAAGCCGACAAGATTGGTTGTATGGGAGCCAGCTACGGAGGCTTTATGACCATGTATCTGCAAACGCAGACCGATATCTTTGCAGCTGCCATGAGTCACGCAGGTATCAGCAATCCTGCCAGCTACTGGGGCTTCGGCTACTGGGGCTACTCCTACAGCACAACCTCTGCCGCTCACTCCTACCCTTGGAACAATATGGAACTGTATAGCGGACACGCTCCGCTCTTTAATGCCGACAAGGTTAAAACACCTATCCTGTTTATGCATGGCGGAGCAGATACCAACGTGCCCATCAACGAGAGTATACAGATGTTTACAGCCCTGAAGATCCTGGGTAAGGAAACAGCCTTCATAACCGTTGAGGGCGAGAACCACCATATACTCGACTACAAAAAACGTATCCGTTGGCACGACAGCATCATGGCTTGGTTTGCCCGCTGGTTACAGGACGACCCCACTTGGTGGAACACTATGTATCCCCAGAAGAACCTGAAGTAAGCAAAGCATGATTTACCCACAGCACTTCGAGCAGAAGATAGGATTCTCCGAAATACGCCAGCTGCTTAGCAACCATTGTCTCAGCAGCTTGGGGCGCAGTCGTGTCGAGCAGATGACATTCCTCACGAAGCCCGAGGAAATCCGTCTCCTTCATCAACAGATTCAGGAGTTCCACCGTATCCTGGAAGAGCTTACCGAATTGCCCGAGCAGGACTTCTTCGACCTCCGTCCCACCATCCAGCGCATTCGTATCGAGGGTGTTCATCTCGACGAGAAAGAACTGCACAACCTCTACCTCTCACTGCGTACCTTGCATGCGTGGGTAAGCATTCTGCGTAACGAAGAAGAAGCAGAGCAACCCCTCTACCCAGCCCTTAACAAGCTTACAGAGGGTGTTTTCACTTTCCATGCTATCACCAAGCGTGCCGAGCAGATACTGGACCGCTATGGACGTATCAGCGACAATGCCACACCCGAACTGGCAAATATCAGACATGAACTGCGCAAACACGAAGGAAGTGTAAGCCGGACACTTAACAAAATCCTTAAGGCTGCACAGGCCGAGGGATGGGTGGATAAGGATGTCGTACCAACCCTACGCGACGGACGGCTTGTCATCCCTGCCGCTCCGGCCATGAAGCGTAAGCTAAAGGGTATCATTCACGACGAGAGTTCAACAGGTAAGACTGTCTTCATAGAACCGGCCGAGGTGGTGGAGGTTAATAATCACATCCGGGAACTGGAAGCCGAGGAGAAGCGCGAGGTAATACGCATCCTGAAGGATTTTACCGAACTGCTGCGCCCCAACATCCCAGAACTGGTTCGCGGCTACGAGTTCCTGGCCGATGTGGAGTTCGTTCGTGCCAAAGCACATCTGGCAGAACAGATAGGCGGTGTATCGCCTCAGATAGAGAAGAATCCGCTTATCGACTGGACCCTTGCCCAGCATCCCCTTCTCGCACTCGCCCTGAAGAAACAGGGTAAGAAGGTTGTACCTCTCGAGATAGAACTGAACAGGAAACAACGCATCCTCGTCATCAGCGGTCCTAATGCGGGCGGCAAAAGCGTTTGCCTGAAGACAGTAGGCCTGCTGCAGTATATGCTGCAATGCGGACTGGCTGTGCCCATGGGCGAGAACTCCAGGTGCGGTATCTTCAAGGACATCTTCATAGATATAGGCGACGAACAGAGCATTGAGGACGACCTGAGTACCTATAGCAGCCACCTCTTGAACATGAAGAATATGATGCGTGGCTGTAACCCGCACAGCCTTTTACTCATCGACGAATTTGGAGGCGGTACTGAACCCACCATCGGAGGAGCTATTGCAGAAGCAGTACTGAAGCGATTCGTCAAAGATGGCGCCTATGGTGTTATCACCACGCATTATCAGAACCTCAAGCACTTTGCCGAAGATACCCCAGGCGTAGTAAACGGAGCCATGCTTTACGACCGCCATCGTATGGAAGCTCTCTTCCAGCTGCAGATTGGCAACCCTGGCAGTAGCTTTGCTGTCGAGATAGCCCGAAAGATTGGCATCCCCGAGGAGGTGATTGCCGATGCCACAGAGATTGTAGGTAAAGATTATGTCAATGCCGATAAATACCTGCTGGATATCACACGCGACAAACGATATTGGGAGGGCAAGCGTCAGACCATCCACTCTCAGGAGAAGCAGATGGAGAGCACCATCGAGCGATACGAGAAGGAAATGGTCGAACTGAAGGAAAAGCGGAAAGAGATCATCCTCGAAGCCAAGAGACAGGCCGAGCAGATTCTTCAGGACAGCAACGCCATTGTCGAGAAGACCATTCGTGAGATTAAGGAAGCACAGGCCGAAAAAGACCGAACCCGCAAAGCCCGTCAGGAGATTGATGACTTCCGCGCACGCCTCGAGGAAGAGCAGCATCACGAGCACGACGAGATGATAGAACGTAAGATGCAGCAAATCCTAGCCCGTCGCAAACGCAAACAGGAAAGGAAAAATAATAACGGGAACGGAAACGAAAACCAAAACCAAAACCAAAACCAAAACGATAACTTTCAATTTTCAACTTTCAACTTTCAACTTAATAAAGACTCTCAACTAAAAAAGGGAGACACCGTCCGCCTCAAGGGACAGACCACAGTTGGCGTCATCGAAGAGATAAGCGGGCAGAAAGCTTCCGTAGCCTTTGGCATGGTACGCACAAGAGTAGAACTCTCACGACTGCAACCCGCCACTCCTAAGGAAAAGGAAGACCGCGGCGTTCAGATTGTTTCCTTTGTAAGCAGAGAAACACAGAATAAGGTACGCGAGAAACACCTGCACTTTCACCAGGAAATAGACGTCAGAGGGATGCGAGGCGAAGAAGCCCTGCAGGCTGTTACACATTTTATCGATGATGCCACTTTGGTTGGAGCCGGTCAGGTACGCATTCTGCACGGAACGGGTAACGGTATTCTGCGACAGCTAATCCGACAATACCTCCAGACAGTTCCCAACGTATCCTCAGCCCACGACGAACATGTGCAGTTCGGCGGAGCTGGTATAACGGTAGTCGAACTCTCTTAAACCTCGGCCGTAAAGGTATTTACCGCATCTATCACACGCTGTACCTGATCATTTGTCATCACAGGCGAGATGGGGAGCGATAGAATCTCTTTGTGAATACGCTCTGATATGCGGTACGTCTCTTTGTTCCACTCCTGATAAGCCTTCTGCTTATGCGGGGGAATGGGATAATGAACCACCGTCTGAATATCCATTTTCTTCAGGTATTCGGCCAGCTCATTACGTTTAGGACACCGTACAGGATAGATATGGTACACATTCTCCTCGGCGTTCTCTGCCACCAAGGGCTTGGTAATCAAGGGGTTCTCAATACCTTTGTCGTACATTCCGGCTATTTCACGCCTGCGTTCATTATCGCTATCCAACAGAGGCAGCTTCACGCACAGCACAGCGGCCTGTATCTCGTCCATCCGACTGTTGTGGCCCTTATATTCGTTCACATACTTCTTGTCACTTCCATAGTTAGCCATTGTCCGTACAATGGCAGCCAGCTCTTCGTCGTTTGTTGTCACACAACCCGCATCACCCAGCGCTCCCAGGTTCTTGCCCGGATAGAAGCTTATGCCCGCAGCATCGCACAGATTGCCCGCGACCTTACCTTTGTAACGAGCCCCATGAGCCTGTGCCACGTCCTCCACCACCTTCAGGCCATGTTGCTGGGCAACAGCATTAATGGCATCCATATCGCACACCCTTCCGTACAGATGCACTGGAAGGATAGCACGCGTCTTATCTGTAATCAGGGATTCTATCAGAGAAGGGTCTATCAGATAATCCTTTAAGCGAGGCTCGCAGAGAACAGGTTTCATCCCTGCATAGGTAACAGCCAGGATTGTAGCGATATAAGTGTTCGAGGGCACAATCACCTCGTCACCGTCCTGCCATCCCAACATCTCCTTGTAAGCCAGCAATATCAGCGACAGGGCTTCCAGGCCATTGCCAACGGGAACACAGTATTTACTGCCGCAATATTCCGAGAAATGTCGGGCAAAACGCTCGTTCTCTTTTCCCAGCAAGTACCATCCGCTCCTTACCACACGCGTTATCTCACTGCTTAGTTCAGGCTCGAACTTCTCGTTTATCACCTTCAGATCCAAGTACTTCACCGTCTTAGTCTGGGTACTGCGCACATTACCCGTCATCGTATCAATCAGTGAGTTGCGCAGGTCCACCTCGTAGGTATCGTAGCAGACAGCCCTTCCGCCAAAACCCTCCTTCTGGAATATCAGTCCTTCGTTCAGGAATTTTCCGTCATTCTCGTTGCTGGTTCCCATATCCAGATACTCCATCTGCTTGTAGCGTTCGTTTATCAGATGCTTGAAAAGCAGATCTACTGCACCGTATTCCCTACCCTCGTCACCCGAGGCAATGTACTGGACATGAGCCACCTGCCTGCTTTCGAATATCACAGTACCGGCTACTATACGGTCCTCACGCCTTACAACATACAGCTTTATATTCTTAGGGAAGAG
>CADAWW010000003.1 GCA_902791675.1 uncultured Bacteroidales bacterium
GAGCCTCTTACACGCGAAGAGAAGAAAGAGTGGATTGCCCAGAACACAAACGTATGCTTGGGAAGCGATGCATTCTTCCCCTTCGGCGACAACGTAGAGCGTGCCCACAAGAGTGGCGTTCAGTACATCGCCCAGGCTGGTGGCAGCGTACGCGATGACCATGTTATCGACACCTGCGACAAGTATGGTATCGCCATGACCTTCACTGGTGTCCGCCTGTTCCACCATTAAAGACACCTTCCTCTCCCTTCCCAACCGGGAGGGGAGAGGGATAAATATAAATGTGAAAAGAGAAAAGACATGAATTTCGGAGGAGATGACATAGATGCTGTAATTCAAGGAGGTATTACCTTCAAGGCCGGTTCCAAGGGTGATAAGAGAAAGAAAGAAGATCCCAAAGTCAAGACCAAAGCCAAGAAGAAACAATATATTACAGGAGCGCACGGAAGCGGTTCTGCTAAGATGAAAGCAGATATCCGCAGAAAACGCGCCAGCAGACACAAATAAAAACCTTTGATACCCTTAAATCTATAATCAAATGAAATTGAAATTGTTATTAATATCCGTTGTCCTGCTGTCCGTATGTCCGGCATTGGCGCAAGAACTCAGCGTCATTACCTACAACGTTAGGTATAGCAATTCCAGCGACACAAACGCCGGGAACGGTTGGGCTACAAGAAAAACATACCTTATTAATCTTGTAAACTTCCAGATGCCCGACCTGCTTGGCGTACAGGAAGCCACGCGAGAACAAGTAGCCGATTTAGAGAATGGGCTAAAAGCGTATGGCCGCATTGGAGTGGGGCGTAACGACGGTAAATCCAGTGGCGAACACTCTTGTATCTTTTACAGAAAGGACAGGATGTTGCTGTTGGACCGTGGCGACTTCTGGTTGAGTGACACACCCGACACACCCTCAAAAGGTTTCACCAGTAAAGGAGGTTCCGATGCTTACTACCGTATCTGCTCCTGGGGAAAGTTCATTGATAAGGCCACTGGTTCATACATTTACTATTTCAATACACACATGGACCTTGACGAAACAAACCGCCAGCAGTCATACTATCTGATAAAGAAGAAGATTCTGGAAATCGTGGGAACACTGAGTGCCCCTGTCATTATATCAGGTGACTACAATGCCGTACAGACAGGAGATGCATACAAGTTGTTCTACAACTCTGGTTTCCTATACGACTGCTATCATCGCGCCAAGCAGAAATTCATGACCAATGGCACTTGTCCCGGATTCAATGCAAACAGTTACAGTACAGTTTCCGGAGAGTTGAGACGCATAGACCACATCTTTGTCACCAAGAACTTCGATGTCAATCACTATGGTGTGCTGAACCCCTGCTACTATTCTACCTCAGGAACAGCAGAATATCACCAGAGAGCATATTCCGACCATAGTCCCGTTGTGGCAAAACTTTCACTTAGGATTCCGGATATTGCTGAACTTGACACCATACAACCGCCTGTTATTAATAATATATACCAAATCTCTACCGCAAGAGAATTAAAAGCGTTTGCGAATATTGTCAATGGCTTGTCTAAACACGAGTATAATACTGCAGCAAGAGCAGTGCTGCTGAATGATATAGACATGTCTGAGGTCACCGACTGGACACCTATAGGAACTAGTGGTGCCCCATATGCAGGTATATTCAACGGTCAGGGCTATTCCATTCAGAACCTTCTTATAGATACTAAGAAAAGTTATTCAGGCTTGTTCGGTTCCACAGCAGGAGCAACCATTAAGGATTTCTGTCTTAGCGGTACCCTTAACATCAAAGAAGGTACCGGAGAACACGGCATTGTGGGATATGCTTCAGGCACGACCATCAGAAACGTTCATTCAACTCTGAACATCAACACCGGCACGGCAAATGCCGACACAAAACATGTGGGCGGTATTGTAGGTTCTTTGTTTAACAGCTCTATCGTTACCCGATGCTCATTCAGCGGGACACTTTCAGACGAGGGCACCAACAGCATAGGCGGCATTGCGGGGTATGCCGACCAGACGGCCAACACCATCTCGTACTGCATCAACTACGGAACCGTTCAGTCACAGGGTGCATCCACCAATACAGGCGGCATTCTGGGATATGTAAACCACGAAGGCTTTAAGATGTCATACTGTGCCAACGTGGGAGCCGTTAGCGGAGACAAGAAGTATGCCGGACAATTGGTGGGGCGGCAGGTCAAGAAGTCAAGCACCCTGCCTACCTTTATATATTATATGGAAGACGAGGCGCTGGAGGGCTTCGGTACGGAATCCGACGCCACAACGGCCAAGAATGCCACCCTCATCACCAAGCGCGATATGGCCCGCGGCGAGCTCACCGCTCTGCTTAACCGTGGCAAGAGCGCATCAACCATGATATTCTTCCAGAACATCAATGAGAATGAGCAATCCGACCCATACCCGCTCTTCACGGGCCTGCCAGAACATAAGATTGTCTACACGGGCACGTTTGGCAAGAAGAAATCGTCAACCGACGTCACAAACTACAATTTCTACGTCAATGAGGGGGGGCACCTGCCGGACCTTTCCCTAATCGATGCCTTTACAACATCTGTGGCGTTCTTTGCCGACCACGTCAGCTACACCTACCAGCCAACTAATGTATGGGGGACCGTCTATCTTCCATTTGCCGTAACATCTGCAAAAGATGTACAGTTCTACAATATTGCGCCCGAGCAAACAAATAACACGACACTCACCATAACCCCGTGCACTACGCTACAGGCATACACGCCGGGAATGTTCCACATCAGCGGCAATACGTTTAGTGTAGCAGCCGACGATGTCTCCATCAGCGTTCCGCCCACCCGTACGGCATCCAATTTTGGCGATTTCACCCTTACAGGAACACTTGCCAAGAAGACCAACTACAACGGCGGCTATATTCTCAACGGCGATGTATTCCATTACACTACCGAGAGTTTTGCAACCGAGGCGTTCCAGACTGCCCTCACCACCACCAACGGCACACCCGAGAACATTACAATCTTCATCAGCGATGCCGATGGCATTGAAAACGTGAACGCTAACGTCAACGATGATGTCATCTTCAATCTTGCGGGCCAACGCCTGAGCAAGCCTCAGAGGGGAATAAACATTATTAACGGAAAGAAAGTTTTTGCGCAATGAAAAAGACAATATCATTTATCATTATAGCCTTGATGACCTGCAGCACATTTGCTCAGAACCTTTTCATAGGCAGTTTTTATGTCACGACAACCGACGAGGAGAAATTATACGGAGATGGAGGTGATAAATGGGCAACTCGTCGGAACATCATCTGCGACATGTTCAATTTTGAGCAACCCGACGTGGTGGGGTTGCAATCCGTAACAGAAGCACAAATCAGCAATCTGACCATTCGCATGTCAACCTACAAAGCGGCCAAAGATATCCTTTATAGCAAGACTCTTGAACTGGAAGATAGCGGTCAAGTAAGTGAGATGCCGGAAGGCAGCACCTGTTTTTGGGCTAAGCTTAAGAAAGAAGGAAAGACTTTCTACGTCTTCAATGTTTGCTTTTCTACAGACAGCAGTATCGCTAGCGCATCAACAACCCGGATTCTTGCTGCTGTAGACGAAATCAATACAGAAACCCTACCCTACTTTGTTGTGGGCAACCTGGGTGACAATGACAAGAAAACTCCTTACTCCAGATTAAGCACACGTTATCAGGACTGCTACAAAAAGGCCCCTGTAGTCAGTGCCGAATACGGAACAGTTAATAACTTCGACCTGGAAGCGAACCACTCGGCAGACCGCTTCGACTTTGTCTTTGCTTCCAAAAACGTCACCGTCAATGCCTACGGACAATTACAGTATGCATATTACACCCGCGAGTCTGACGGTTCCTACAAGCGCCGCTTACCCTCCACTCACTTTCCCGTGATGGCTAAAGTTACATTACCATAGCACGAGTTAGGTTAGCAAATCTGCAAAATGCCTGCTGACGCATAGTCACTCCGCGGTAATCTCCAAAACGTGACTTGTAAGTTTGTGAGTAGTTAGCACATCCAAACCGACAGTCATAAGGAACTGACCGCTGTATACCTTATCATTGCACCCTAACCAACTTTGCTTATCCGGCATCATATTGATTTCCCGAACGCGATACGACAGATTAGGATTAAGGCCGCGAAGAGTTACAGGTACATTGCGCTCAGCATATCGGGGATAGGTGTTAAAGGCAAACATCACACTATGCTTCTGGTCCTTGCCGACGAACTGCGTAACAGCGTGAGGACCATCGTAGGGTGAATAGAGGCGGTACATATCACCCTCCATGATGCAAGGACGCAAGCGCTTAAAGTTCTTGACAGCCTGTTGACAGTACTTCAAATCCTCGGCACTCATATCGGAGAGTTTGATATCGAAACCCATTTTGCCCATCATAGCAACATCTGTACGGAATTTGATGCTTGTATTACTATTCCATGTGGTAACATGGCAACATGTTGCCTTGGCAGGATAGAAATAAGAATAGGCATACTGGATATAAAGGCGCTCCAATGGGTCGGTATTGTCACTTGCCCAGAACTCCGTGAAATAATTCAGCGCTTGATAATCTATACGGCCAGAGCCTCCGGAACATAACATCATGGGGAGCTTGGGATATTTGGTCTTGATGCGGTCAAGGACTTTATACAAGCCACGAACATAATCCACATATAAATGCTGTTGCTTATCCTTCAGGTAGGGAGAATAGATATTAGTAATGGGGGAGTTGCAATCCCACTTGAAGAAAGCAATTCCCGGATACCGGGTCATCAGATTATCTACAACGCCATAGACAAAGTCCTGTACCTTGGGATTACTCAGATCGAGTACTAATTGATTGCGGAAATAATACTCGTCGCGATTGGGTAGTGTGATGACCCAGTCCTTATGTTTCTCATATAGTTCACTCTTTGGATTCACCATCTCAGGCTCAATCCAGATGCCAAACTTAATGCCTTTCTGCTGAGCGGCTTCGACCAGCGCTTTCACCTTGCCTGGCAATTTATCTTTAGTCTCTTCCCAGTCACCCAAGCCTTGTGTGTCGCTATGACGAGGATATTTGTTTCCAAACCAGCCATCGTCAAGCAAGAACATATCCACCCCCAGCTTCACGGCATCGTCCATCAGGCCAACCAGTTTATCCTGGTTGAAGTCGAAATAGGTAGCCTCCCAGTTGTTGAGCAATGTCAAACGGTCTTCATTACCGTCTTTCAGCTGGTACTTACGGGCCCAATCGTGGAAATCACGACTTGCTTTGCTTAAACCCTGCTGACTTAAAGTAAAGAAGAAATCCGGTGTACGGAAGGTTTCGTTTGCCTTCAACTCATATTCAGCGAAATAAGGGTTAATACCAGAGATAACACGCAGGTTATCCTTCTCGTCCATCTCGAAAGTAAAACGGAAGTTGCCTGTCCATCCGAGTTGTCCCAACAGCACCTGTCCGGTATCTTCTGTAGCAGGAGTTCCAATGGAAAGGACAAACATGGGAGGTGTGAACAGATTGGCACGTGTGCCTAATTTGCTGTCCACTACTTTCTTACCAAAACTTAAGGGTGTAGTGGTAATATGGGCTTCGTCTGCCCAGTTGCCGGAGAACTCGCTTAGGAAATACTTACCTCCTGTGAGATGCAACATAGCACTGGCATACTTAACCAACGAGACAGATTTCTTTTCGAAATTGGTGATTTCTGTCCAAGCTTTGATAATATTCTCTTTGGTGTATGCAACAAAGTTCAAGGCTACCTGCGTTCCATAAACGGGGTCCTTCAGACAGATTACGGTTTTTGTACTTCCATCACTGTCCTTATGCTGCTCATGGCGTTCATATTTCAGTAAGGTGCTGGGGTTGTAATCAGGATGACGGACATCCAGTGCAGGTTCAAAGTAATCTTCCATTCCATGCGTAAGATAAGCCTCAGTGCCTGCAGGAAGATGATTCAGGTCGCTAACTTGGTTCAGGTGCTGACCCAGATAGTTCTGATACAAACGACCATTGTCTGCGACACGGAAGACCAAGTCTGTCTGGTCTGTACTAACACGGATAACTTGCTCTGCATCTGCAAATAATGCAAATGCTGACAGGCATAAAGCCAGGAATGCTCTTACTTTCATATCTCATCAGGTGTAATTTCTATTGAACATACCGGTTAATAACCGACTATCTTTTTGCCATTCATGATGTAGATACCCCTTTTTAGTTTAGGGTTTAGGGTTGAGAGTTTAGGGTTAATTTTACGGCCTGTTAGGTCATAAACAGCGTTTGTCCCATTATGAATGCTTAACTCAGTATTATGGATTGTCTCTATGGCATCCTCGGTATCTATCGCATGATACTTTAGTACGAAATCTGTGGCACACCACCAACCCTCGCGATTGTCACTGGTAGCTGTGGCGTCACCAAAGGAATGCCATTTACCCTTCTCAGCTCCTGTCTTTGAACTGATAAAACCCAAAGTGAGCGAGCCACCTGCCTTTACATAAATGGGGGTAGTGGTCAAGGTGTCCCAAACGCTGGTAACTGGCAAGTCGAAGTAGTCTTTACTAAGAACAGGCGTTACCACCTCCACTCCTTCGCTACGGAGATAACCATGCTGGTCAGAGATACAGAAGTGTTGTGTCGTAGCTTTGCATTCCAGTTGGTAGTATCCTTCGGGCATATTGGTGAGTGTCTGGTTAATCTCCATTGTGGCTCCCTTATCTGTTGTACTCCACCATGCATTCCAACAAGTTTTTCCGAATTTGGTAGCCGTCCGTTGGTCACCATCCTTAAAGGTTCCCTGCTTCACCTGCCAACCGTCAGATTTCTCATTGGCGAAAGAGGGCGTCTTAGGTTGTTTACTGGAACGGGTAAAAGCGAGGTATGTATCCATCAGTTCTTGTAACCGATCGACAGCCTCTGTCGTCTCTTTGGCAGTTTGAGCCTCATAGGCATTATTCAGCAGAACCTGCATCTCGTCGTACAAAGGACATGGTTTCTGCTCTACGGCTTTTAGTATGGCAGCTAGAACCGCAGCCTTTTTCTTCTTGCTGATTGCAGTCAAGTGTTCTGACAGTACCGTTTCAGCTTCATCAATATCTGTTACAAGAGCCATACGGGAAGACAAGTCATCATTAAGGAAGGGAAATTCCGTGTTAAATACCTGTTGTGCTTCGGCTCTAAGGCGAGCCTTCTCTACTCCATCAGCCAAGGCCTCATCGCGAGTTGGAAAGAGCTGACGCAACTGGACATCGTCAATCTGAGCCTTAGCTGCCAGTCCGTAACAAGACAGTATGCCATAGGGATAAGTTTCGGTATTGAACAAGAAGGTATTAACGCCCCATTCTGTATCGTTAGCAGCCTTAGCGACCTCCTTCCCATTAGCCGATCCATCGGCAGAAAGATAGAACTTAATGTAATTTCCACCATTCTTAGCTGCAATACGAAAGACGTAAGGCTGGTTTTCCTGCAAGGCAACAACATTCTTGACAGAAGCAGCATTGCTGGCACCTCCATTAAGATGGGACTGCAGATAAGCCCCCCCACTATAGCCGCCATCGCCTGCAACCTGGAACTGAGGTTCTGATAAAGGCTTACCGGCCCCGTTGGTCCAAGTAGTAAAGCCCAAATCGAACTGTCCGTTAGGGAAAAGATTTCCGCCTGCATAAAAAATCCGGCCGTCTATCTCAAAAGCATCTCCCAGGCACAAATCGTCAGAGGTAAAGTATTCCTTTCCATAAAGGTCAATGAGGTGAATGCGATACAAAACATTTTCATCATCGTTGTCAATATCGTACGTATAAGATGATGCCGTTTCTTTTTGTGCAATGGTATCCAATACCACCCACATGCCTTGTTCATCCTTCATCTGCACCTCCATCAGTTGGTTATATTCGCCATTAGAATCGTACCACGAAAGACGTGTCTTCCCAGTCGGGTACACTTTCTGTGTAAACTTAGACGGTCCGTATTGCGGAGGTGTGGTAGGAACAAAGTCGTATTTGCCATTATAACCTACCCCAGCGTTAATACTGGCATAGTATTTCCCTGCCGCGGTAAGACTGCCGTTCTTATAGAGTTTAGAAGGGTCGCGCTCCTCGTTCCAGTAATAATAGCGCTCGATGCAGTCGTTGCTGTTCAGCACAGGACATATTCTTTTCAGCGCATCAGCATTCTGAGATTCCGAAATCCCGCTGGCAAAAGCTCCGTTGTTGTTCCACGAAGCGCCCCACACCCATTCTGAGATCCAAACGGGCCGACCAGTGGCATTGGTCCAGTTCTTGATGGTGCCGAAATTGCTCTCAGGCCAATAACAATGCAGATCTATGATATCGCAACGCCAACCACGGGCATCTATGCTATCTATGAAACGCTTGATATAACCTGTTCCGTTGGTGTAGTCGCTTCCGTCCCACGAAGAAGGCGAACACAGACGCATACCTGTAGCCATAAGGTCTTCCCAGTTGGCTAACACCGCATCTACGTCCTCTGTCTTACCCTTGGGGTCGTCGGCTGTATTCATAGGCTCGTTGTTGGTCTTCATATGAGGAGACGTAGTGCAGGCGCCCAGGGAAGCGGGCGAAGGATAGTTCTCGTAAATGTGATGGGGGACGTTCTCGACATCTGGCGACATATCGCTAGTGGTACCCCACGTATAGGTGCTGGTAACATTCAGGGCCGAACAGATGGCATTGTCGCCTCCCCTTGCAGCCAACTGAGGTTTACCTGTATCATACCATTTGAAAATACGATACGAAGTGATTTTCTGATCCAAAACGGGAGGCAAAGAAGCCACCTCGAGATCTTTACTGGCAGCAATGAAACACCTGCTATAGCCACGACCTTGCGCACGGGTCGAGAATGTGACCATGTAACCTCTCTTCAATTTGAAAGAACGAATGCGATTATTCAGTTTCTTGGCCGAAAGGGTATTCATATAGCCATTGGAATTCTCTGTCCCGAAATCATTGCAACTCTCGCCCTCAAAGTTCTGCTCATCATAAACAGTCAGCGGTTTAAAGTTACGGATATAAGGTAGAATGATACATCCGCGATTATAAAGCTTCACTTGACAGTTGATATTATTAGCTGCCTTGACACCATCTATCTGGATCTTACCGAGCCATTTGCTGATAGCTTCGGAAGGCTTAACCTGAAGCAGAATAATCACTGCGTGTTCTGTATTCTCTATATTCACCAGTCCTTCTTCTTCAAACGGAGTTGCACTGGTAATCTGATAATCTACATCCTCTGTCAATGTAACAGGTTCGGCGACTTTGGAAACACTTGTTTTCTTGTTGGCTGCCATCACACAAAGTGGAAGGCAAAGCGTAAGAAATAAGAATATCTTTTTCATGTATATTAGTTGTTGGGTTGTTTGGTCTTTATTTCGATTATATCGTCATAACGCTATTACGATATTTTTTCATTCTTCTACTTAATAGGAGATCATTATTCCATTAATAATTCTTCCGGTATTAATTGTTTCACGTCTGGCGCTGTAATAAAGCGGACTCGTCATGGTATCAACATCCGAAACATGGATATGCTGCACGCCGTTTTGTTCCAGAAGCCACCGGTTGGCATCCTTCAGATTGATATGCCACTTCTCGCCCTCCGTGCCGGGAAATTTCCTTGCCAGACGTTGCATAGGGAAACCGGCCTGCAGAAACTGCTCGTACACCTCGTCGCCCACCTCGAAACTCTCCAATGATATTCCTGGTCCTATAATGGCCCGCAGGTCTTCTGCCTTGCTGCCCATCAGTCGAAGTGTTTTCTCCACGAGGCGTCCCACCGTTCCCCGCCATCCGGCATGAATGGCAGCAATCTGTCGTTTGCGCACATCATAAACCAGAACAGGTATGCAGTCGGCCGTCTTCACGGCTATGCACAATCCCTTCTCGGAGGTGATAACAGCATCGGTATCAGGCACCTCGCCTGGCGTATCCACCCAACAGACGTTTGTGCTATGCGTCTGTCGGGGAATCATTATGCGATCTGCATCAATCGCTATGCCATCGCCCTGCAGGCCTGCTTCACGGGCATCCACTCCAGGTTCTGTGCCATGTACTCCCTTCCCCACCGAGAAGGCCAACAGCCATGCAGGCGTCTCGTATATCATTCGTCTTCCTCGTATTCGAAATCTTCGAGGTCCTCTATCTCGTCCTCGTCAATGAATTCTATCTCCTCGTCCTCGCCTTCTTCTTCCATTTCGGAACGTAACCAGGCAAGGTCTTTGTTGCGATGTACAATGGTCTCCTGCTGGGTGATAGCCTGCAACTTGTTACTCTCGCTGTTGAGGGCCAGCCAGAGGATGTCCTTCAGTTCGGTCAGCCCCTTGTTGGCAACGGCACTGATGAATACGTGCGGCAGGTCGTCAGGCAGATCTTCCGAAAGCATCTGTTGCAACTCCTCGTCCAGCAGGTCTGTCTTGGTGATTGCCAGCACACGCTGCTTATCCAGCAGTTCCGGATTGAAGGTCTTCACCTCGTTCAGCAGAATCTCGTATTCCTTACGGATATCATCCGTGTCGCCCGGCACCATGAAGAGCAGGAGCGAGTTGCGTTCTATATGACGCAGGAACCGAAGGCCCAGTCCCTTACCTTCTGCGGCACCTTCTATGATACCGGGGATGTCTGCCATCACGAAGGACTGTCCGTCGCGATAGGAGACGATTCCCAATGAAGGCTCCAGTGTAGTGAAGGGATAGCCTGCAATCTTGGGGCGGGCACTGCTCAGGGCACTCAGCAAGGTACTCTTTCCTGCATTGGGGAAACCTACCAGACCTACGTCGGCCAGCAGTTTCAGCTCCAGGATGATGGTCAGCTCGCGCATGGGCTCGCCAGGCTGTGCAAAGCGCGGCGCCTGATTGGTGCTGGTGGCAAAGTGCTTGTTGCCCAAACCACCCCTGCCGCCCTTCAGCAGCATCACAATCTGACCGTCCTCTGTTACGTCGCAGATATATTCGCCCGTTTCAGCATTATAGACTACGGTACCGCACGGTACATCTATGTAACGGTCCTCGCCATCGGCTCCTGTGCTGCCGCTCTTACCGCCGTTTCCGCCATGAGTGGCAAAGACATGACGCTCGTAACGCAGGTGCAACAAGGTCCAGTAGTTGTGATTGCCACGAAGAAATACGTGACCGCCACGACCGCCGTCACCGCCGTCCGGTCCGCCGTTGGGGATATATTTGGCCCGATGCATATGCATAGATCCACGGCCGCCCTTACCAGAGCGGCAACAGATCTTTACGTAGTCTACAAAATTGCTTTCCATCTATTTCACTTCAATGTATCCAGGAAGGCAAAGATATTGGCCAGCATCAGGTCCTTGCTGCCTTCCCATGTGAAGGTATGACGAATGCCTTCCTTCTCGAACCATGCTGCCAAAGGTTCCGTCTGACTGTGATAAACAGCAAAGCGTTTCTTGATTGTCTCTTCGTTATCATCGGCACGTCCCTGCTCGACGGCACGGTTCAGCAAACGCTTCATCAGGGTGTCTTCGTCGACAATTAATTCTATCATCACACCCATCTCGTGCTTACGTTCGGCCAGCATCTTCTTCAAAGCCTCAGCCTGTGCAATGGTGCGGGGGAAACCATCGAAGATAACACCCTTACCGGCAGGCAGGCTGTCGTATGTCTTAGCCAGAATGTCGATCATCAGCTCGTCGGGAATCAGCTGACCGTTATCGATATAGCCCTTAGCGGTCTTACCCAACTCTGTGCCGTTCTTGATTTCAGCACGCAGCACATCGCCTGTGCTGATATGACCCATTCCGTACTTTGCTACAATCTCATCACTGTAGGTTCCCTTTCCTGAACCGGGAGCACCAAAGATAATAATATTCTTCATACCTTAAATTAACTGTATTGTTTTTGTTTTTTTATTCCTTATTGTCAACCCCCTCTAAATCTCCCCGAGGGGAGACACATGGTTTACGAACACGGCAGCAGCAAATTGCCGCTTCGTTGACTTTCCCCTTTGGGCCGTCGAGCTAAACCTTCTCGCATTCCGCTCGCGAACCCTTCGGCGTTCTTCACTCTTCATTCTTCACTTCACCAGCGTATAGATATCCCTTGTATTCCTTCCGTATCCGTCGTAGTCCAATCCGTAACCTACGATAAAGTCGTTGGGAATCTCCAGACAACAGTATCTGATATTCAGATCCACCTGCAACTTTCCAGGCTTCAGCAACAATGTGCAGATATCTATGCTGGCAGGGTTCTGTTTCTTCAACACCTCCAGCATGTGAGCCATCGTAAGGCCCGTATCCACAATATCCTCCACAACAATAACAGGACGGTCTGTAAGGTCAACGTTCAGGCCGATGACTTCACGGATCTGCCCCGTTGTGTTAACACCCTGATAAGATGCCATCTTTACGAAGGATATCTCGCAGGGAAGATTTACCTCTTTCATCAGATCTGCGGCAAAAACGAACGAGCCGTTCAGCACTGCCAGAAATACAGGTTCCTTTCCAGCATAGTCCCTGTTAATTTGCGTGGCTATACGCTTCACCTCCTTCAGAATTTCCTTTTCCGGGATAAAGAGGGAAAAAGACTTGTCCTTAACATTTATTGTCTGCATGATATATCAAATTTGGGGACAAAGATACAAAAGATAATTCACAATTCATAATTCATAAATCATAATTTACACACGAGAAGTAAAAAAATAGCCGCTTATCCGTACCACATTCGTTGAAAAACATTATCTTTGCATTCAAAATAAATAATTTATGAAACTAAGAAACTTTTTAGGACTCGCACTCTGCTGCACCGTATTAGGAATTCAGGCACAGACAGATGTATCGGATTTCGTACCTGGCAGCACTCTTGAAGGTGTCTCTTATTTCCTACCCAAGACAGCTTTTCGTATTACCATTATAACAGAAAAGACCGTTACAAAGCCTGGCGATTTCTACAAGTATGCCAACCGTTACCTACGCCTTCCCAATGTACCTGCAGAGGAAAGTGTAGCTTGGAGCATTAAGAGTATAAAGCTGGAGCCTTTTGGCGTACCCGACAAGGAGAAGGCTTACAGTATTAAGATAAAGAGCAAGACCGTTGCTCCGCTGGTAGGCCTGAACTCGGACGGCATCCTGTTGAGTATCAACGCCGAAGCCGAAGAGGAGTTCCTGCCCGAATTGCCCGATGCCGTTCCCGCTCCCAAGCCGGAAGACCCTCGCTCCTACATGACACAGGAAATGCTGACAGCCGGCAGCACTGCCAAGATGGCCGAGCTTTGTGCTGAGGAAATCTATGACCTACGCGACAGTCGCAATGCCCTTATCAAAGGCGAAGCCGACAACACGCCCAAGGATGGAGCCCAGCTGCAACTGATGCTGAACCAGCTAGACAAACAGGTTGCTGCTTTGGAATCTATGTTCAAAGGCACACAGCAGACCAGTACAGAGGTAACATCGTTCAACTTCCTTCCCAATAAGGAGACCGACAAGGATATCCTTTTCCGTTTTTCGCAGAAGCTGGGTGTGGTAGACGATGACGATTTAGCCGGTGCTCCTGTCTATGTCAGTGTAAAATGTATGGAATCGCTTCCTAAAACAGTTGTGGACGAAGACGCCGCCAAGAAGAAAGCCAAGATGGAGAAGGGCGTATTCTACAATGTTCCTGCACGTACCAGGGTCAGTATCTTCAACAACCAGCAGGAATTCTGCACCACAGAGCTTCCCATGGGGCAGTTCGGTGTTGTAGAGATTCTTGCCAACACGCTTTTCGACAAGCAGGCAACCACCAAGGTCACCTTCTTCCAAAGTACAGGAGGAATCAAGGATGTAACGAAGTAAGACTTTAGAAGCTAGCCTTAGACGCTAGCTAAGCTAATAAAACAATAAGGGAGGCAAGAATTTGCCTCCCTTATTCGTTATCGTTAACGTTACGTTAACGTTGTTCAATTAAAGCTTGTCGTTGCTGCCCAGCACATCGATAATCTTGTGCATGTACATCTTCTTCATGTTCTCGCGAGCGGGCTTCAGATACTGACGGGGATCGAAGTCACCGGGCTTCTCATCGAAGTGCTTGCGGATAGCAGCAGTCATAGCCAGACGAGAGTCAGAGTCGATGTTAATCTTGCAAACAGCGCTCTTAGAAGCCTCGCGCAGCTGCTCCTCGGGGATACCTACTGCATCGGGCAACTTACCGCCGTGAGCGTTGATGGTATCAACCTCGTCCTGAGGAACTGAAGAAGAACCATGCAGAACGATGGGGAAGCCGGGAAGACGCTTCTCAATCTCGTGCAGGATATCGAATGCCAATGGAGGAGGAACCAACTTGCCGGTCTTGGGGTCGCGTGTGCACTGCTCGGGAGTGAACTTGTAAGCACCATGGCTGGTACCGATAGAGATAGCCAGAGAGTCGCAGCCAGAACGCTTGCTGAAATCCTCTACCTCTTCGGGCTTTGTGTAGTGAGAAACCTCGCTGGCAACCTCATCCTCAACACCTGCCAATACGCCGAGCTCAGCCTCAACAGTTACATCATACTTGTGAGCATACTCAACAACCTTCTTGGTCAGAGCGATGTTCTCCTCGTAGGGAAGAGCAGAACCGTCGATCATCACACTTGAGAAACCGTTGTCGATACAATCCTTGCAGAGCTCGAAGCTGTCACCGTGATCCAGGTGAAGAACAATCTGAGGATTCTCGCAACCCAGCTCCTTAGCATACTCAACAGCACCCTGAGCCATGTAACGGAGGATAGTACCGTTAGCATAGTTACGAGCACCCTTAGATACCTGCATGATAACGGGAGACTTGGTCTCTACTGCTGCCTGTACGATAGCCTGCATCTGCTCCAGTGTATTGAAGTTGAATGCGGGGATAGCGTAACCACCTGCTACTGCCTTGGCAAACATTTCACGGGTGTTTACCAAACCCAATTCCTTGTAACTTGTCATAGGATTTAAAATTTTACGATTTACTATTATGATTTATATTCTGTTTAGCGGTTAGCGGTTAGCGCAGACAAAAGTCTAACGCCCAACGTCTGATTTGCGGTTGCAAAGGTACAAAAAAATTGATAATTGACAATTGAAAATTGATAATTATTTTACAATTTCTTTACCAGATAGGTAACTGTGGGCAGATGGTCGCTGTACCCAATCAGCCATACGCCGCCCGAGCTGGTACGCTTGGGGGTTCCCTTGTACTTGCCTGTCTGCTGTATCAGATAGTCGCGCTTAAAGATCTGATACGAATGCAGGGTAAGGTGGCTATACTCCTTCTTGCCGTCTAAATCCAGCATATTCTTGCTCAGCACAATCTGGTCGAACAGGTTCCAGGCTCCCTGATAAGAAAGGGTTCCCTGACTCTTCTTACGCAACACATCCCACCAGGGATTGTAGAAGTCGCCGTCGCCTACTTCCTTCATATTACGCTTGGCACCCAGACACTTGGCCATGGATTTGTTATCGGGGTCGTCGTTCATATCGCCCATCACCATAATACGCATGTCGGGGTCGGCAGCATGAATACTGTCGGTAAGAGCACGTACCTGCCGGCCTCCGGCTTCACGGAAGGGGCTATCAACGCCTCTACTGGGCCAGTGGCATACAATCACCGTCAGCGGGTCGCCGGCCAGAATGCCTTGTACGCACAGAAAGGGCCGGGTGGCATGTGTCGTGTCTCCATTCTCGTAAACATACTCCTTATGGAAGAATTTTGTTATCTGAAAAGCTTTGGGATTATAGATGAGGGCACAGTCAACACCTCGCTTATCGGGGCCTTCCAAATGGACAAACTTATAGCCGCGCTCCTTCATGTTGGGCTGGGCGCAAAGGTCTTCCATCACCTTATCGTTCTCTATCTCGGAAACACCGATAATGCTGGCTCCATACGGAACTTTGTCGGTTCCTAGGTCACAGATAACCTGAGCCATGTTCTTCAGTTTGTTCTCGTACTTGTTCTTCGTCCAGTGATAAGAACCGTTGGGCAGGAAGTCGAAGTCATTCTTACCGTAGTCATGAACCGTATCAAACAGGTTCTCCAGATTGTAGAAACACACCGCATGGCACTGAATCTGGGCTCTCACGCAAGCCGATGCAGCCACCAGCATTGCGCACATAAGGGCTAATGTTATTCTTTTCATTCTTTTTCTATGGTATCTTGTTTATAGACTATAGTTATTCACATTAACTGATTCTTTGCAAAGATACAATATTTTTGCATAACACATATAACATTTGGGATTTTTTCTCATTT
This sequence comes from uncultured Bacteroidales bacterium, assembly GCA_902791675.1. Lineage (GTDB taxonomy): Bacteria > Bacteroidota > Bacteroidia > Bacteroidales > Bacteroidaceae > Physcousia. The sequence goes on from CADAWW010000003.1 coordinate 16,221, forward strand.
TTTTGTTATAACCTTTTTAAAGACAAAATAATTTTTGTAAGTTTGCACAAATATATGTCAATATCAAACAACTATTATCATGAGAAAGAAGCATCAGCTTTTGGTTCTGGCATTGTTAGCTGCGCCATTGTGCTACGCTCAGACAGAAACTGACACCACGACTGTCAGTAAACTGGAAGAGGAAATCCATCAGGAGAGTTCCTCCTTTGTCCTGTCTGAGTCGCAGCTGGGCGAGGATGACGACCAGACTGTTAACATCATTCAGGTTGGCTCGGCCAACAATGTCTACACCAGTAACATCGGCTATCAGTGGAGTCCGGTACGCTTTAAATTCCGTGCCTACGACTCACGCTACAACGATGTCTACATGAACGGTGTAATGGTAAACAACATCGAGAACGGACGATTCAACTACTCCACCATCGGTGGTATGAACGACGCCACGCGTAACCAGGATGCGGCAAGCCCCTTCGAGGACAACTCGTACAGCATCGCTAACATGGGCGGAAGCAGCAACTACGACTTCCGAGCCAGCATGCAGCCGGCAGGCCACAAGGTCACCCTCTCAGGAGCCAACCGCAACTACACCCTGCGCGGCATGTACACTTACGGAACAGGCCTCACCGACAAGGGATGGGCTTTCTTCGGGACCGTAGGCTACCGTTGGGCTAACATGCAGACAGCAGCCGTCAAGGGTACCTTCTACAACAGCCTGGGCTATTTCCTGAGCGTGCAGAAGGTGTTTAACGACAAGCACGCCCTGAACCTTGCCACATGGGGTAACCCCACAGAACGCGCTCAACAGGGAGCTTCTACCGACGAGGCTTACTGGCTGGCCAACGACCGCCAGTACAACCCCTACTGGGGATACCAGAACGGCAGGATGCGCGCCAGCCGCGTTGTCAACAACTTCGAGCCCACAGCCTTGCTGACCTGGGATTACAAGATTAACGACAAGATGAAGCTCACCACCAGCCTCATCGGTAAGTATGTAATGTACAGCGCCACACGTCTGCAGTACAACGATTCCCAGAACCCTGCCCCCGACTACTGGAAGAACTTCCCCAGCAGCCAGTATGATGTCTGGGATATCGAGAACGTCCAGAACTGGGATTATTCGGCAGAGGCATGGCAGAACAGCTACGACTATTGGACACGCAGCGATGCTAACCGTCAGATCGACTTCGATCGCCTCTATGCTGCCAACCAGACCAACAACCAGCAGGGCAAGGATGCCGCTTACTTTATCACAGCCAAGCACAACGACCACCTGAACCTGCGCCTGGGTAGCACCTTCGACTACAGTATCACCCAGAACCTTAAATGGCGCGTGGGCTTGCAGCTGGGTGCCAACAAGGGATTGCACTATCAGACCATAGACGATATGCTGGGAGCCAAGTACATGCATAACGTCAACAACTATGCCATCGGCACCTATCTGCCTGGTTCCGACCAAAGCTATTACGACCTTTCCGACAAGATCTACAACGGCGAGCACCGTATCGGCAAGGGCGACTGCTTCGGCTACGACTACAGCATCACCGTCCGCGACATCAAGGCCTGGACTGCTGTATCTTGGAACAAGGGTATCGGTCACTACTTTGCCTCTGCCAAGATTGGCGGCACACAGATGTGGCGCAACGGCTATATGAATAATGGTATCTGCCATAACTACCTGGACGAGAACGGACGCGAGGTGAACTACTCCTATGGCCGCGGCCAGAAAGCCGGTTTCCTGGACGGCGGCGTTAAGGCTGGTGCTACCTTTAATCTGGGCAAGGGACACGGCATCACCCTGGGTGCCGGTTTCGAGACACGCGCCCCCTTTGCTAGCACAGCCTTCGTAAGCCCCGAGATGAACAACAACTTCGTGAAAAACCTCTATAACGAGAAGATAACCACCGCCGAGTTGGGCTATCGCCTGAACAATAACTGGCTGCAGATGAACCTGACGGGCTACTACTCCCGCACCTTCGACGGCACAGAGTGGCAGAACTTCTACTTCGACGATGTCAACAGCTTCACCTATGTATCCCTGACGGATGTCAGCAAGACCTACTATGGTGTAGAACTGGGCGCCAAGTTCAAGATTACCAGCAGCCTGGACATCACCGCTATGGGAACATGGAGCAACAACTTCTACAACCACAACAGCGACTGCGTGTATATGCTCAGCACACATGGCACAGAGAATACCACCACCTGCTACAATAAGGATATGCGCGAGAGCGGCACTCCCCTCTCCGTCTACAGCCTGGCTGTCAACTATCGCATCAACAGATGGTACCTCTCGCTCATCGGCAACTACTACGACCGCATCTACCTCTCCTACAGTCCCTGTCTGCGCTACCAGGAGACCCTCGAGAAGACAGAAGACCCCGTTACCGGAGCCGAGACATATATCATACCCGGCCAGAGTCGCGGCAAGGGCGGCTTTATGCTGGATGCCAGCATCGGTAAGCAGATTACGGTGGCTCATCACCCCATGAGCATCAACCTCACACTTACCAACATCCTCAACAACCGTAGCATCTGCACAGGCGGTTACGAGCAGAGCCGTAGCAACTACAGCACTAACAAGAACGGTACAAAGGGAAACGAGCGCGTATATGACTTTAGCAACAATCCCAAGAAGTTCTATGCACAGGGCTTCAACTTCATGCTGAACATCAACTACCGTTTCTAAGTCCTATACATTATTATATATTAAACAGAAGAGATATGAAAAAGATTTATATACTGCTCACCTTGGTGTTAGGCTTCGCCGCCACTTCCTGCCAGAACGGCACTTGGGAAGATGACGTGTACACCGGATACACCATCTGGAACAAGACGCTTCAGGAGCACAACGTTATCTCCATTCAGGAACTGAAGGCTAAATACAACACCTATATCACCAATCAGAACCAGTTTGCTGAGATTACCACCGACAGCATGCTGCGCGGCACCGTTATCTGCACCGACGATGGCGGCAACCTTACACAGCAACTGGTGCTGCAGGACGGAACCAAGCAGAATCCCGGCTTCATCATCATCGGTGTCAATATGAACGCACTCTATAACCATATACAGCCCGGGCAGGAGATTCTCCTTAGCCTGAAGGGCCTGTATATCGGCGGCTACGGCAGCAACGGCCAGTTGGGCTTCCCCAGCAAGAACGCAGCAGGCGTAGAGCGCATAGGCCGTATGAGCCAGCAGGATTTCTGGGACCATGTCAAGTTCTTGGGCGCTCCCGATCCTTCACGCATCGATACCATCGACTACGACCAGGTCAAGAACCTCAGCAAGGATCAGTGGGCTGGCTGTATTGTCCGTGTCAGGGGCAGCATCACACCCAAGAGCACCGAGCGCTGGGTTCTGGCAGCACCCGAGGATGCCGATACTGGTAATGGCGTTACCAACACCATCAACTTGCAGGGCGGCGGCACGTTGGACCTCCGCACCAGCACATACGCCGACTTTGCCAGCTATCCCATCAAAGAAGGTCATGTATACACCCTCTATGGCGTACTGAGCCGTTACAACACCGGCTGGCAGCTGGGTATGCGTACCATGAGCGATATTGTGGAGTAACAAAAAGGCTTTAGACGTTAGACTTTAGACTTTAGTCAATGATAAAAAAAAACAAAAAAACTATACAACAATGAAAACAACTTTCAAAAGCATCCTCCTCGCCCTGTTAGGCGTATTTGCTTTCACCTGCTGCGAGGACGTTCCCGCACCGTATCAGATTCCTGGTACCGAAGAAAAAGTTCCAGATAAGGAAATCCTTCCTGCCGGAACCGGCACATTAGAAGACCCTTACAACGTGGCTGGCGTTGTTGCTTACATCAACACCCTGCAGGCCGACACAGAATCTCCTCAGGCCGTTTACATCAAGGGTAAGGTTAAAGCCAACAACACAACCGATGCTACTATCAGCCAGTATGGTAACATGACCTTCACCATGATTGACGAGGGTAACAACACAACCATCTTTACTGCCTTCCAGGTTTACGGTCCGGGCAACAAAAAGTTTACCTCAGTAAGCCAGATTAAGGCCGGCGACGAGGTAGTTGTCTATGGTAAGGTTGTCAACTATAAGGGCAATACCCCCGAGACTGTCGGCAAGGGAACTGCCTACGTTTACTCTATCCAGGGTAACAGCGAAGGCGGTGGCGGTGGGGAGACCGTAGAAGGTACACCCGTTACCTGTGCCGAGGCTGTAGAGCTGACCAAGGCATTGGCAGATGGCGCTACATCTACCGAGACCTATACCATCACAGGTTATATCACCGAGGTTATCGGCACTGTCAGCAGAAACCAGCAGACCTTCTGGATGGCCGACACCAAGGATGGCGGTCGAGTATTCGAGGCATACTGGGCTGACCTGCCAGAAGGGGTAACAGAATTCGTGAAGGGCTCTAAGGTAAAGATTACCGGTCAGCTGATGAAGTACGTCAACAGCTCTACCGGTGTCATGACACCCGAAATCAAGAACGCCAAGGTTGAGATTCTGGAAGCCGGCGATGGAGGCGAAGGAGGTGAAGGAGGTGAGACTCCGCAGGGTACCGAGGTAACTTGTGCTCAGGCCGTAGAGCTGACAAATGCCCTTGCCGATGGCGCTACATCTACCGAGACCTATACCATCACAGGTTATATCACCGAGGTTGTCGGCACTGTCAGCAGAAACCAGCAGACCTTCTGGATGGCCGACACCAAGGATGGCGGTAAGGTATTCGAGGCATACTGGGCTAACCTTCCCGAGGGTGTCACAAAGTTCACTGTAGGATCCAAGGTTAAGATTACCGGTCAGCTGATGAAGTACGTCAACAGCTCTACCGGTGCCATGACACCCGAAATCAAGAATGCCAACGTAGAGATCCTCGAAGCCGGCGATGGAGGCGAAGGAGGTGAAGGAGGTGAAGGCGGCGAGCAAGGCGGCGATACCTCCGAGTATGGCATCAGCCTCTCCTACACAGCAGGCACCAACTTCTACGACAATGGCGTAGCTACCATCAATGGCGTAGCAGACTGTAAGGTACTGAAGATCGGCACCTCTAAGGCAGCTGGTGACTTCACCCTCAGCGTTCCCGCCGGCAAGCACAGCTTCTATGCCGTAACATGGAAGGGAACCGGCACAGCCGATGTAATCCTCAAGAACGGCGAAACCGTCGTAGAGACCATTACCGTAAAGGAGAACGACGGTGCAACACAGAATTCGCCTTACACCTTCACAGTTTCAGAGGCCGATAAGTACGAGTTCGAGGTTGCCACTGCTTGCACTCTCACCGTTACGTCCGACAAGCGCATCATCTTCTTCGGAATCAAGTAAGACATACTTTCGACTCTCAAAATTTGCAAACGACTGCTAAATTCCGAATTTGGCAGTCGTTTTTTCTTTTTTTCTATGCACTTATACTTATTTATATTTATATTTGCAGAAAAATTTTCAAATCCAAGTAAGTTTATGAGAAAGATTTTCACAACCTTTTTGTCAGTTGTCATCTGCCAGTTGGCTACGGCACAATTGAAACTTGAGGTTACTGTGCACTGCGAAGAAGCAGGTACGCTCTTCGTGATGGTTCAGGAACAGATCGAGGAACTCGGCGAGTTGTCAGACATTGCCAAACTTACCGTCACAGGCAAGGTAAACCAAGATGACTTCAATGTCATCCGTAACCAGATGACTAGTCTGACCGACCTTGACATCAGTGGCGTGGACGGTGAATGTGGCGAGTTTGTGTATATGGAGGGCCATCAAAAAATTCGTCATTGCGTACTGCCAACAGAAGCAACCAGCCTTCCTTATTCAGTTTTTAACGGTTGCAGCAACCTGGAATCGGCTGTTCTGCCTAGGGAGTTAAAAAAGATAGAAGTTGCGTTCTTCGGAAATTGCACGAAGCTGACTTCCATTGTCATACCCGAGACAGTCACCATGATTGATTATTCAGCCTTCCAGAATACGGGACTGACTTCGGTTACCATCCCTGCTTCCGTAACCGAAATCGGATGGAGCGCCTTCCAAGACTGTACGTCATTAACGACTATCAATATTCAGAGTGACAGTCTCTTACTAACGGATAACGTGTTCCGTAACACAGGTATCGAGACATTCACCTTACCAAAGGGGGTTACCATCAATGGCGAATGCGCTTTTGCCGATTGTCCGAATCTGAAGAGTTTCTACTTTCCCGACGGTCTGACTACCCAGAAGCAGATAGGAACCAGCACGCTGGCGCATTGTTCGGCACTCGAAGAAGTTCGGTTGCCACAGGATCTGACCATCCTGCCCGAATATTTCTTCATTGGTACACGGATCAAATCAATAGATCTTCCCCAGACGGTTACCACTATTGGGGAGTCTGCCTACGCGGGAATCAAAACAATGCCCAAGGCAGTTATCCCTAACCACGTTACAAGTATCGGTCAGCGCGTTTTTTCAGAGAATAGACTGGAAGAAGTGGTATGGTCTGAAAACTGCCACATTATACCTGAAGCTGCCTTTGCCGGCTGCACACAATTGACAAAAGTCACCATACCAGAGACCGTTGACAGTATCGGAGCAAGTGCCTTCGATGGCTGTATAGCCCTCGAGCACATCCACCTGCCCGAAGGAATACGCACACTCGTGGGCACCTTCGGCCAGTGTATAAGTCTCAAGGAAGTGAATATACCCTCTACGGTCACCGTCATCGAGATGGGTGGGAATGGTTGCTTCGAGGGTTGTACTTTTACGCATATTGATATTCCGGACGGCGTACAAATCATCGGTTACAAAAGTTTCCATGGTGTGCCTTTAGAGGAAATAAAGCTGCCGTCAAAACTAAAGAAACTGGGAGGCTTCGTCTTTAATGGGGGAACATATAGACGCATCACCGTGCCAGAGGGAGTCATTCACGTAGGCAGTCATGCTCTATGCGGAGACAGCTTGAAGGTCATCGACCTGCCTTCCACATTGCTCACCCTTGGTAACAACCTTCCTGGAGACAATATCGCTGACCAATTGGACAGTATCATTATACGTACTATGATACCGCCATTTATCGATGGCGAGCTATTGGGCTGGAGCGATCGCGAGGCTACCCTCTATGTTCCCAGGGCGGGCCTGTCACATTACAAGGAAAGCGACCAATATAATATGGCCATGAACATCTTACCCCTTGACGAAGTTCATGGTACCACGCTCAATGTGTTGGATCAGCTGGTCATAACCCCGAAGAGCGGTCTTCAGGAAGATAAATACGATGTGAACATATTGGATTCCTACTGGCAAGGCGACCTTTACGGGATATCGAATGAGAACCATCCGTACTTCCGTATCGAGGAGGATGCCAAGTTCAGTATGGGTAAGCTTAATATGACGTTTATCACCAGCGACCAGTTCTCCGAATATACATGGCAGTCGTTCATCAACAGGGGTATAGCCACTGCCGATGTCATTGAACTGAATTGGACGATGGGTGCAGAGCATTTCTTTACACCGGCTTTCGACACACGCATCAGCGACATCATGCCGGATTATCCCAACACACCCTACGCTTTCTTCCGCTATGACAGCGGAGCACGTGCCGCCGGAAACTTTGCCGCCACCTGGGTGCGCGTGGGGAACGACGAGATACTGCATGCCGGACAAGGCTATGCCTTCAAGGGTAGAGAGTCATCTATTCGGGATGCCAATGGAACAGTAACGAAAAAGTGGACAGGTCTGCACCATATCTGGAATGCCGGGCAGGGCGGAACCAACTACTTCCTTGCCAACGATGACATCACCCTGCCGCTCTCTCATTTCAACGGTGAATTTGCCCATAACCGCAACTGGAATTTCATCGGCAATCCCTATCCCGCCTTCCTGGATATCCGTGCCGTAGATTACGACGGGCCTATGTACATCTATAATTCCGGTAGTTGGAATCATACGTGGAACGCTGTGAGTGCCCTCGATGATGAGTATGTCATTGATCCCATGGCTGCCATATTTGTTCAGGCAGCAGACGATGTCAACAGTATCACCTTCCATGCCGACCGTCGTCAGCACGTCAAGACGTTCTTAAGTGATGAAAGCCAGGAAGGGCAGCAGGCTCAGCGTCGTGCCCGTAAGAACCAGAACCGCACGGTCTATAACATCACGGTGGCTCCCAAAGAGAATACAGAGAATGCCGAGACGACTGTTCCTCCCGTTCCTTCTAAGTCTCTGGCTTCCACCCGCCTTGTCATTAACCCCACAGCCGCCACTACCTACGAGATAGGTCGCGACCTGCCTGTGATGAACATGAGCGAAAGTCCCGAAGCCCAGCTGTACACCTATGTCGGTGGCATCGCCTATGCCATCAACGAGCGTCCTCTGGCCGACGGCATCGTACCTCTCGGCCTGCAGTTGACCCAGGAGGGCACCTATACCATCACGCTCTCCCTGAAACAATGTGCCGAGGAGTTCTGCTCAGCAGACATCTACCTCATAGACAACGACGAGCATACACGCACCTTGCTCAGCGACGGCGAAGCCTATACCTTTACCGCCACTGCAGGCACCAGCACCTCACGTTTCGTGCTTGCCTTCGGCAATGCAGATCCCAATGCCATCGGGTCCGTCGTTGCCTCACAGCCAAAGACACAACTGCCCGTCTATAACCTTCAGGGCATACCCGTAAGCACACCGGCCAAGGGCATATATATCCGGGACGGTAAGAAGTTCATCAAGTAATCACACATATTATATATAGAGTTATGAAGAAACTGTTCAGTATATTATTTGTGTTGCTGCTTGGCACTTTTATTGCCCATGCAGCCGATACCCATCGTATCCGCATCAAAGTTCTGCCTGAAGATGCGCTCACGTTTTATGTACGCTACGATGGCGACGTGGACAACCGAGGCAGTTATGTCGACCGTTACTGCTCCGATACACTTAGGGTCTTCGAGGACGTGGCTGAGCCAGGGCAAGAGATTGAAATCCGCGTTGACATCTCCGATTCGGGCTATAAACAGAAACAATGGACGGAGAACGGTCTTCCAATGTCCCACGGGAAGTCTAATACGTACGACTGGAGCCGCTATGTTACTGTCTCTTTCACTATGCCTGACGAAGATGTAGAACTGGTAGGTATCTTCGAGTATGCCCCGGATGCACCTACCTATCAGCCCGGTTCAGGTAGTTGGGACCCCGAGACAGGCACCCTTATCTGCGACAATGGTACAAGTGATGACCCCGCAGGGTTCAATTATGAGGAGGACAAAGACAAAGTTACTACCTATATTTTAGGCGGCGTGACAACGGAAAGCTATTATTTCAGTTACCAATTTCCCAATATGGTTACGCTAGACCTCAGTCGTACAAGTATAAAAGACTTCTACTACTCTGATAACGGTGATGACCATTCAGCGCTGAAAGAGGTCATCCTGCCTTCCACCATCGAGGAATTCACCCGGGACGCCATGAAGGCGGTGCAGCTACAGACACTCGTCTGCTTTGCTGTCACACCGCCGAAACTGTATGGCACCGGAACCTACAACTGGGAAACAGAAGAGTATGAAGACTGGCAGCAAGAGGTGTTCTTCGACTGCCCCGATATGGTCGTCCGTGTACCCCGCGAGTCAGTACCACTCTATCAGGCTGCTCCCGGCTGGAAGGACTTTACGATACTGCCTATCGACGGTAAGTATGCCGACCTTACAGTCAAGCTCATGGACCGCTTTGATGCAGCCTGGCTGGCACAGTTCAACAATATGACCATGCTGCTGACCAACCTGGGCACAGGACAGGTCCGCCGTCTGTTGCTCAACGGACGCAACGAATACGAGTTCCGCTACCTGCCCCAGAACAGCAACTATAGCCTGTCGGTCATCAACTACCGCGGCAACGAGGCTGTCCGTGTGGATAATATCTTCGTGGGCGAAGAGGATGTGTCGACGACACTGACCGGCCTGAAGGTTCCGCGTACACTTAAAATGTATTATACTGCCGACGGAAAGCCTTTGGCTAATTCCGAATACACCATGACATGGATGAACGGCAATCGTGAATATCTGACCCGCGGCAATTCCCTTGACGGCGTGTTCGACGGTCAGAAAATGCTGTGTGCAACCACCTTGGATGCATCATTGGCACGAACCTACCAGCAGCCGGATACGCTGATAGTCACGGTCGAAGAACCCTACGACATGACTATCCCACTGCAGTTGCTGCAAAAGAAGGATGTCACCTTCACCGTCGTCGATTCTGTTACGCATCGTGGTATTGACAAGGCCGTCATCCAGATTGTCCAGGTACTGCCCGGCGGACAGACAGGCGCCTCGGCTACACTCACAACGGCAGCCAACGGCGTTGCCACAGGCGAGGTGGTAGCCACCTCCAGTATCGTCACCGTCACCTCACCCATTCACGGATCGAAGTCACGCCACGTCAATCTGGCAGACTCCACCTCGGCCCGCTTTACCTTCCTGCCTGCCAACGGTACCTGCTTGCAGCTGTCCCATACCTTCCAGCCTGCAGTGGCAGAGGGTGAGAAGGTATCCATACAGAATGCCTACGAAGACGGACGCAGTCTGGAGTATACCTTCACCGCTACGCTGCCCGACGGACGCGACAGCATCATCACCCATTACCTGACCAGCTATCCCCTCTACACCTTCTACACGAAGTTGCCCGAAGGTACCCGATTGCACGTTGCAGCCTCCAGTGTCAGAGGCGACATTGAGCCGGTAGAGGCTGAAGCAGAGGTGGGACAGGAAACGACTGTCAGCGTAACCTTACCCATTGTGGAACGTGGCAAGGTAGATGTTTCCTACCTGATCAGCGAATCCAAGAAGCCTGCCTTGCTCGTTATCGACAACGCAACGGGACAGGTGGTACGCCGCCAGGCTATGGAAACCGGCGACAAAGCTGCTACCGTCAGTGCCCTGCCGCAGGGACAGTACACCATAGTTGCCATGTCTCAGGGAATGCAGTATGCATCCATTACCAGCCTGGAGCAACTACAGCAATATACAGAAGGAAAGGACTATGTCAGCGGGGAAGTTACCGTCAGCGACGGAACCGTCAGCCGTCTGTCCCTCCACCACATACCACTTTGTACCACCCAGCTGGAGAGTAACCTCAGCACGCGACGCGCCACATTCGGCCAGTCAGCAGTTACGATTGGCTTCTATGCAAGTCTGACAGTTAAGGTGCAGTTCGATGGGCTGGAGGAACGTACCTGGCTGAATTATGATACTTACGACATGAGCAAGTACCCCACCGACTGCAAGCTGGAGTTCTATGTGCCCGAAGGCTTCACTAATATTCAAACCTATAGGAGTCAGCGTATATACAAAGTGATAAAAAATCGCTCGATTGGATTCGACGAATATAGTAATATGACACTCCAAGAATTGGAGGATAGCGATGTAAAACTATATGCCAATGGCAGCTATATCGAACTGAAAACGGCTGCTACACAATGGGACGAAACAGAACGTAAGCTCACCATCGACTGGCCCTATATCGATCAGGGCGGTACGATGAGTTTCAGCATGACTCCCACAGTGGCTGGCGAATTCCGTCCTGAAATTTACCTTAGCTACACATTGGGCGGCAAGCAGTATCGCGAGATGATTAATGCAGAAACACTGAACGTGTCACGATCAGCTCTGAATGTTGCTTCTACAGTTATCAAACCCACCTTCGTTGTCATGGGCAAGGCTATGTTCATCGACGAGACCGAAACTCAGGGTGAGAGTAGCCAAATGCAGACCGCAGCATCCCGAAGGTCAGGTCAAATTTTGGCAGCGGCATATAACCCTCAACCTCCTTATTTCGAGGTGACCGTCATGGACGGCAACCAGCCCATCGGTCAGGCTAAAATCAATAACGAAGGTAAGTGGAAAACAACCTGTAAACTGGTTAATCCTACGCCTCTGAGCAAGCACCACATTTATGCGAAGATTGTTTACCAGAACGGTATCAGCTACCAGACGGAGGCCAAGACTGTGACCTATGATCCTAACGCTGTAGTGCCTTTAGATATACGTATGTCGTTCTTCAACCATCATCCCGTACACCTGGTTGACGAAACTGTTGTTTTCGACATCGCCAACCACGAGGCCTATCCGCGCTCATACGGCTATAGCAACGAAGAAGGTTACAATACCGACTTTACCTTCGAGATTAACCTGTCGAACAACGACACTACGAAGGTCTATGGCTGTGATCTCTACGTCAAAACGCAAGGGCCTGATGCCGAGGAGTTCACTATCCCCGCTCACTACAATGCCCGCAAAAACCGTTGGATAGCTTACTGTAAGTTCAACACCCGTTCGTTACCTAACGTAGTCAATGCCTTCCCCTATTATCACCATGACACAGTAGGTTCGGCAGACGAGGTCTATGGCATCCTTTCTGATAAGGACTGGTTGGCGCGTGATGCTTCGAAAGACGAATTGGAAAGCCGGCTTCAACAGCTGTTCGACCAGATAGACCAGGCAGTGGCCCATGGTAACGAGAGTGAGGCACCCGATGTCAACGAACTGATAGCGCTACTCAACCAATATTCAGAGGTCCTGGGTCTCGAACCTATTGATACAGATACATCAGACGCTCCGGAATCTGTCGACGACGCCTCACTGGACAAACAGATAGAGGAAATTCTTGCCGAGATGCAGGGACTGGCCGACCTCTACGGTTCCACCATCTATGATGTGCCGGCCGAATTCAGCAGTGCGGAGATCAGTCATGCCACAGGTCTTACACGTGAGCTGCTGCTGGCTACCGGCTACGAGCCCATCAAGCTCGACAATGGCGAGGAAATCTTCACAAAGGCACTCGAAGACGGTTCATGGAACTACGTCGACCTCCACTCTGATTTAGTAATAAAGATACCTGCTTCTGTCATCGCCAATGTACGCATGAACCGTGCCATTACGCAAGAGGACATCCAGGATTTGATGGATAAAGTAATGCAGTTGATAGATGACTTCAAGGGCAAACTCGATATGATTGCGACCGTCTGCTCAAACACGGCTGATGCTATCGATTTGTTCATGTTCAAATTAGAAGGACAGATCTTCTCCAGCAAACAGGCCCTCAGATATGCCTTAGACAGTAAAAAAGGATTGGAACAATTAGACTATATCAGGCAGCATGCATCAAAACTTACGAAACTGGAGAGTCTCCATTGGCTGTCTTCGAGGATAAAAGATGGATTGGATCAGTTCAGATTTTCCGAGGCTATGGGCTGCCTCACCTCGCTATGGTCACTGGTGTCCGATGCTATCGCATTCTATAAGGATATTAATCGTTTTATCAAACTCAGGGATTCATTGCCCGACCCATGTCCTGATGACCAGGCTAGCCGAGACCAACTCCACGACAACATCAATACCGTTATCTATTGGGGGCTTTTCTATCAAGTGACAGTGTTAACCAGCGATATTGTTTCTCTTGGCGGAGCTATAGCTAGTCTTACAGGACTTATTGCTACTCAAGGTGCTTCAGTATTAGGTATTGTAGCGTCATTGGCTCAAATGGGCTTATCTATGTGGGCCAAGAGTCACTATGATGCTACGATGTCAGATAACCTCGGTCAGTTTGTTATGGATAAGCATAACCTGCAATGCCACAAGTCGAAAAAAAGACCTGGCGAAAAAGAAAATTGTAATGGTTGCTGCCCAGGCTGTAATGGCGGCTCCGAAGGCATACTCGACCCCTCCGGCTACGTCTACGAGGGTGTGCCCGACAACCGGTTGGAAGGTGTTACAGCCACAGTCTTCTTCCGCAAGGTCTCTAAGAACATCTGGGGCGACGACATAGAGCAGAGCGTTGTCTGGAATGCCGAAGACTACGGACAGATCAATCCGCAGATTACCGACGAGAACGGTGAATACGGCTGGATGGTGCCTACAGGTATGTGGCAGGTGAAGTACGAGAAGGAAGGCTACCAGACAGAGTACTCCGAGTGGTTGCCCGTTCCTCCTCCACAGCTTGATGTCAACCAGGCTATGATACAGTACAGCGAGCCGCAGGTTAACAGCGTGAAAGCTACGCCACAGGCCGTGCGCATCGGCTTCGACAAGTATATGATGGCAGACAGCCTCACTACCGACAATATCTTCGTGACACAGGGCGGAAAGCAGGTCGACGGTGCCATTGCCGTACAGATATCCGACTCGCTTGGTGCCCGCCTTGTCAACAGCCTGCAGTTTGTTCCCGCCAAAGCCCTGCCCGCCGGACAGACGCTCACCCTCACCATACGTCATAACGTCACCAGCTATGCAGGTGTTCAGATGAGTCAGGACTTCACGCAGGACTTCGACATTGTAGCCAGCGTCGAGAGCCTCACCGCCGACAGTGCCCTGCATGTTCTCTTCGACAAGTCCGTGCCGCTCACCGTACAGGCTCAGCCTGCTGCCGTGGCAGCCGGCAAGAAGGTTAGCGTTAAGATGCTGAGTGACGTAATAGCCACAGCCGATGCAACCGAGCTGACACTCGACGAAGAGGGTAAGGCAACGCTGAACATTACCGGCGAGGCTCACGGCACGACAGCCGTTGTGCTCTCGATGCAGGACGACAGCGACGTAAAGGCCGTGACGGTACTCAACGTCAAGGACGAGCAAGGCTTTATCTGTCCCACACCGGAACCCAACTATAGCGACGGAGATGTACTCGACGACAATACGCTCATCTACCTCTCCTGCGAGTTACCCGAGGCAACCATCTATTACACCACCGACGGCACATGCCCCTGCAACAGCTCGTCTGCAAAGCGCTACGAGGGTCCCATACTCTTCATGGACAACATGACGCTGAAGGTCATTGCCACAGCTCCCGGCTACGAGGACAGCGACATAGCAGAATACAACTTCTACGT
>CADAWW010000004.1 GCA_902791675.1 uncultured Bacteroidales bacterium
CCCATCCGCATTGATGAGAACGACAGCTTTGAGGTATGGGGCGTGGTAGTCTGGACAATTAAAAGCTGGAGATAAACTATATAAGCATTTTGATAATCACGAAATTAAAATAATGTAAAGTTTATGGATAATTATAAAAGATTCGATTATTTCGATACTCCAATTAGAAATGTTAGTATATTTGATGATTATGCAGATCCTGAACAATATGGCATACCGCCTTTAGATGTTTATGAATTCATTTATAAAATGGAAAAAGATCGCAAATTATGGTTTGAAAAAAAACAGCTTTATAAAGATTGGGACGGAATATTATTAATCCTTATTACTTTACTAATATTTGTATTAGCTTATTTGATGCAATTTTTGATTTCTCATTATCTAAATGATATTGGGTATCCCAAAGGCTTATCGTACATTATATATCTTTTAGCTTTCATTCTGGTTTATTATTTATGGAAAGATTCATTTTTCATTCGTATGTATAAAATCTGGATCGAAAATAAATATAAACAGAAAACTCAGAATAATCCTCAGATAGAATTTTTTCTTGAAATTGTAAATTACAAATATTATAAGAAACAGAACAATCAACCCGAATCATGGCTTAATGTGTAATGGGATTTGTGAGGATTTATGAACGGTATCATTGACTGTGATAATTGCTATGTCTCGTGCGAGAGGGTCTTTCGCCCAGACCTTGAAGGAAAGCCCGTTGTTGTCCTCTCGAACAATGACGGTTGCGTTGTAGCTCGCAGCAACGAAGCAAAGGCGATGGGCAGCCAGCAATATACACAGAAGGACGGCAAGGGCAAGGCAGAAGTCTTCGCCAACGCCATCAAGCACGATTTCAGAAGTAAGAACCCAACGACCCGTTGGAGTGATATTATAAAATTGAAATAGACTTTTGAAAAACAAAACAATATTAACCCTATATTTGTGAATTTTATGGATTCCGACGGATTAGAGAACATTTCACCCGAAATGCTAAATGAAATGTTAGATGAATGGATAAGAAGCCAAGGCTTGGAAATAGAAAAAAAACCAGAAAAAAAGATAAAACCTTACCTGAGTATTTGTTCAAAAGACTTTCATGATGGTCTGTTATTAGTAGTTGACCATAATTGCAATTACGGATTCATTGACAGAACAGGAAAAGAGGTAATATCCTGCAGATGGGCTGATGCAAAAGACTTCCACGAAGGCCTGTCCGCTGTTCGAGATAATAACAAGAATTGGGGATTCATTGACAAAACGGGGAAAGAAGTTATACCTTGCAGATGGTCTAATGCTCATGATTTCCATGAAGGCCTGGCTGCTGTACAGGACAATAACGAGAAATGGGGATTCGTTGACAGAACGGGGAAAGAGGTTATACCTTGCACATGGAAGACTGTCGAACATAGACTGTCGAACATTTCAAGGAAGGGATGGCACTTGTACAGGACAATAACGAGAAGTGGGGAGCCATTGACATAACAGGGAAAGAGGTAATACCTTGCAAATGGAGGACTATCGAAGACTTCGAGGAAGGGATGGCTGTTGTAGAAGACCAAAACTACAAAAGAGGGACTATTGACAAAACTGGCAAATTGATAAGCTCATGCCAATGGGAACAAACTTTTAATTTCTATTCTTTAGGGGTAGCTGTAGTAGAAGACAATAACCACAAGTGGGGCCTTATTGACAAAACCGGGAAATTAGTCAGTCCATGCCAGTGGGAGTGGTTTTTGGGAGAACATGAAGGATTATTTAAGGTTCAAGTAGGCGATTTTGAACATGGAGAGTATGAATTATCTGCAATGGCATATGCGGATGGTTCTCCTGTGGAATATATAGAAGATAACAGACGCTTTGGGTACATTAGTAATACTGGACTAGTTGTTGTGAATCCATATCAGTGGAAGAGTATACAAAACTTCCATGGGGGGATGTTAGCAGTACAGGATGAAAACGACGATTGGGGATTCGTTGACATAACAGGAAAGGAAGTAATACCTTGCACATGGGCTAATGCTCATGATTTCCATGAAGGGCTGGCTGCTGTACGAGACAAAAAATGGGGATTCGTTGACAGAACGGGGAAAGTTGTAATACCATGTATTTGGAATGATGTAAAAAACTATCATGATGGACTAGTAGCAGTACAGGACAATAACAAGGAGTGGGGATTCATTGACAGGAAAGGGAATGTTGTTATACCTTGCAGATGGAAGGATGTGAAAGACTTCAATGATGGGATAGCCGCGGTTCAGAAGGATCTGTGGACTTCTAATAATTGGGGGTTCATAGACGAAACAGGGAAAGAGATTACACCCTATATGTGGAGTAAAGTGAAAGATTATCATAATAGACTTGCACAAGTTGAGGAAGATATAGAATTCTATGTTGTTGAGGAAAAAATAATTTACATCACGCCAGAATCCACTATTCCTCCGGAGTAATCACTTTGGGGGAATTTGACCATTAACATGGTCTTCCTCCTCCTTGTAAGTCAAAGCTGATGCAAGCATCGCTCTGCGCTTACTTCGTTCGTCGTTTTTCCGCCCCGCCACGAAACTCCCGAAACAGAAACAAAACTTGTTTCACTCTGCGGGAATTTCTCCGCTCCAATGAACAAGGTATCGAAGGCATCAGTGCCATCGGTACGGTGTTCCAGCAGATATTTCTCATCATGGCGCATCGGATTGCCCAGGTACACATCATTCACCTGCCATCCGTGGCGCTCCGACTCGCAGAAAGCAATGCCGCAATGATGATTTTTTCATATGACTCGGCTGTACGTGATGGATGGCCGATGTTTTTTTTTGCAGATTATTGTGCATATCAAATTATAGTCGTAGATTTGCAGAAGAAAATACAAGAGCACGAAAACGGAAATGGATAAAACAGAGACACAGGCACTGAAGGATTTTTTCCTTCATGATGAATTTGCCAAGCAGAACGGCATTGAAATTGTTGACATATCAGATGGTTACGCACGCACACAAATACAGATAGAGCCGCGTCATCTAAATGCAGGCGGCAGTGTACAGGGCGGTGTGCTCTTTACGATGGCCGACCTCGCTTTTGCTGCAGCTACGAACAGTCACGGCACCCTTACCGTCACCTCCACAGCCAACATCACATTTGTCCGTGGAGCCAGCGTTGGAGTCATCACGGCAGAAGCACGTGAAATAGTGAACCATCATCATCTTCCATTCTGCGAAGTACAGGTAACGGACCAGGCAGGCAATCTTCTGGCCATCTTCACCGCAAGCGGATACCGCAAGGAAGGACATCCTACAATTGTGAAGTAGAAATATGGTAAATGCGAGGGTTTTAGGGGTTTTCTTTTATCAACCAACGGGAACGAAAACGGAAACTAATTAACAATTAATAATTAACAATTAACAACGAAAACGAAAACGAAAACTAATTAACAATTAATAATTAACAATTAACAACGAAAACGGGAACCAGGGCGGCGGGAACAACGGCGGTGACGGTGACAGCGATGAGTGAAAGAGCGGGCCTTCAGGCCCCTCTTTTAAATTGAGAATAAGGTCTACTTGCGAGGTTTCGGGGACTGGGCTTTGTCGTACTTCTCCCAGAGTTTTTTCTTCGCTGCCAGTTCCTTCTGCCTTGCAGTACTCTCGCGAGCAGCCTTCTCTGCAGCTGCTTCGTCTTCGGGCGAGGCATAAGCATGACGGAAGCCTTGCTGCTTGTTCCATTCGCCTCGGGTAAAATCGGGGAAAGCGACGGCAGCACAGCCGTTGTCCATACTCAAAGCACCAAGCTCGGCCAAAGCGCACCATTCTGCCATGTCATAGACATCAATGTCGAGAGGCAAGCCGTTCTGCAAGCAATAGACAAGACGGGCATCCATCGTATAATCCATTCCGCCATGACCGAACTCACGACCCAGCTCACCGAACTTCTTCAGGATGGGATGATAGTATTGCTTCATCAGCGCATCGTATTCCGCCTTTGGAAGGAAGTTGTGCCCTGATATCTTGCCAGCCATTTCGGCAAGTCCCATGTCGCTGGCGCTCTTTTTAATGATAAAGATCTTAGGATCAGGATATTTTGTGCAGAATCCCGTCATACCCGTAAGCTTGTACATTCGATTGTAGGGCTGAGGGCTCATCACATTGTGCTGAATCTCCAGGACCTTACCTTTCTCAGTTCGCATGAGTGTGGTGGTGTGGTCGCCATTACGGAAGCTGTCGCACTCCTTGCCGGTCACTTCCTTATAGCCTTCCCGACCGCAGAATGGCTCGGTATCCATGGCGATAAGCGTCTTGATGCGGTCACCCCGATGGATATTCAGGGCCTGCGCAATGGGGCCGAGACCGTGTGTGGCATAGATGTCACCACGGTTTTCCTTGTTGTATTTCAGGCGCCAATGCAGGTTCTCAGGATCTGAGCCGTCAGGATTATGCCAGTAGCCCTTCCAGATATTTGCTTCGTTCAGTGTATGGATGTAAGCACCCTCGGCACGTATTATCTCGCCAAAGAGTCCCTGCTGTGCCATGTTCAGAGCGCACATCTCGTAGTAGTCGTAGCAGCAGTTTTCCAGCATCATACAATGCACGCGGTTCTTCTCGCTCAGGTCTATGAGCTCCCAACACTGCTCCAAGTTCATGACGCTGGGCACCTCGATGGCTGTATGCTTGCCGTTCTCCATAGCGCATTTGGCGACGGGGAAATGATGGTCCCAGTCTGTAGCGACATATATCAGGTCGATATCCTTTCGCTTGCACATATCAACGTACCCTGTTTCTCCGCTGTATATGTCGGCAGGGGGCAGCCCCGCTTCGCGCAGGTATTTCTGCGCATCTTTGGCACGGGACTCCTCATAATCGCAGAGCGCAACTATCTGCACACCGGGTATGTGGCAATACCTCTTCACCGCCCAGGGTCCGCGGCTGCCAAGTCCAGCGAACCCTACCCTAACGGTCTCCAACTTAGGCGTGGTAAGCCGAAGGGCCGACTGCTGTCCGGCAGGACGGGCAGGTGTTTCCACTACAATAGTTCCCTTGTCCCAATGCCACTTTGTACTGGGGCTTGTGCTCTGGGCACAGATAAACGAGCTGACGGCAAGCAGTGCTATGCCTAAAATGTGTCTGATGTTCATTTTTTCTTGTGTTTGTTTATTTAAAGTAAAGAATAAGATTAATTTGTCCGCATTCCCGTACCTTCCTTGCGATAACCGCTTGCGGTGAAGATGGCCAGGAGATTGCCTGCCTGGTCCGTTACCTGTACTTCGCAGAATGGAAGATGATGATGGTTCACTATATTCTATTTCAACTCTTTGCTTAAAGCATTAAATTGCGACAAATATACAAAAAAAATGTTTGCGCAAAAAATATCATGTTTCTTTTTATTACTAAGCAATCAAGATAGTGATTAGAAAGGGGGTGTGCAAAAAAAATGCTACCCGGATATTGGATAGCAGTTTTTATTTCCTTAATTTCTTTTCAAGTTGTATAGATAGAGAAATAAGCAACAGGTAATCTTCAGGAATGAAAAATTTTCACTCTTGAATTTTTCTTTTTCCCTTATTCTTCGTAACTTTGCAGTTGATGTCAGGTGGAAGATGAATATTATTTATCGATACGTTTACACATGAAAGGAATTCTTTTAGCACTTGCATTTGTCTGTGGGTTAATGTGTGTCAAGGCTCAGGCTCAGCTGAACTTGATTCCTGCTCCTGTGGAGTATTCTGCTCGCTCAGGTTGCATCAGTTCCAAAGAGATGGCTGGACTGCACGAGAAGGTGCGCATCTCTCAAAAGACACTTCTCCGTCTTCTGAAAGGCAGGAAACTGGAAGATTGGCAGTTAAAGTCGGCCTACCAGTTGGAACTGGGTAAGAAGGGCGTGAAGATTGTGGCAGCTGATGAGGAAGGCGTGTTCTATGCCCGGCAGACACTCAGGATGATGGCATCCTTAAACAGTTCGGTAACCTGCTGTACCATCCTTGACTGGCCTCGCCTGAGGTATCGGGGTGTGATGCTGGACGAGAGCAGGCATTTCCAAGGTAAGGACTTTGTGATGAAACAGTTAGAGATGATGGCTCTGCTGAAGATGAACCGCTTTCACTTCCATCTGGTGGACAATCCGGGATGGCGTGTGCAAATCGACTCCTATCCGAAGCTTACCAGGTTGACAGCCTGGCGTCCTCAGGCTTATTTCTGGGATTGGGAAAAGAACGAGATTGGCGGGCCTTTTGTGGAAGAGGGAACGCCTGGGGCTTACGGTGGTTACTATACGAAGCAGGATATTGCCGACATCCTCTCCTTTGCCAACGAGCGGCACATCGAGGTGATTCCTGAAATAGAGATGCCCGGGCATAACTACGAGACTCGTGCTGCTTATCCCGAACTGGCTTGCAGCCTGCCTGGCGGCGGAAAAGATCCTTGGGAACTTTGCCCAGGAAAGGAGAGAACTTTCGAGTTTCTGGAAAAGGTTTTGCTGGAGGTCTTCGACATGTTCCACTCGCAGTACATCCACATTGGCGGTGACGAGGCCCGCAAGAACAACTGGAAGGTTTGCCCTGATTGTCAGGCCAGGATGAAAGCCGAAGGGCTGAAGAGTGTGGAAGAGCTTCAGAGTTATATGATTAGGCGAATGGAACGTTTTGCCCATGAACACGGCAAGCGCATCATTGGTTGGGATGAAATCCTGCAGGGAGGTCTAGCTCCGGATGCCACCGTGATGTCCTGGCACGGCATTGAGGCTGGCCTGCAGGCCGTCAAAGAAGGACATGATGTGATTTTCACGCCCACACATTACTATTATCTGGACTATCACCAAGACCCAGCTCAGTTCCGGGCTGTAGGACGTCACGTGCCTTTAGAGAAAGTCTATTCCTTCGAACCCTTATCAGAGAGTATTTCCGAGGCAGATGCCCATCATGTCTTGGGCGTTCAAGGCAACCTGTGGACAGAGCATGTTCAGGATGCCTGGCATGCCGAGATGATGCTCTATCCGCGTGTCTTCGCTATAGCAGAAACGGGATGGAGTCAGGCTGAGAAGAAGAACTGGCCTGACTTCGAGCGTAGAGCCTCAGCCCTGTCGCAAGTCGCCCGCAAATGGGGTTACACAGTTTACCCACCAGATTCTACAAGGCCACGGGAAGGCTGCGATTGAGCGAGAGGAGAGCGATGCTCGTATCAGCTATCCAGAGCGTGAGCAGGCTCGAACAAAGTTCAACGTTAACGAGAATCCGTTTAGTATTAAGAATAAGCAAGGAGCAACGGCTGTTGCTCCTTGCTTGTTCGAATCTATCCTTAACTCTTTGACAATAGGGACAGGAATGCCTAAAAGGGCTTATGCCAGATAATTGTAGAGTAGCAGACAAATAACCGCACCGACAACTGAAATGACAAACGAACCAATCCAGTTGTTACTCTTGATACCAAACAGGCTAGCCACAAAGCCTCCAACAATACTACCTACGATACCGATGATGATGTTCCAGTACCATTCGTGACTTGATCCTAGCAACCAAGATGCACATGCACCAGCAGCCAGACCGTAAAGAATCCATAATAAAAATCCCATAACTGTAAAATTTAGAGTTAGAACATATGTTCGTTGCAAAATTAAGGATTTTTTTCTGAAAACTACAATTCCCGTCATTTTTTTCACTTTTCCTTTTCCACTTTTCTATTAAAAAGGTTTAGAGTATATGATATATGGTTTAGATTTTAGCGGTTGACAGGTGACATTTCGATTATGAATTATGAATTAAACAAAGATTATGAATTGAGAAATATGAATAATGAATTATCTTTAGTATCTTTGCAGAAATAAAAATGTATATACCATGATTGATAGAAGAACATTCTTTAAACGTCTGACTGCTGCCGGTGCTTTAATTGCCACCTCGCAGTTACCTTCTGTAGCGGAGGATAATCCTGCCGTTTTCCCCAAGCGCGGAGGGTTCGAGAGACTTTCGCTCAGTTACGCAACCGTAGAGATAGGGCTAGAGAAGCCCTTCTCGGTGTTACACCTTTCGGACAGTCATCTTACAGCTGCCTATGACTACGAGAACGAGAAAAAGCAGCAACTTCGGGATAGGCGTACTACGACTTTTGGAGGCAGGCAGGAAGAGGCGCTAAGTGATGCCCTTGCCTGGGCTAAGGAACACGTGGACTATGTGGTCCATACCGGCGACCTGATAGACTGGCAGAGTGAGGCGAACTTCGACTTGGTAAAGAAATATTTTGGCGAAGGCGTTATCGGCTCCCTGGGTAATCATGAGTACAGTACCGACATGTGGCTGAGCGACCCCAAAGAAGAAAAGACTGAGAAATATAAGGATAACACGCGCGAAAAGATCCAAAGCGTCTATCCCTTTAATACCACCTTGTATAGTCAGGTCGTAAACGGAGTGAACTTTGTAACACTCGATGATGTTTACGGATATGTTACAAAAGCACAGGTTAAATTGTTTAAGAAGGAAGTCGAAAAGGGATTGCCTATTGTATTGTGTATGCATGTTCCTTTGCACACCGACAACATCTGGCGTGCTACCTGTCGTTTCTGGAAAGACAAGGGTAAGCTTACCTATCGTGAGGTACCAGAACCAACCGGCGACTACAAACGACAACTTAAAGACCCGGTAACCAAGAGGTTCATTAAGTACCTGAAGAATGAGCCTCTCCTACGCTGTATTCTGGCCGGGCACGAGCATATCTCTGTCGAGGACCAGTTCTCCCCTACCTGCCGCGAGTATCTGGTAGCAGGAAACTTCCTTTTTCACGGAAGAGAAATATTGTTTATCTGAAGACGTGCTGAACTGCCTCGAGATACCCGTATCCGTAATAGCGGTCAGGCAGCAGATAGCTTCCTTCCACCCATTCGTTCCAGGCGTTTATCATGATAAAAGGAGGCTGCTGGGGATGTTCGTCGACATATTTTTTGGCTACTTCGAGGAATGACTCGAAAGCTCGGGGTGTCTGGTGATAGCGTGTGATATCATTCTCGCCCTTCGCAGGGAAGCGTGGTGTGTCGTCCCATCCGATAGATACAGTAGGAAAGATGGGGATGCTGAATGCTTTTTCCCATTCCTCGCGGATCCGGATGGCATTTGCACCATAAGTGAGGTAATCGGAAGTGAAACCACCCATGTTATAAAAAGCATGGCTGTTGACACCCAGCTTGTCGATACGTTCCTGCTGAGCTGCGATAAAGTCTTCTGCCAGGAAACTACCGCCGCCATTATTCTGCTGGATGTGAAGACCCTTGAAACCTGCTTTCTTCACCTCGGCCCGGAAATAGTCCATTGCCTGAGCAGCCTCTTCTATCGTACCGAAACTTCGCACAAACTCGTTCATATCGAAAATGCCGAAAACGGGACATCCGTCTATCTTTACATAATTCTTACGCTTGAAATATTGTCTGATGACCCTTGAGACAATCGTCCTGAACTGATCCCAATTCACCTTGGGGTCGAAGAGCAGAGAGGTATCGTCGCCATGCAGGTGATAATTCCAATAATTCTTCTTTACCTGGTGATTGGCCCACATGATGTAAAAATTCATCTTCCCGTTATTCTTGGCACCCAGGAAACCATCGTTGAGTGCTCCCTCGAGATAGGGATAGTTCATAAACCAATACCAATCATAGACGAAGGTATTCACTCCGTACTTCAGTGCTGTGTCTATCCATTTCTCCACCACCTTGGGATCATCATCGTGTTCGTAGCCCCAAAGCGGCTGCTTAGGCTGATAGTGGCCGGGGAAGCGAGGGTTACCCTTTTTGATGACCTCCCATTCGCCATCGCCCTGTGGCCACAGGTATTTATGACCGAGTGAATCATCATGACAAGAGGGCCAGACGTAGGCACAAACATAATAATTGTCTCCACTTATAGGCTTGGTGCTATTTGCCGTAAAGGGTCTGAAGCACATCAGAACCATTGTGCAAAAGGAGAAAAGCAAAAACTTCTTCATGTTCTCTGATATTTGTTAAGTGATATATTTCAACTATTATTTGTCAAAATTACGAATAAGCGAAAAAAAAACAAAACAAATCGGTTTTTATTTTGTTTTGCGCCCGTTTATTTATAATTTTGCAGACGCAATTGGTTCTCCAAGCCTAAAAACAGGCTAAACTGAGCTAAGATGGGAACGCAGTGAGATTCTGCGACATTACCCGATGCTGTAAGTCCTTTCTACGAAAGGCGGTCGACAGTGTCACTGGATTCAACCAAGAACAGGCCACCCCTGATGAAAACTGGTTGAGGATATCTGGGAAGACCGAACCGCCTTCAAGGATAAAGTCAGAAGACCTGCCATTTGCAATAAGACGCTGCCTGCGGGACTACGGGCATGCAGACAATTGAATTATTACCAACGAGACTAACCGTCATGCTAAGCATGTGGGTGTTATAACGTGTTATAGCCAGGTCTTATCGAGGGTTGCTTTATGCTGAAACATATCGGCATTTTGGGTTTTGCAAGTTAATTCATTTTTTTACTATCTGCTAATTATATTAAAAAAAAAAAGCCTCAGCTGTGAAGCCGGGGCTTTTTTCCTATTTATTTAACTATAGCCTAAACTATTCCCTGTGCCATCATAGCTCTGGCTACCTTCATGAAGCCAGCAATGTTAGCACCCTTCACGTAGTTGATATAGCCATCGGGCTCTGTGCCATACTTACAGCACTGCTTATGAATACCATGCATAATCTCGTGCAGACGCTTGTCGACATCGGCAGCACTCCAAGAAAGATGCATAGCATTCTGACTCATCTCGAGACCGCTGGTAGCAACACCACCGGCATTCACAGCCTTACCCGGAGCATAGAGTATCTTATTCTTCAGGAAGAGATCTATGGCATCGGGGGTACACCCCATATTGCTTATCTCGCCAACACACAATACCTTATTATTAATAAGCTGTTCGGCATCCTCGGCATTCAGTTCGTTCTGGGTAGCACAAGGCAGAGCGATATCGGCCTTTACCTCCCAAGGCTTCTTGCCGGGATAGAAAGTCGCGCCAGGGAACTCGTCGGCATAAGGAGCTACAATATCGTTGCCGCTGGCACGAAGCTCGAGCATATAGTCGATCTTGCTACCCTCGATACCATCAGGATCGTAAACATAGCCATCCGGGCCACTTATTGTAATCACCTTGGCCCCTAACTCGGTGGCTTTGGTTGCAGCACCCCAAGCAACATTACCAAATCCGCTTATGGCTACTGTCTTGCCAGCCAACTTATGACCAGCTGTCTCTAACATCTCGTTTACGAAATAGAGACCACCAAATCCTGTTGCCTCGGGACGAATGAGAGAGCCTCCGAAATCCAGGCCTTTGCCTGTGAGCACGCCACTGAAGTCGCGGGTAAGTTTCTTGTACTGTCCAAAGAGATAGCCAACCTCGCGTGCACCCACGCCAATATCGCCTGCGGGAACATCAATTTCGGGACCTATGTAACGATACAACTCGTTCATGAATGCCTGACAGAAACGCTCTATTTCGGCATCGCTCTTACCACGGGGAGAAAAGTCGGAGCCGCCCTTTCCGCCTCCCATAGGAAGTGTAGTGAGTGCATTCTTGAAGGTCTGTTCGAATCCGAGGAACTTAAGGATGCTCAGGTTTACAGATGCATGAAAACGCAAGCCTCCTTTATAGGGGCCTATGGCACTGTTAAACTGAACACGGTATCCGATGTTCACCTGTACCTGACCCTTGTCATCGACCCAGGGAACACGGAAGGTAATAATACGTTCTGGCTCTACCAGACGCTCCAACAGGGCCTTACGTTCAAACTCCGGATGCTGGTCGTATACATCTTTTATAAATACAAGCACTTCGCGTACAGCTTGCAAATACTCTCTCTCTCCAGGATGACGTCTTTCCAGACGTTGCATAAAATCATTAATATCCAACATGGTGCTTTATATAGTTTAAAGTCTGTTTACTGTTTCGTTTTTGTCTTTCGTTGTTAATGTTCAATTAAACATTGTTTGCAGTATACACCACAAAAATACCAAACTTTTGTTATTAAACCAAGGGAAATCCCTTAATATTTATGAAACAGCTATCATTTTGTAAAGTCGAGATAAGCAAAAATGGGACATTGAATCTTATTTTCCTTACATTTTAACACCACCTTTGCATCCACATTACTTCACGACAAATTTTCTTATCATAAAGGATTGCACATAAGAAAGAAAATGTTTACCTTTGCACAACAGAAAAAGAACAATAAGATAAACCCCAAAAAACAATGGAAGAAAAGAAAATATTCAAAGTGTTTTCAGGCACAAAAAGCCGTTATCTGGCAGAGAAAATCTGCGCACAATTAGGTTGTGAACTAGGCAATCTGTCCATCACGAAATTCTCGGACGGTGAGTTTGAAGTATGCTTTGAAGAAAGCATTCGTGGCGTTGACGTATTTTTGGTTCAGAGCACCTTCCCCAATGCTGACAACCTGATGGAGTTGCTGCTTATGATTGATGCTGCTAAACGCGCATCGGCACGTACCATTAATGCTGTTGTACCCTACTTTGGCTGGGCTCGTCAGGACAGAAAGAGCAAACCCCGTGTAAGCATTGCTGCTAAACTGGTTGCAGACATGCTTTCTGTAGCAGGCATTAACCGTCTGATTACCATGGATTTACATGCAGACCAAGAGCAAGGCTTCTTTAACGTACCCGTTGACCACCTCTATGCCAGTAGCGTACTGCTCCCCTACATCCAGAGCCTGAATCTGGAGAACTTGGTTATTGCTACTCCCGACGTTGGCGGAACCAAGCGTGCCAGCACATACAGCAAATACCTGAACTGTCCAATGGTACTCTGCAATAAGACACGCAAGAAGGCCAACGAGATTGCCCACATGGAGATTATCGGTGATGTGGAAGGTGCCAACGTAGTTCTTGTTGACGACATGGTGGACACAGCAGGAACCATTACGAAGGCTGCCGACCTGATGAAGCAGAACGGAGCCAAGAGTGTACGTGCCATTGCCAGTCATTGCGTAATGAGCGGTCCGGCAAGCGAGCGTGTAGCAGCATCTTCTATTGAAGAAATGGTATTTACTGACAGTATTCCATACGCAGGCGGATGCAGCAAGGTTAAACAACTTTCTATAGCCGAGCTACTAGCTACCACCATTCGCTGTGTCGAGGACAACGAAAGTATCAGTAAGCAATATCTAACATAAATCCTGTATGCAAAGATACAGCCAAGAGAAAGGAAACTGGACAAAGAATATCACATGTTTCCTTTCTTTGTTAATAATGTTCTGTTCTCCCACCATATACAGACTAGCTTTATATGGTAAGGAGCCTTTTATTAACCTGTTGCTAGTGGCTGTAGGAAGCATACCCCTGGCCCTCTTTCTGACTACCATCCGAAGATGGTGGGTATTTCTGATACTAAGCATCCCCCTGATGTATTTTTCGGGAAACGAAACCTTTGTGGTTGTCGTTTACCGTCATTACATGAAGGCTATAAACGTACTCTCGATGTTTATTACCAATGCGACAGAGAGCGGGAGTTTTATTTCGAACAACACATTGGCTGTCCTATGCGATGTGCCTGTATTTCTTTTATGGATTGTAGCTGTATGGGCTAAATACAAAAGCAAGACCACCAGTTACAAGAACATGGTATTATCCGGTCTGATCCTGGCCGTCTTTCTTGTGCTTGCAAAAGACAGCAAGTTGATGGGGCTGCCTCCATACAACCTGCCTGTTCAGTATTATAATGCGTATAACATCAACCAAAAAATAAAACAGGCAGCATCCCAACCCATAACAGATATAGACTGTAGGCAAGACAACGCAAAGGAAAGAGAATCTTATGTTTTATTTATAGGAGAAAGCGTTGTTTATGACCATCTTTCGTTGGCTGGGTATAATCGGAGTACCACTCCCCTATTGGATGACAGGGACAACATCACGCTCTTTACCGATTACATGACCAATGCCACCCTAACATGTCTGGCTGCACCCATGATGATGACAGATGCCACAGCAGAAGATTTTTTCAGAAGCTATTCGGGGGTGAACATCCTTCGGGTCTTTAAACAATGTGACTTTAAGACCTTCGTTCTGGTATGTACCAA
Organism: uncultured Bacteroidales bacterium; assembly: GCA_902791675.1. Classification (GTDB taxonomy): domain Bacteria; phylum Bacteroidota; class Bacteroidia; order Bacteroidales; family Bacteroidaceae; genus Physcousia. Next base: position 14,072 of record CADAWW010000004.1, read on the forward strand.
TCACCTGGATCAGGATAAGCCTCTGACTGCAGCTGCAGACTCTGTGTTCTGTATAGAAAAGGACATAGACATTCCTAGTGTAATGGATTCCCTGACTAACATATATCCCAAGACATTCTTTGTAGTACAAGGGCTTGGCAATCATTGTTACTTCTATAATTTCGAAGAGGAAGACAATCTGTTCAGACCTAACCCATACTACGACCCGGAGGTGAAGTCGGATAGCCTTTACTATAATGCATACGACTGTACGCTTCTATATACAGACCGTGTAATAGACGGCATCATTAATGCCATTGACAAAGACAACATGTCTTCCGTAATGCTCTTTGCATCGGACCACGGAGAAAATGTTAATCCTGGTGACGAGCGTCGCTCTGTATCTATGAGTCCGCAGGAAAGTGAGTACCATGTACCCCTTATCATTTGGAGAAGTCAGAAATGGATAGAAGAAAATCCCGTGAAAGAAGAATGCATCCAAACCAACAAAGACAAACAAACTTATATTGACAATATTTTCTATACGCTGTGCGACGTAGCGAACATTCATCTCCCGGATTCACTCAGCAAACCAGAATGGGCCATAACTTCGCCCTCCTTTATCACACACAAACGCATACTACTGACTCCTGACGGAAGAACAATTATCAGCCTAGATTAATTTATTTAAGTTTCGGGAGTTACTAACTCCCTTGGTAGATAAGATGTTAAGAAGCTTGTTTATCATAAAATTGAAGGTTCGTCTCTCGACGGACCTTCAACTTATTTGATATTAGCCTTTTAAGGTAAAAAGATTGTTTGTCAGAATAACTTGTATTATTTCTATATGCAAAGTTAAGGCGTTATTCTATATTGTGCAACAACTTAGATATGTTTAATAACACTTTTCGACACCTTCGTTAAATTTTGTCAAACATACCTTATTATATTAAAGAATAATTGTAGCTTTGAGACTGGGCTCATTTAAAGATATTCGAATCTTTGAGACTAACGTCTCGAAAATAATCATGTTCGGGAATAAAAATAATAAATTATTTTGTATTCCCCTCACTTATTCGTATTTTTGCAGTATATTTTAACAGACAAATATCTAACAGAATAATTATGGCAGATATCAATATAACAGAACAGGAAGAGAAAAAAAACCTGAACTTTATAGAGCAGAGAGTAAAAGCCGATCTGGCAGAAGGCAAGAATGGAGAAAGGCTACAGACCCGTTTTCCTCCAGAACCCAACGGTTACCTGCATATCGGTCATGCCAAGGCCATTGCAATGGACTTTGGCATTGCCCAAAAGTTTGGTGGCGTCTGTAACCTGAGAATGGATGATACCAATCCCCAGAAAGAGGATACGGAATATGTTGAGGCCATTGAAAGAGATATTAAGTGGCTGGGCTTCCAGTGGGGAAAAGTGTGCTATGCCAGTGACTACTTTCAGGACCTCTGGGATTTTGCAGAATGGTGCATCCTGCATGGACGTGCCTATGTAGATGAACAAACCAGCGAAGAGATTGCGGCACAGAAGGGTACGCCTACCGAGCCTGGTACCAATTCGCCCTACCGTGACCGGCCTGCAGAAGAAAGCCTGAGACTGTTCAGGGAGATGAACTCGGGCAATGTTGAACCAGGTAAGATGATACTAAGGGCCAAGATAGATATGGCCAGCCCCAATATGCACTTTCGCGATCCTATCATGTACCGAGTGTTGAACATGGAGCATTGGCGTACTGGCAACAAATGGAACGCCTATCCCATGTACGACTTCACTCATGGACAGAGCGACTATCTGGAAGGTGTAACCCACAGTATCTGTACACTGGAATTCGTGGAACACAGACCCCTTTATGACCTTTTTGTAAACTGGATGAGGGAATGGGCCTCCGATTGTGGAGGGCAAGCTGAGAGCGGCAGCAGACTCGCTACACTCTACAATCAGCTTTCGACATACCAAGGCCCCCACCAGTTTGAGTTCAACAAGTTGAATCTGAACTATACCCTGATGTCTAAGCGTAACCTGCTTATCCTTACCAAGGAGGGTGTGGTAAATGGTTGGGATGACCCCCGTATGCCTACCATCTGTGGTATCAGACGCCGCGGTTATAGTCCTCAGGCCATTCTGAACTTTATTGACAAGATTGGCTACACCACCTTTGACGCCCTGAACGACATCAAACTAATGGAAGCTGCCTGCCGTGAAGACCTGAACACCCGAGCTATCCGTGTTAGCGCTGTAGTAAACCCGCTGAAACTGGTTATCGACAACTATCCCGAAGGACAGGTTGAGGAGATGACTGCTATCAATAACCCTGAGTTGCGCGATTCCGAGGGCAATACAATTACAGAGGGTAATACACACATCATCCATTTTTCGAGAGAACTTTTTATTGAACAAGAGGACTTCATGGAAGACGGTGGAAAGAAATTTATGCGTCTGGGCCCGGGTAAGGAGGTTCGTCTGAAGAACGGATACATCATTGCATGCTCTAATGAACAGGACGAGCAGGGCAACTTCAAGTGCATAGATAAAGATAAAGACGGAAACATCGTCTGCGTTCACGCCACATATGACCCTGACAGCAAGAGCGGAATGCCTGGTGCAGACCGTAAGATTAAGGGCAAGACGCTGCATTGGGTTAGCTGTCAGCATAGCATTCCCTGCGAAGTACGTAACTATGAATGTCTATGGACCTGTGAGAATCCGCGTGATGCCATTAAGCAGTACGAGAAGGAGAATGGCGTACGCGGTATAGATGCTATGCGTCCCTTCTTGAACCCCGAATCACTGACCATAAACAAGAATGCACTAATTGAGGAGTTTGCAAAAGAACTTCCCGCACTATCCTATTTACAGTTCCAGCGTATCGGTTATTATAACGTAGATCCCGACAGCACTCCCGACCACTTGATTTTCAACAAGACTGTAGGACTGAAGGACACTTGGCAGAAAGGGAGCAAATAATACAGCCTATGCGAGAAGACGACGAAGAAGTATATTTCGACGATCCCGAATTCCTGGAGTATCTGCATCAGTACGAGAAGGCTCGCGCGAACAATGAGCCTATCTATATGGACGCTGAGGATCTGACAGACATTGCAGAGTTCTACATGACTCAGAATAGGGAGGAAGAAGCCAATGAAGCTATTTCTTTGGCCCTGAGTCTGCATCCCGACAGTGTCGACCCTGTGATATTTCTGGCCAGACAGCAGATGTTCCATGAAAATCTGGACAGAGCGATAAAAATAGCTCATTCTATTCCTGACCAGAATGACAGGGAGACAATCTTCCTGTGGACAGAGCTTCTCATACGATCGGACAAGCCTGAAGAAGCTCTACAGCTTATTTTATCTAAGCAGGAAGAGCAGGATGAAGGCGAAGAAATGTTTCTTTTTGATGCCGCCTGCATCTTCATGGATTATCAGCTAAATGAGATTGCTCAGGAACTGATAAATATCCTGGAAGAGAAATTTCCCCAGAATGCAAAGCTAAGGAAACTAAAGATAGAGAACCTGATAGCCCTGGAGGATTATGACAAAGCAATAGAACTGCTGCAAGTCTATATTGATGATTACCCCTATAGCACTTCTGCCTGGATCTCAATTGCTGAAGCGCACGTTATGAAAGGTGATTTCCTGGAAGCTCTGGACAACGTGGAATTTTGCCTGGCCATTAACCCCACCTACAGTCAGGCATTAAAGCTGAAAGCACATTGTCTTTTCCATTTGAACCATTTGGATGAGGCGCATGAGATTTATCAGCAGCTACAAAAACAAGATCCGGAAAACGGCAGGCTTTACTATATGGATGCTATCACACTAGCCAATATGGAAAAGTTTGGAGAAGCGAAGGTTTTAATTGCCAAGGCCCTCGAATATACTCCTGAATACGATGAAGACCGAGTACAGGTTCTGTTACACAAGGCGTTTATAGAGAGCAAGTTTCATAACGTCATAGAAGCTTCGGATGCTTTGGATGAAGCCATGAGACTGTCGAAGGGAGACGGGGATATAGAATACAACCTGCTTATGGGTGAAATTCTTCTGGAAAACGGAAGGGAACAAGAGGCTGCCGAACATTTTGAAATAGCTTATAACGAAAGTAAAAACAAGCAACGGACACTGCTGGCCATGGGAATTACCTATGCAGAAACGATGCATTACGATACAGCCTTGTCGTTGTTAAAGTCCTTTACACAAGATACCAACGGGATGGAAGGAGTTGTAGCCATACCATATCTGGCTTATTGCTACAAAAAGATTCACGATCAAGAAAACTACCTGAAATACTTGCGTAAGGCTGTTTCAGCAGATCGTGAAATAACAGAATTCCTCTTTGCCAAAGACTATCCCAGCATACAACCCGAAGAATATTATCTGTATGCTTTCAAGAATGCCTATGGTCGTTTTCCAGAATCATGGGAATAATAAAAGGGGATTTTGTATCCCCTTTTACTTTTTTTTATTCGCTAAATTCCCTAATACGTTGTTCTTCGCTTAACTTACAGATTAGCAAGGAATCGTCCTTTTCAGCAACGATAAAGCCTTCGAGCCCCTGAATAACAACACGCTTTTCCTGAGTAGTATGAATCATGCAATTACTAGTTTCATACACTCGGATATTAGGACCTATGCAGGAATTACCATAAATATCACGCTCAGTATTCATCAGCAAGGAGCCCCATGTGCCCAAATCGCTCCAACCGAAATCAGCAGGGAAGACATAGATTTCCTCCGCCTTCTCGAGGATAGCATAATCCACCGAGATATTCTCGCACTCGGGAAATCTCTCGTTTATTGCCTCCTGCTCTTTATCGGTCCCATATAGGGGAAGCAAATCCTCGAAGATTTGAGACATAGCTGGCTGGTAAACTCGGAATGCATTGACAATCGTACTAACATTCCAGATAAAGATACCGGAATTCCAAAAGAAATTATTCTTGGAAATATACTTGGTTGCAGTTTCGATATCGGGTTTCTCTCGGAAGGAATCGACCCTATACATCTCTTTGTTTCTTGCAGTAGAGAATGCCAAATCTGCCTGGATATAGCCATAGCCTGTCTCTGGGCGAGTAGGCTTCATACCCAAGGTAACAACAGCATCTGACTCGGAAACGAAACTGAGAGCCGAATTAACAACCCGCTGAAACTCGTTGACGTTCATAACAACATGATCGCTAGGGGTCACAACAATGTTAGCTTGAGGATCCGTGGACTTAATACGCCAGCTTACATAGGCAATACAAGGCGCTGTACCTCTACGGCAAGGTTCTGTAAGAATATTACCTACAGGAACATCAGGTAACTGTCGATGCACTTCGTCGGCATATTTTACAGAGGTAACCACCCAGACATTTTCTGGCGAAACTACACCACGGAATCTGTCCAACGTCAGTTGAATCAAAGTCTTTCCACATCCTATAACATCCACAAACTGCTTAGGAGTTTCTGTGGTACTCATCGGCCAGAATCGGCTACCTACGCCCCCAGCCATTATTACCAAGTGATTACTATTTCCCATATTCACAATCTACTTTAATGAAACGCAAAGTTAGAAATAAAAAATATGCCTAAGTGAGAAAAGGCATATTTTTTTCATTTATTATTGAATATTCAAATAAAAACGCCGAGAAATATCTGTTTTATATACCGATTTTGAGTACCAAGCCACCTAATGCAGGAACGATAACGTTGAACGGTATCTCTGAGCTGAATGAAATCTTTTGCTTTTTACCTGTAAGCATATTGGTGGCAGAACAAGATTCTCTCTCCTTTATGTTCCACAATTCAAACATGTGCTTGGGCAGGCTTATCTGAATTTGCTGTTCTGCATCGCAGAAATTGGCAATCACCAACACAACACTCCGTTTTCCCTTACGCGTAAATACATACTGCTGATGAAGGGAGGGATTCTGGTACATCAAATCAAAGAATCTGCCTTCCGATAAGGCGGGTTCCCGTTCCCTGAGTTTTAGAACATCAGCATAGAATTGACGCAGAGACAACTCTTCCTTTGAAAGAAGACTGCCATCGAATTTGCCTTTATTACGCCAACGGCGAATGGTGTCTACCGTCCAATAATCAAATATAGTGGTTCGACCATCACGCCCGCTGAAACCTTCAGCATCCATACCTCTCTCGCCAAACTCCTGACCGAAGTAAACCATAAAAGGGCTAAAATATATAAGTGCACTGACCAACAATGGTGCCCTACCCTTGCGTGCGTCGCCTACAAAGAAATCGCTGGCAATGCGTTGCTCATCATGATTCTCCAAGAAATTGAGCATATGAGGACGGATATCATGTATTTGCTGCCAACAGGCTGAAATACTTTGGGCATCGGCTTTACCTTGTGCAACAGCCTTCAGAGTGTCATACAACCCAACCTTATCATACAGATAGTCGAAGTATCCGCGATACAGGTAAGACCTATATTCCGCCGGATTGTAGACTTCTGCTATGAAAATGATGCCCGGATAAGCTTCTTTAACCTGAGAGATTGCCCATCCCCAGAACTCAACAGGAACCATTTCGGCCATGTCGCAACGAAATCCGTCTATGCCTTTTGAAGCCCAGAAGAGCAAAATACCAAGCATCTTTTTCCATGTATCAGGAATGGGTGAAAAATGCTCCACTCTTCCCTCATTGTAGTCGACACCATAATTAAGTTTTACGGTCTCGTACCAATCGTTACGTCCCGGCCATGCACAGAAAACATCGTTGCCTGTTGCCTTGGCAGGGATTTCGGAATAAGAACTGCCTGGCTTTATGTTATCCATATGAAGGGATTCGCCTGGAAAATAATAGAAGTTGTTCTGGCTGGAAAAGGCAACATTCTTGTTGTCTCCCGCTCCCAAATCCTCCGTTCCCTTTGGACAAGCATCTGAATGATACTGACGGGCCACATGATTGGGAACAAAATCTATGATAACCTTGAGGCCTGCATTGTGTGAACGTGTCACCAAATTTTGGAACTCATTCATACGGGCAGGAACTTTTTCCGCCAAGTCTGGATCGACATCGTAATAATCCTTGATAGCATATGCACTTCCCGCCTTACCCTTTACCACATCAGGGTGGTCTGGAATAATACCATAAGCAGTATAATCCGTCTGGGTAGCATGTTCAATGATACCGGTATACCAGATATGAGTAACACCAAGGCTCCGGATTTCCTCCAGAGCCTTAGTTGTAATATCAGACATCTTTCCGCAACCATTCTGCTTCTTTGTTCCATTAGGAACCAGAAGAGTTTTATCGTTGCCGAAGAGACGTGTAAGAACTTGATAAATTATCATTCAATACCCTTAATGGTGACATCGGCATTACCCTTGGCAATCTTACCAATCATACCTTGTAAAGCACGACCAGGACCGCACTCCATGAAATCGGTAGCACCAGCTGCAATCATATTCTGTACTTCCTGGGTCCAACGAACACTGGCAGTAAGTTGAGCAATCAGATTCTGCTTAATTTCATCAGCATCTGTATGAGCCTTGCCGTCTACATTCTGATAAACAGGGCATTTGGGAGTCTGGAACTCAGTCTTCTCGATAGCAGCCTGAAGTTCATCCTTTGCAGGCTGCATGAGGGGACTGTGGAAGGCACCTCCTACAGGAAGAACCAGAGCACGACGTGCACCTGCCTCGTTGAGTTTCTCGCAAGCTGTATTTACTGCCTCAATATTACCACTGATAACCAGCTGTCCAGGACAATTATAGTTAGCGGGAACAACCACGCCATTGCCCTGTGCACTAACCTCAGCACAAATCTTTTCTACCACCTCATCTTCCAAGCCAATGATAGCAGCCATCGTGCTAGGAGCTGCCTCGCATGCCTTCTGCATAGCTAAGGCACGAGCATGAACAAGCTTCAGAGCATCCTCGAACTTCAAAGCCCCGGCTGCTGCAAGAGCGCTGAACTCACCAAGGCTATGACCACCAACCATATCAGGATTAAACGCCTCGCCCATGCAAATGGCATTAATAACACTATGAAGAAATACTGCAGGCTGTGTTACTTTTGTCTGCTTCAATTCTTCAGCTGTGCCTTCAAACATAATATCGGTAATACGGAAGCCTAAAATTTCGTTAGCCTTCTCGAAAAGTTCTTTTGCTGTCTCATTACTTTCGTATAGGTTCTTACCCATACCACTGTACTGTGCTCCCTGACCGGGAAAAACAAATGCTTTCATATCTTTATATTTCTTATATTAATATGTTTCTCTTTCGGACTGCAAAGGTACGAATAAATGAGTGAAACACAAAAGGAAAACCCTTATTTCTTTCTTTATACGAATTAATCACTCAAAGAATATGGCTTGCCCGACTTTACCCCCCTGCTCTTGTTGGGAGTGGAAGCCATCATAAACTCCAGCTTTCCGCCTGCCAGAAGGTCAGCATGCGTAATATAAAGTTTGTCGTAAGGTTTTCCATTTAGTTTTACAGACTTCACGTAACGATTTCTATCGCTTACGCCAGAAGCTATGATCTCCAGGATTTTTCCGTTAGACAAAGATACCTTACAGTAAGGAATATAAGGAGCACCTAAGACATATTGGTCGGTTCCCGGACAAACAGGATAGAAACCCATTGCGGTAAAAATATACCATGCTGACATCTGGCCACAGTCGTCATTACCATGTAAACCGTCAATATTATTCACATACATTCGATTCATGATCTCTCGCAACCAGTATTGTGACTTCCATGGCTGAGAAGTCCATGCATACAAGTAAGGAACATGATGACTAGGTTCATTACCGTGAACATAGCCTCCCAACAGACATTCTTCTTCGATATCCTCGTTATCCTCGTAGTATTTCTTGTCAAGTGGATGAGCAAACAAATCGTCTAGTGCAGCAACAAATTTCTTATCACCTCCAAAACAAGCAATCATACCCTTAACATCATGAGGCACATGGAACGAATAGTTGGCACTATTACCTTCAATAAAGCCTTCGCCATATGTCTGCAAAGGAGAGAAATCTTTCTTCCAACTGCCATCCTTATATTTGGGGCATGCCAATCCGATAGCCAGGTTGAAAACATTACGGTAGTTGAGAGCACGCTGCCTGTAGGTCTCTGCCATCTGTGTATCACCTGCATCAAGTGCAGCCTGATAGATTGTCCAGTCATCATAGGCATACTCCAACGTATTGCTTGCACTGGTGCCACAATGATCGTAGGGAACATAGCCATATTGTATATAGTCGGTCAGCCCTTCCATCCATTTGGATGTAGAAGTTGCCTTCATAGCCTCGAGCATACCCTTTTTATCCTTAATGCCCAATTTCTTGGCAACATCAGAAAGGACGGAAACAGCATGATAGCCACTCATGCACCAGCCTTCGTTAGCCATCAGATACCAGATAGGCAACAGATGCAGGGCACTCTGCTGCTGAATAGCAATCATGCTCTGTGCCATATCAGCACCCTGCTGAGGTTTCAGCAGGTTCAACAAGGGATGTTCGGCACGATAGGTATCCCACAGCGAGAATACTGTGTAATTGGTGAAACCGTTGGCCTGATGAATCTCCATATCATTGCCACGATACTGTCCGTCGACATCCATATAAACAGAAGGGTTAATCATGGTATGATACATTGAGGTATAAAACAACGTCTTCTGATCTTCAGTTCCTTCTATATCTACAGTGAGGAGTTCTTTCTCCCACTTACTGGCAGTTTCCTGACGAATCTGGTCGAAGGTCTTACCCTTAGTCTCAGCTTCCAGATTAGCCAAAGCACCACTCATACTAACTGGAGAGAGAGCTACCTTGACAATCAGTTTGCGACTGGTTGGCAGCTTGAATTTAAAGTAGCCGACTATCTCCTTTCCTGCCATATCCGGGAAGTTGTGCTGGATGTCCATCTTGCGCCAGAAACCGTTATAGAGCATACGCTGGTTGTTGTTATATCCCCATTGGCTGATGGGTTCCGATAGTTTGATGGCAAAGTACGTATAGTTCTGGCGTGCCCATCCGCTAGTAATACGATAACCCGTAAGAGTTGTCTCGTCTTGCACTCGAAGATAGGTCCATAGTGTCTTCCCTTCATAATTATAGATACCGCTTCCCAAGTCCAGAATAAACTGACCGTCTGTTCCGGGGAATGTATACTGATGAACGCCCACACGCTGCGTAGCAGTAAGTTGAGCTAAGATATTATAGTCATCCAGCTTTACCTCGTAATACCCGGCTGTACACTTTTCTGTATCGTGTGAAAAACGTGAGCGGTATCCCCCGTCGGGATTATCGGCAGTCCCGGGATTCGTTTGGATTTTACCTGTAGTAGGCATAATCAGGATATCACCCAAGTCGGAATGTCCTGTACCGCTCAGATGAGTGTGGCTGAAACCTACAATAGTCTTATCGTGATGCTGATACCCGGCACAATATTCATAAACCTTACCCTGGTAACGGCCATTTACATTATGAGGGATGGTATCAGTTTCCGGGCTCAACTGCACAATTCCAAACGGCGAGCATGCGCCAGGAAAAGTATGCCCCATACCATTAGTACCGATAATAGGATTAACGTAATCTAAAGGACTCTTTTTTTGAGAAAAGCTATTTGCGGAGAAAGCAAACAGCAAAACAGCAATGAGGGAGATTTTATTCATAATAAAAAATGTATCGTTTGTTATGATAAAAAAAGCCCTCCTACATGGAGGAGAGCATATTTAGCACATGAAAACAAAACCTTATTTTGCTGCAGCCACAGTCTCAAGAAACTCCTTACAGGGCTTGAAATAGGGAATATCATGAGCTTCGATCACCAATGTCGTATTCTTACTGATATTACGGGCAGTCTTCTTGGCGCGATGTTTCAGTGTCCAAGTACCCCAGCCACGTATGTAAACGTTCTCTTTCTCAACTAATGCCTCTTTGATGGTATCTACAATACCCTCTACTGCGGCCAGCACAGTAACCTGATCGATTCCAGTCTTCTGTGCCACAATTTTTACCATTTCAATTTTAGTCATATCTTTTGATTTTAATAATTATCTCTTACATGTTTGCGAAAAAACGACCACAAAGTTAGGCAAAGATTTTGCATTGCCAAAATTTATACCCACATTTTTTCGGAAAATGGTGATTTTCTTTCAGTTAGCCCATACAAAACGAGAATATGAAGATTTTCACAATCTTTCATACCCCCATTCATCCAGTATATCACCCCATGCATCGTTTACCATACTGACGGTGCGAGGGTCATAGGCATATTGGTTTTTCTTATGCTTCTTTTTCCGGTTTACATATGCTTCTATGGCAGGGCGGACTTCGTTCCAGCCAGGAATGTCCAGGTCGTGATAAATACGTTCAGTTATCTCCAAGGCATTCTTCTCGAACTCCTCGAACTTCACTTCGAACAAATTTCCCTCAGGAATGTATTTCTTCTGTTCCTGATAGGCATTATACAGTTCCTTATAACCGTACAAGATATTCTGTTCCATCTCTTCCACCGTTATGCTGTTCAGCTCTAACGGTGCTATCGTCTGGGTGAAGAAGGAACGGCTGCTCTCGAACACCGTATATGGATTACGTATAAGGAAAATGAACTTAGCATCGGGGAACATCTCTACCAGCGTCTTAACCTTGCCTGTATGGGGCGGATTCTTACTGAGGTACTGGGCATCGGGTACATCACGACGACTGTTCCACATGCTTATCTTTACCAGTTTCATGAAATTGTCTTTGAAGTCGGCAATCTCATCCGGCGTGGCCTGCTTCATGGTCAGGAAGCGGTCGCAATACTCACGCATGCTCTGGGGATAGAACCAGAAATTGTAATAAGATACGGGACACATGTTCAGCAGAGCGAACTCCTCCTCCTGAGGCAAGTCGGGGCTCAACTCCATATTGTCTGTCGGCCTGTGATTGGGAATAAACACCTTCATGAGGGGCTTCAGTAACCACTGCATGGCCATAATGTAGTGAGGAAACACCGTCTGATAGGTAGTAGTATAACCAAACCTGGGGTCCTGGGCAAAAATATTATGCACGAATGTAGTTCCGCTTCGCCAATGTCCCAGAATAAACAAGGGGTCATGCTGAAGAGGAACATCAGCCAACAGTTTGCGGTACTTGCGCTCCTGCAATGGAACAAACAGACTAAGTAAACGGCATATACCTTTGGTAAGGAACTTCTTGACACGTTTCTTCGGTGCAACGTAACGACCGTCGGTAACAGCATGGAAAGTCTTCCAGTCGGCTCCTATCAAAGTATTAGCAGGTAAGTCTGAAAATTTCAACAGTCCCATCTTGCAGTCTTTTCCTTTTCCTATTTAATTACTTTTATCTCCAATCCCTGGCGGCTGAGTTCCTTCACCACTTTCTCTATTGCATCAAAGTGCTCCACTCCTATCCCCATCTTCTTGAGGTCGAGTGTAGGAACGTCGACCTTATTTATATCGTCCATCTCAAGTGGACGTAATATCATTCCCACAGCCGAGGTGTTATTGGTGATGGGGTCTATAAGGATGAAGGCACCTGTAGCTTTGTTCCGGCTGTAGGCATCGAAGAAGAGTGTCTTGGCGGTAGTAATGCAGACACATCCAATCTCGTTCAGTTTGAAGTCTGATCCGGGCAACTGCTCCATCGTATTTACATCCACACGGAAACATACCTCGTCGATAGTGGCACGGGTTGTGTTTGTGTTATGCTTCAGGAAGAACTGTTTGGAGCGGTTCATAGGTTCCTCGTCCATCCATACCATCATCGCCTGGAAGTAGCGGCCGATGTCAGGAAGATTATCAGGACGTACAATCATCTCGCCACGGCTGATATCTATCTCATCCTCAAGTGTAATGCATATGCTTTGGGGGCAGAAGGCATAATCCAACTCGTCCTTGTATGCTACAATACTTTTTACATGACTTCTCTTCATACTGGGAAGAGCCATCACCTCATCACCTTTATGAATGACACCGCTGGCCACCTTTCCGCAGAAACCGCGAAAGTCGAGGTTCGGACGCAGGACATACTGAACTGGAAAACGGAAGTCGTCCATATTGCGATCTCGGTCTATGGGTACCGTCTCCAGGAACTGCAGAAGCGATATACCGTCGTACCAAGGTGTCCTCATGCTCTTCTCCACCACATTATCGCCCATGAGAGCCGACAGAGGGATGCATGTAACATCCTCTATACCCAACTGGTTAGTCAGCGCCAAATATTCTTTTTTTATCTTTTCAAAGACCTCTTCCGAGAAGTCCACAAGATCCATCTTATTAACGGCTAATACAATATGTCTGATTCCGAGCAGCGAAACAAGGAAAGTGTGCCTACGTGTCTGTGTGATAACACCCGTTCGGGCATCAACCAAGATAATAGCCAAGTTAGCCGTACTGCCACCAGTAATCATGTTGCGGGTGTACTGCTCATGTCCTGGTGTATCTGCAATAATGAACTTACGCTGGTTGGTAGAAAAATAACGGTAAGCAACATCGATGGTAATACCCTCTTCGCGCTCAGCCTTCAGGCCGTCCAGCAGCAAGGCATAGTCAATCTGTCCGGCGCCTGCATTTCCCACACGACGGGAGTCACGCTCTAGTGCCTGCAACTGATCCTCATAAAGTTTTTTGCTATCGTATAGAAGACGGCCAATCAACGTTGACTTTCCGTCATCCACAGAGCCTGCTGTCAAGAGCCTGAGCAAATCCTTCTTCTCGTCGGCATCTAGATAAGCCTTTATATCGACCTTTTTGTTTTCCATTATCAATTGTCAACTTTCAACTTTCAACTATCAACTTTCAACTATCAAAAATACCCCTCACGTTTCTTCTGCTCCATGCTGGCTTCCTGATCGAAGTCGATAACACGGGTGGTGCGTTCACTCTTGGTGGTAGTCATCATCTCCTCCACAATCTCTTCAATAGTAGTAGCATCAGACTCCACGGCACCTGTCAGCGGCCAGCAGCCAAGTGTGCGGAAACGCACCATATGGTTATGAATCTTAGGCACCAGTTCCTTGGGCAGACGGTCGTCATCGGCCATAATCAGGTTGCCGTCGATCTCTACGCATGGACGTTCCTTAGCAAAATAAAGAGGTACAATGGGGATATTCTCTATACGAATATACTGCCAGATATCTAATTCCGTCCAGTTACTCAGGGGAAAGACCCTGATGCTCTCACCCTTATGAATACGGCTGTTGTAGATATCCCAAAGTTCAGGACGCTGGTTCTTGGGGTCCCACTGATTAAACTGGTCACGGAAGCTGAAGATACGTTCTTTGGCACGGCTCTTTTCTTCATCTCGGCGTGCACCGCCAAAGGCCGCATCAAACTTATACTTATTCAATGCATCCAACAGAGCCTTAGTCTTCATCAAGTCGGTATGGACCTTGCTGCCATGCGTAAAAGGTCCTACACCAGCATTAAAGGCTTCCATGTTACTTTCCACTATCAAGTTCCAACCGTGTTCACGGGCATACTTGTCGCGAAACTCTATCATCTCTCGGAACTTCCATTTAGAATCAATGTGCATCAAAGGAAAAGGGACCTTGCCGGGTGCAAAAGCCTTTTCTGCCAGGCGCACCATCACACTGGAGTCCTTACCTATACTATATAGCATGACAGGATTCTCGAACTCGGCAGCAACTTCACGAATGATGTGAATGCTCTCGGCCTCCAACTCCTGCAAATGCGACAGACTATATTCACAATTCATATTTCGCATTATGTCTTTAACTCTAAACTCTAAACTCTAAACTCATCACCATCTCCACCACCCTTTTCACGGACTCCTCTAACGAGAGACTGCTGGTATCAAGCTCCAATGCAGGGTTTTCCGGAATCTCGAAAGGAGCGCTAATACCAGTAAAGTCTTTCACTTCGCCTCTTCTTGCTCTTGCATAAAGACCTTTCACATCGCGTCGCTCACATTCCTCGAGGGGGGTTGATACAAAAACCTCTTTAAAATCATCCTCACCGATAATCTCACGTGCCAAACGACGGATATCGTTGGTTGGACTGACAAAGCATGCCAATGTTACTATCCCCGTCCGTACAAAAAGCTTGCCTATTTCTGCTATGCGGCGGATATTCTCTTTCCTATCCGCTGCAGAGAAGCCCAGATTGCTATTGATACCGGCACGAATGTTATCGCCATCCAGAATCCTGCAGAGTATGCCACGTTTGTGCAGCTCGCGCTCCACCCCCATAGCAATAGTGCTCTTTCCACTGCCACTTAAGCCTGTAAACCAGATCATAAGGCCATGCTGGCCAAGGAGTTGCTCCTTATCAGCACGTGTCATCATTCGGTCATATATAGGATATATGTTATCAGCCATGAAATTACAGATAGAATAGAGGAATAAGGAATACACTCATCAGAAATACTATGATATTAAGGGGAAGTCCCACCTTGACAAAGTCTTTGAACTTATAACCTCCTACACCTTGCACAATCAGATTGGTCTGATAACCGATGGGGGTACTAAAAGCTGCACTTGCAGCAAAGCAAATACACACAAAGAAAGGCGTGGGGTCCATTCCCAACTTATTACTGATAGACACAGCCAACGGGAAAGCCAGGGCTGCAGCAGCATTATTAGTTATAACTTCGGTAAAGATGTTCGTTATGATAAATAATGCCGCTAACATTATATATATGCCGTTCTCGCTATGGCGGGCTTGCTCTGCCAAGACTATGATGTAGTCACCGAGAAAATCGGCAAGACCGCTATTTATCATTCCCTTGCTGATACCAAAGGCACAAGCAATGGTAATAAGCACATCCCAGGAAATCAACTTCGTATACTTTCTTGGTGAAAACATCTTGGTCCATGCCATTAGCACAGTTGTTATCGCGGCAAAGAAAAACATATCCAGCTTTACCTTTAAGCCTAATTCATGCACAAATGGCAACTCGCCGACTGTGGCACCTGTTACCATCAGTGCCACCAGCACCAAAGCGAAGTACTTTTTCTTCTTACTCAATTCTGGTTCAGCCCCTACCACATTCAGCATCCAGAACACACTACTCTCGCCCCAAGTGGGCATAAACGTTTTGTCCGTCTCCAGAATCAGGGTATCCTGCTTGGTAAGAGGCTCATTAATCCAGTCGCCTGTCAAAGGAGAGCCGCCTCTTTTAATACCTTTTACCGTAGCTCCGTAATGACGGTAGAAATCAAACTCTCGCAACGACTTGCCCAAGCCCGGAAAACGATTACTGGGCATGGCCTCTACAACCACTACGCCTTCGCTTTTATTCTCCTCCTCATCGAGTGGAGTTTCACGTCTGTCGGGTAAAAGATAGCGAGATATCATTATAAGATAGAACAGACCAGTAAGAGCAATAAAGACACCGACCTTTGAAAGCTCGAACATACCTAATGTATGCCCGTTCTTTACAATATCGGCCTCTATAGCGTCATCAATCAAGCCATCAAGCACAAGATTGGTGCTGGTTCCTATGAGCGTACAGACACCACCCAGGATAGTAGCATAACTCAAGGGGATAAGGAATTTAGAAGGAGGTAATTTCATCTTCTGGGCCCAATTCTTTATCATGGGACCGAAAATTACCACAACAGGCGTATTATTCAAAAATGCCGATATAAAAGAAATCAAAGGAAGGAAACCTGCCAATGCTCTGGTCAGCGATACGTTCTTAGATGGCAGCATATGATAGATAATACGCTCCAAAACGCCGCTCTTACGTACCCCCTCGCTTACCAGATACAGCAATGCCACTGTTATCATTCCCTTACTGCAGAATCCTTCTAATGCTTCCTTGGGCTGAAGTATTCCGGCACAAAGGAGCAAGACAACAGCAGAGAACAAGATAAGTCCCGGCCTTAGTTTATCTGTCATTAGCGCCCACAACATAAGCACAATGACAGCTGCCATATAAATCAGTTCAAACGTCATATCGTGTGCAAAATTATCAAGAAAAAATGGTATTTCCCGCATTTTTTACGGGAAAATACCATTTTCGTTAACGTTTCAACTAATATCAAAAAGATTATAGCAGAAATTCAAAAAAAACTAATACTCGTTCCAGCTCTTGATGGCCAAATCATCCAGACTGAGTGTACAGAATGCTTCAATGAAAGCACTTGCCAGACGCGAGTTGGTGATCAGAGGAATATTGTGGTCGATGGCACCTCGACGAATCTTATAGCCGTTTGTCAGCTCGCGCTCGGTGTGATTCTTAGGAATATTGACAACCAGGTCAAACTTATGATCAGCTATCATCTTCATCACATTCTCGCGGCCGTTTTCATCGTTCTCATCAGGCCAGTTCACAGCTATGGCCTTGGCGCCGTTCTCATTCAGGAATTTAGCTGTTCCCTCGCTGGCATATATGGTGTAGCCAGCCTTTGTCAGCATACGAGCACCATCCAGCAGACGCACCTTCTCCTTGGTTTCACCACTCGAAATCATGATGCCCTTATCCTTGCTGGGAATCTTATAGCCAGTAGCAATAAGTGAATTCAGCAAAGCCTCCTCGAAGGTATCGCCCAAGCAGCCTACTTCACCTGTACTGCTCATATCAACGCCCAGGATGGGGTCGGTATTCTGCAGACGGTTGAAACTGAACTGACTGGCCTTCACACCGATGCGGTCGATATCGAAGGCACTCTTGTCGGGCTTTGTATAAGGAGCATCCAACATGATACGTGTAGCGGTATCTATGAAGTTACGCTTCAGCACCTTACTTACAAAGGGGAACGAACGGCTGGCACGCAGGTTACACTCGATAACCTTCACATCGCGTCCCTTGGCCAGATACTGGATATTGAACGGACCGCTGATGTTCAGCTCCTTGGCAATAGCACGCGAAATCTTCTTTATCTGACGGGCGGTAGCAAAACTGATTTGCTGAGCAGGGAATGTCATGGTAGCATCGCCGGAGTGTACACCTGCAAACTCTACATGCTCCGAGATAGCGTATTCTACAATTTCACCACACTTGGCAACGGCATCGAACTCAATCTCGTTGGTCTCCTGCATGAACTGACTGATAACAACAGGGTATTCCTTGCTGACCTCGCTGGCCAATTCCAGGAAGCGCTTCAGTTCCTC
>CADAWW010000005.1 GCA_902791675.1 uncultured Bacteroidales bacterium
GGGCCGGTCCAGTTTCCGCTAACCTTGATGCCGAAATGGTTGTTGGCCTTTGTGGCTAGCGAGCTTCGTCCTGCTCCGCTTTCCAAGAGGCCCTGTGCCAAGGTAATACTGGCAGGGATGTGGTATTTACGCATTTGCTCTATAGCAAGGCCTTTGTACTGATCTATGTACGACCAATAGGCTTGGTTTGTCCTTTGTGCATAAAGGCTCAAATGCAAGAAAAAGAGCAGTGAAAATATAGTAAATAGCCTTGACTTCATCTTCAGTTTTTCAATTTTGAGCACAAAAGTAGCTAAAAATTACCGCTTTATGAAGAAAACTCATATATTTGTGCTTAAAAAGTGAAGTAAACGATGAAAGAATATACTATTCAGAGCATAGTACGTGTTTATGCATGGGAAGAATTGCCGGAAGAGGATCGTCTCTTGATTGAGGAAGCCAAGAAAGCTACTAACGGAAGTTATGCACCTTATTCTGGGTTTCGCGTAGGAGCAGCAGCCCGTTTGGGGAACGGAACTATCGTTATTGGCAGCAACCAGGAGAATGTTGCTTATCCTTCCGGTTTGTGTGCTGAGCGTACAACAATTTTTGCTGCAAACGCCCAGTACCCTGACCAACCAGTCATTTCCCTGGCAATAGCAGCCAGAAACAAAGAAGGGTTTCTTTCTCAGCCAACAACTCCGTGTGGGGCTTGTCGTCAGGTAATCTCTGGCGTGGAGCAAAGATATCAGCATCCCATCCGCATTCTTTTGTACGGATTAGACGGTACTCATGTTATTGACAGCATAGAGGCTTTGTTACCTATTCAGTTTGCCGATTCTTATATGAACTGTTAGTTACAGATTTTTTACCGGCTAGTTAAGCAGGCCTATCTGATGGACATCCTGATAATTTTGTGCTCAGCATTAAGAAGGGCTGAAACCTTATATGATTTTGTGTTGGGCTGATTGGTATCTGAGCGTGAGATAAGTTCCTGCAAGGTGAAATCTATAGCGTATCCGGTTGTGCCGTCAGAAACAGTCTGCTTGCGTACTGAAAAATCATCTCCAATGGTATAGTGAAGCCCCATAACGTCGGCTGCCATCTTGTTTTTGGCAAATGCTACAATCTGCTCTGGAGTGGCCTCTTCGGTCCCACAGAAATCCTCCATCTTTTCCGGAATGGCTTCCGAGATGAGTGAAACGTCTTGCTTACTCATGGCTACGGTAAAGAAGTTTTCGAGGGAACCTCTTAACATGGCTTTGTCTTGGGCGGTTATCTTTGTCATTCCCAATTCATTCTTTTTCTGTGAGGCTTCTTCTGCGTATCTTCCGTTGGGATGTGTATTCAGATAGTTTACAATGGCTTCTTCCGTATCAAGTTTCTTGGCTTCAGACCAGTCAATGGAGTCTATCAGGTCCTTACATTGCTGTATTCTTCTTGAATAAGGGTGGGTGTTCATAAACTTCTCGATTTCAGAACGGTTAATATTCTGAATCAACTTTTCCCATTCCTCTGTCTCGTCTAACAAGACATTCAGGCGCTCTTTAACCTCCTTATAATGTTTGCTTTTAGGATATTTGGCAAGGAAATCGTTATAATATTCCGGGTTCGAAGTATCCTCAAGCCTTGCAAATTCTGTTTCTTCTCTGTCTATGTCGTTTTTGTAATCAAGATAAAAAAGTCCACCTATAATTAAGGCTAAAAGCAGTGCAAATGCTATTGTGAAAACGAGGGCTTTGTTGCTCTTTTTGGCAGGAGTTTCATTTTGCTCTATTGTCTCTGTCTTTTCCTTCTCTTCCTGTTGCCCGAGGACTTCTTCGGTAACAATGGAAAGGCCGGCTCCGCAATTGGGGCATTTGTCTTGTGTGTTAAGGCAATACTCGTTACAATCGGGACATTGTTTCAGGTTTCCTGCAATATTTATTCCGCAATGGGGACATGTGCCAGCCATCGTAGATACTCTTTCGCCGCAATTTGGGCATTTAATCATACTCATATATGTTATGTTAAAATGTTAAAGGGTTGAAGGGTTTCAGTTCCTTTTTATGTTATCGTTAATTTTACAATATGTTTGGTGTTCTTATCCACTCTATATCGGTTATCAGACCTGTGTCCGACAACCCAGATAATGTCTTCTCCACATAATGCAAGCAGTTGATTCTCTTTCTCAAATCTGGTTGCCTTAATATCTGTAAGATAGTCACTTACCAGTTTTCTTCCTTTCATGCCAAAAGGGATAAACCAATCACCTTCCTTTGCAGTCCGATAGGTGATGGGGGCTTTTAGCTTATCTTTGTCGAAATAGGCTGTTGAGGGACTTTTCTCCGTAATGGATTCAACCTCTTCCTGTACGACATGCAGATTGTCAGCATCTTTGTTTTTCTCTTGAAGAATCAGTTTGTTTCTGTCCTTCAGAAGGCGATGCGTTTGGCTTTCCCAGAACTTACCCGAAACGCTGTCCAATGCTCCTGCTATCTCTGCGTTTTGTGAGTTGGTGAAGCCTTTGTCTTTGAGCCACTCGTAGATTAAAACGGCAGCATTCCTGCTTTTTCGCAATGAATTTATGTCAAGTTCCGACTCATTCAATTTTATCTGTTCTAACTCCTCTTGCGTTCCTTTCTCGTAAAAGGGAATGCTTGACATCACAATAGAACAGGTATCGGAGAGTGTATTGATGATGTTGGGATTTATTGCTGCCAGTTGAGGTAAGATATCCAGTCTGATTTTGTTCCTTGTGGCATCTCTCTCGAGGTTTGTGCTGTCTGTTACATATTCTTGTTTAATCTGACTCAAATAGTCAAGAATCTCCTGACGTGTAATGCAGAGCAACGGACGTGCAATCTTGTTGCGTAAAGGATACATTCCGGCCAAGCCGCGTATTCCTGTTCCTCTGATCAGGTTTAGCAACAATGTTTCTGCCTGGTCGTTTTTATGATGAGCGACGGCAATGCACTGAGCATTGTTTGCTGAAAGTGTATCATAGAACCAGTTATACCTTAGTTCTCTGGCTGCCATTTCTATACTGATGCTTTCACTCTTTGCGTATTCGTTGGTTTTAAAGTGCTTAGTTAGCAATGGAATGCCTTTTTCCCGGCAGAGTTTAATGACAAACTTCTCGTCCCTGTCTGATTCTTCTTGCCTAAGGTGAAAGTTGCAGTGAAGAGCTTGGAGCTGATAACCTAGTTCCTTTAGTATTAACAGAAGAGCGACAGAATCTGCCCCTCCGCTTACTCCAACCAGTACCAATCCCTTCTGACTGAATAGCTGGTTGGTCTGTATATATTTTCGAACTTTCTCTTTCACTTTACCTTGTCAATAATGCCAGAGGCCAAGGTGTCACCTAAGTCAATGGCTTTTTGCAAGTATTTCTTAGCCTCGGCTTTGTTTCCTTTCTGGTTGTAGCAGACACCGATAATACGGTAAGGATCGGGAAAATTTTCATTTATGGCGACTGCCTTTTTGGCATATTCAATAGCATCATCCAGTTGACCGATTCTATAATTAAGCGCTGCAGCCTCTGCAAAATATAAAGGCTCTTTAGGGGCTAGTGCCATAGCTTTTTCTATATCACTGAGTGCTTGCGGATACATACGGCTCTTTATCTCTAACTGCTCTCTGTTGTAGTAGAAGTTGGCATTCAGATTGCCGCCTGCCAAACGCTCGTAATCGTTCAACCCTAAAACTGCCTCTTTGTTTTTGCCGGCCTTAGCCAAATAGTCGGCTCGTATTAGGATGGTATTGGCTGCAGTGATAGGGTAGGGCTTGCTGAAACAAGCAAGTGCGCTGTCGAGCAGCTCCAATACGCCCTCTTCTTTGTTTTGGACTATTAGGCATTGGGCTGCATTAAGGAACGTATCAGCAGAACGGAGGTTGGTCTTTGTCAGGGAAATGAATTTATCTTGTGCCTCATCGTAACGCTTTAGCGCAAAAAGACAGTTGGCTTCCTGTTGTGTGTAAATGGGTAATGGGTTACTATCATAGGCGTTCTTCGTTAATTCTAAAGCCTTATCCATGTCCCAGTCATTGTATTTACTATATGTCTTATTAAGGTTTAATGCGTATATAGCCTTAGCCTTGGAAAATAAGACTTCATCTTTGTTGATACCATCGGTATTCAAAGCCTCTTCGTATAGCTTTTCAGCTTCAGCATACTTGTTCAGTTCAATGTGTCTTTCTGCTTTCAGGATGCGACCTGAAGTGTTTTGGGGAAACTTCTGTATGAACTCATCAATGCTTGACATATACGTACTGCTGTCTTTCTTGTCCAGCAGATACAGATAAGTCAGGGCGTCATCTTCAGTTTCGGGGAGGGATTTTTTTATGTAGATGTTTTTTAAGTCGTTATTTCCTGCATCCATTGGCCTTATCTTCAATTGGGCGATGAAATTTCCGTCAATTACATATGCATTGTTTCCTTCTTTAGCTGCTAACTGTAACAGTCCGATCATTTCTCCGTTTTCGTTTAATACGGCACTGTTTTTCAACCGTTCGTTTGTCGGACTGCTTAGGGTATAATAGTTATAGGTTTCCTTGAATGTTTCTGCTTTGGAGATTGTTTCCTCTGTGCAGGGAGTGCTCTTTCCTGCCTTTACGTTTGGGAGAATAAAGACGGAGCTTTTTTCTGCTGCCGCATTCGGTGACAGACTTAAAAAAACAATCTTTCCCTTGTTTGGCTCTATCTGTAATTTGGCCACATTGTACATGGCGTTAGCACCGGAGATTTCCTTTACATGATATTCTTTTCCCGTGGCATCTACTACCACAGCCCGAGTGGCATGTATCAGTGCATCATATTCTGTGAGGACTGTGCCTTGTTCGTCAGAGAAGACACCCTGTGTCTCCTTCATCTCTCCTTTCGCATTATACACCATTACTGCAACCTGTGCACCTCTGACTTTTTTTATCCACTTTGGAGATTGTGCATATGATGGTGCTATATATAATAATGTAAAAAGACATATAATCAGATAATTTCTCATTGTTTCAATAATTGTTTAGCGTTTAGAATAGCTGCTTCAGAGATCTCATTTCCACTTAGCATATGAGCTATCTCTGTAATCCTTTCCTCTTGTGTCAGTTTGCGTATATGACTAAAAGTCTGTTCCTCTGTATCTTCTTTGTACACCCAATAATGCGTTGTGCCGCACGATGCTATCTGGGGGAGGTGAGTGATAGCTATCACCTGATGATTATTGTTCGCTGTCATCTCCTTCATCAGATTAGCCATAGATGAGGCCACCTTTCCACTGACACCTGTATCTATCTCATCAAATATAATGGTGGGAAGATTCTCTCTCTTGCTGGTTATTGCTTTTAGTGCGAGCATCAGGCGGGCGATCTCACCTCCACTGGCAACTTCCGATATAGCTCTTATGTCCACATTCTTATTGGCCGAGAAGAAAAAGGTTACCTGGTCAGCACCTTTTTCTGTCAACTGACGGTTCTTTTCTATTTTTATCTCGAACCTGTTATTAGGGATATCCAACTGTGTAAGCATTCGACTGACGGAGGCTTCTACTTCCTTGGCTGCAGTTGCTCTGTTCTTGCTTAGTTGCTCCGCCAGAACTGTTGCCTTGGCGAGTTTCTCCTGTACAGCTTTCTCCAGTTCTTCTATTCTTTCCTCACCATAGGAGATAACATCCAGTTTCTTTCTGACATCCAGCATGAAGACCTCTAACTCGGCAGCCGACTTTACGTCATGTTTTTTTTCTAAGGTATAAAGTCGGTCAAGCCGATTGTTTATCTCTTCCAGTCTTTCCGGATTGTATTCCACTCTTTCTGCCAAGTTGCTAAGTTCGGAACTTATATCTTTTAGCTCGATGAGAGCACTGTCAATACGTTCGGCGTACTCCTCTATGGATGGATAGACACGGGTGAGCGATTGTATGCCAAGGCTAATATGCTTCAATAACTCAATTACACCACCTTGTTCTGTATCGTTGCTGAATAGGGAATCTGCTTTATAAAGAACGCTTTTTATCTCTTCGGCATGACTCAATTCATTCAGCTCTTCTTCAAGTTCCTCGTCTTCTCCGGCTTTGGGGTTCAGTTCTTCTAACTGTTCCAGCTGGAAACGCAGATAATCTTCCTCGGCTTTTGATTGGGTCAGTATCTCCTTTGCGTTTTTCAGGTCTTGTTCAGCTTGTTTGTATGCTGCATAGCATGCTTGATATTCCTGAAGCAGCATATCGTTCTGCACCATTACGTCAAGAATGTGCAACTGAAAATCTTCTTTGGCTATGAGCAGATTCTGATGCTGAGAGTGTATATCTATAAGTTGATACCCCAATTCTTTCAAGAAAGTCAGATTGGCAGGAGTATCATTTACAAAAGCTCTGCTTTTACCGCTGGTGGTAAATTCACGGCGTATGATACACTCGTGCTCATCGTAGTCTGTGTCGTTTTCCTCAAACAAGGTTTTCAGATTGTACCCTTCTGTGGCGAAGGTTGCTTCTATGGTACATTTGTCGGCACCTGGCAGGATACTTTTTATGTCTGCTCTTTGGCCTAACAGGTAGCTGATGGCACCCAATATGATGGATTTTCCTGCACCCGTTTCACCTGTGATGACGGAGAAACCCGACAGAAAATCAATATCCAGCTCTTTGATAAGAGCAAAGTTCCTGATATAAAGATGCTTAAGCATAAAGTCTTATTTCTTTATTTTCTGCCATTCCTGGTCTTGTGAAGCATCAATGGTAAAGAGAATGTCGTATGCTTTGTTTTTCTCTTCGGTTGTTCCTTTTCCTGAGTAAATATTTACCAGTTCATTTCTTTTGTACTCAGAGAAAAGTTGAGCAACTTTGTTCATATTCTTGGCTTTATGTGCCTGAAGCAAAAGGTCCAGTCCCTCTGTAATGGCAGCCCTTGCCGTATCAGGATTCTCGGACATTTGGTCCAATCCTTTTCTATGATAAATGTACTCAAAGTCACGCATACATTCCATGGAGCCGTCAAGGTAGTCGTTAAGCAGTCCAAAACGATTACCGGCATCGCTAAAAGCTTTCCAACCGGGGAAATCGAGGTTCTGTCCTGCGGATACAATATTTTCTGCTGTCTGGAAACATGCTGTACCACCCTTGGGCGACATGGTATCCAAGTCCATACCTATAATCATATAGGCGTAATAGGCCAGCAGAGCTACCAAATTGTTGTCTATCTGGTTCTCTTGGTATTCTATTTGGTCGAATTCTGAAAATCGGAATACAAACTCCCTGTCATTAACTGAGTAGCAGACAGTATTGTAGTTGCTACCGAAGACGGGTCGGTTACTTGACATGAGGAGTGTACACTTAAATGTGTTTTCTGTTGCGTCGTATTCGTTGACGGTAATATTGAAGTTGCATTGAATCCTTTCATTTTCCCGGAATGCAATTTCGGTCCATTTGTGGTTGTTCAGAAACTCCTCTATGGTAGTCTGGAGTTTAGGAAAAATGTCCGTCTTGGTTGTCTCTATCTGGGTGTAATTGATATTCACTCTTGCATTCAGTTCTTGAGCGTTAAGGTGTATGCAAGTATGAGCGAAGACGGTTAAAATAAGAAAAATAGATAAATTCCTCATTTTATGATTGATACCAGTTTGTTTACAATATCCTTGGCAACCTCTTTTTTGGATTTCAACGGGAAACTAGTCTCGCTGTCCTTGTCTATGAGTGTTACTTTATTGGTGTTATGCTGGAATCCGGCACCTTCGTCCTGCAAACTATTCAAGACGATGAAGTCCAGATTCTTTTTTTGAAGTTTTTCCTTGGCGTGATTCTCCTCGTCGTTGGTCTCCAAGGCAAAACCCACCATCACCTGTCCCTGTTTCTTCATTTGTCCTAGCGCTTTAGCGATATCTTTTGTCGGTTCCAGTTCCAGTATCAGCTTGTTGCCTTCCCGTTTAATCTTATTTTCAGCAACAATGGCAGGAGTAAAATCAGCTACGGCAGCACAGAGGATGGCTGCATCTGTGTCGGGGAAGATTTTTTTCGCTACTTGGTACATCTGCTCTGCACTCTCCACGTCAGTCCTTGTTATATTAGGATGATTTGCCTTGATGCCAACTGGTCCGCAAATCAACTCCACTAAGGCGCCGCGTTCAGCACATTCCTCAGCTAAGGCAATACCCATCTTTCCGCTGCTGTAGTTGCCGATAAATCGCACAGGGTCTAATTTCTCATATGTCGGTCCGGCCGTAATCAGTACTTTCTTACCTTGCAGGTCGGCTCTCTCGGCAAAGAAACTCTCCAAAACCTTTATAATGTTTTCCGGTTCCTCCATGCGGCCTTTTCCTTCCAACTTGCTGGCAAGGAAACCTATGCCAGGTTCTATAATGTAGTTTCCGTACGAACGGAGGGTTTCAAGGTTTTTCTGCGTGCTGGGATGAGCATACATATCTAAGTCCATGGCGGGAGCTACAAAGACAGGCGCCTTCATGCTAAGGTATGTTGTAATAAGCATATTGTCGGCTACGCCATTTGCCATCTTTCCTATAGTGCTGGCACTGGCTGGAGCAATAATCATAGCATCAGCCCATATACCCAGTTGCACATGGGAGTGCCAAGAGCCGTCCCTTCGGTCGAAAAACTCACTCACTACCGGTTTGCCAGTAAGGGTGCTCAGTGTGAGCGGAGTAATGAATTCCTTGCCCGCAGGGGTAATGATGACCTGCACCTCAGCACCTTGTTTGATGAGGCCTCTGATTAAATAGCACGCCTTGTAAGCGGCAATACTACCTGTTATGCCGAGAACGATTTTCTTACCCTGCAGCATATTTAAATCTGAGTTTTGTTAGTACCTGTTTGGTGTTCATGGTGAAGTCGCTCTGCATGATCCAACCGTAGTATCCGGGGTCTTTCTGTAGAACTTCCTTTACAGGCTTGCCTTTGTACTTGCCAAAGTTCACCACCTCCACACCATTATCATCATATACAAAACGACCGGCAAAGTCTATGTTATTGCCCATCTTAGAGTAATCAGACAGGAACTGGATGTCGTTCTGCAAGTCATCGGGATATTTGTCCAACTGAGCTTGAAGTACCTCGTAGGTGGCTTGTGTGTCGGCCAGTGCACTATGGGCATTCTCCAAGTCTTTATTGCAATAATACTTGTAAGCTGCAATCAGCGTGCGGCGTTCCAACTTGTGATAGATGTTCTGCACGTCTACCAGTTTGCGCTTGCTCAGATCTACCTCCACGCCGGCACGCATGAACTCTTCTACCAAAAGAGGCACATCGAACTTGTTGCTATTATAACCAGCCAAATCACAACCCTCAAAAGTTTGCCACAATGTTTTGGCTATTTGTTTAAAAGTGGGGCAGTCCTTAACATCCTCATCGTAGATTCCGTGAACTTTGCTGGCTTCCTCGGGGATGTGTACCTCGGGGTTGATGCGCATGCTCTTTGCCTCCTCGTTCCCGTTGGGCTCAACGCGGATATAGCATAGCTCCACAATGCGGTCTTTAGCAATATCCAGCCCTGTCGTTTCCAGGTCAAAGAAAATGATGGGGTTCTTCAGATTTAGCTTCATGCTTTCCGAAACGTTTAATCTTCTACGCGCATGGGCATTAGTAGCATGAGTACCTCATCCTCTGTGTTATCGTCAACAGGACGGATGATACCTGGACGGCTGGGATCGGCAACTTCCAAAGTAATTGTG
The DNA here is from genome assembly GCA_902791675.1 of uncultured Bacteroidales bacterium. Classification (GTDB taxonomy): domain Bacteria; phylum Bacteroidota; class Bacteroidia; order Bacteroidales; family Bacteroidaceae; genus Physcousia. The sequence goes on from CADAWW010000005.1 coordinate 9,623, forward strand.
TCACTTTCCAGAATATTAGCAATCTCCAGCAGGAACTGGCAGCTGAAACCTATGCTAATGGGGCTTGCATTGTATTCACAGGTAAGGAACTCTTCAGCACTGGTTGCATACTCATTATCCTGTCCGGTCAGTCTCATACTGTTGTTGCTCAGTTCTACTTTCACCAATCCGCTACTCTGGTTACAGAACACAGCTACACGCTTTAAGGCACTGGCAAGGGCAGCGCGGTCAACGGTAGCCTTAAAGGGATTGCTCTGTGGGATAACAGCATTGTAGTTAGGGTAGCGGCCTTCAATAAGACGGAAGTGCATGGTCATATCTTCCGACTTGATTGTTGCTTTGTCTGTGTCAAACAGAATATCCACTTGTTCCTCGTCTTTGCTCAGGACTGTCTTCAGGATGGCGCATACCTTCTTAGGTAGGATGAATCCTGCTGTTAATCCGGTTTTGATGCTGTGTACGGTGTTGCGTACCAGTTTTCGTCCGTCAGTACCGGCAAATATAAGATGGTCAGGTGTAATATCCACATAAATACCATTCATAACCAGTCGGATTTCGTCGTTGGCTGTGGCAAAAAGACAACGGTTGATGCCGTTCAGCAGCACTTCGGCAGGTACTGTCAGATGTGTTGCACCATCGCTCACCTTCTTGGCTAGAGGATAGGGGGCTGCATCTTGTGCCATAACACTGAAACTTCCACTGCTGTGCTGACCTTCAACCTTCATTGTCTCCTCGTTAAAAGAGATGACCAAAGGCTGTTCGGCCAGTTCCTTAATAGAATCTATAATGGTCTTGGCAGGAATGCAGAAACGTGCATTGCCATTCTGCTCAATAACGGAAGTCGATGTGATATAATACTTCTCGCTATCAGAAGCTGTGATTGTAATATTACCGTCCTTTACATCAAAGAGAATGCAATCAAGGATGGGCATGGAGTTCTTAGACCCCATAACTTTACTGGCCGCAGTAAGGCGAGTGTAAAGAGCTGAACTAGAAACTTTAAATTCCATATTGTAATATGTATTGTTTATTTTTGTACAAAGATACTGATTTTTCCATAACACCAAAAAAAACACTTCGAAAAAAACGCGCAGTAAGTTATTTTTTCATACCTTTGTGGCACGATTTTAATATAACTTATATATAACAATGGAAATAACAGGCAAAATTATTGCAGTACTCGAGCCACGCAAGGGTACATCTAGTAGAACAGGAAGTGAGTGGATTTGCGGTCAGTACGTACTGGAAACTATGGATCAGTACCCCCGTAAGCTTTTCTTTGAGGTTTTCGGTGCTGATCGTATGCAGCAGTTCAATATTCAGTTGGGTGAAGTAATGACTGTTTCTTTCGATATTGATGCTCGCGAGTATCAGGGCCGTTGGTTTAATGGTGTTCGTGCTTTCCGTGTTGACCGCAATGTGCAGGCTACTCCCGTGGCTGCTGCTCCCGTAGCTCCTGATACCACTCCTTTCGGTGGTGCTCCCGTTCCTACTCAGGCTCCTGCTGCTGAAGCGCCAGCCGCTGCTCCCTTTGCTCCCCAGGCTGAGGGAGAGGATCTGCCGTTCTAGTCTCTTTTTAATAGCTTTCGACAGAAACAAAAAAGGAGCAGGCTTGGAATTAACCAAACCTGCTCTCTTTTTTTTGTCGCTCCCTTATTCTGCTCCACCACCGCCAAGAGCCTGGTAGAGGTCGATGGTTGCATTGATGGCATCCATGCGGTTTTTTATCTGATTCATTTGAGCCGAGAGTAGAGAGTTCTGAGCTGTGATGACATTTAGATAGTTGGTGCTGCTTAAGGCGTAGAGCTTTTGAGTGGCATCAAGGGCTTTCTCAAGTGATGTTACCTGTTTGCCTATCAGTTCTTTCTGGTCTTCGGCTCCCTTAAGTTCAACCATTGCGGTGTTTACCTCGTTACCGGCAGCTATAATGGCCTGTTTGAAGTTGTTAGTGGCAACTTCCATCTCGGCCTTGGAAATCTTATATTGTGCACGTATTCTTCCATTAGAAAAAATGGGCTGCGAGAGACTTGCTACAGCATTGCCAATCATGATACCTGGGTTGATAGCTCCACCACCTAGGCTGTTGGTAAACTGTCCTGTTGCACTTATGTTGAGCGAAGGATAGAAACCACTGACAGCTATGTTCTTCTCGTAAAAGGCACTGGCCAACTCTAACTCGGCTGCCTTAACATCGGGCCTGCGAGCCAGAATGCTGATAGGGGCGCCAGTAGCCAGAATAGAAGGTGTCTGGAAAGTGCTTAGTGCACCTCGGGTAACGTGCCTGGCAGTTTCGCCCAACAGAGTTCCCAAAGAGTTTTCTACAACTTTGATGTTGTCTTCCAAAGCAACCACACTGGTACTGATGCTGTAATAGGTGGCTTCTATGCTAGATACTGCAGCCAAGTCAGCCTGGCCGGCCTCCATCAGTTTTTTTTCCATATCCAAGTACTTGCCCCAATTATCGCGAGTGGTTTGGGTCAGCGCCAGTTGCTCGTCAAGTGAAGACAACGTGTAGTAGATAGAAGCTATGTTAGCCACTAAGGCGGCCTGTACGGCTTGCTTGGCATTTTTTAGCTGTTCTACGTTTACCTGAGCCTTTTTCTTGGCATTGCGTAGGCTTCCAAGGCTACCTATCTGCCAGCTCATGGTGGCGGGTAAGCTATAGGTCGTACTTGTGTTATAGTCGTTACGCCCATATGGATCCCATGGTTTATTTATCGTTCCACTGGGATTGAAGTAAATATTCGGGAAGTAAGCCAACTTAGCGCATTTGAGGGCATACTGAACCTCTTGAATCTTCAGGTCGGCATTCTTCATGTCGGTATTGTTGGTCAGTCCCTTCTCAATGAGGGCCTGCAACTGAGGGTCTGTAAATATTTCTCGCCAGCTAATGTCACCTAAACTCTGTTCACCTCCGCTCTGTGCATTGCCATAGATACCATCAGTATTGATGTCGGCGGGACGCTCGTAGTTTTTGAATAGCCCACAGCTACTCAGTAGCAGCGTTGTCATGGCTATTGATATAATTGCTTTATTGTTCATATCTTGATTATGAATTATGCATTATGAATTCTCAATGGCTTTCTCTTTTTCTTTCTGTGAGCGCTCTCGCTCCTTCAGGAACTGTTGGTCGGCTTCTTCTACCATTACAGGGCGAATCTTCTCTTGAAGATATTCAAAGATGATAAAAAAGAGGGGTACTGTGAACAGGATAGCCAAAGTACCTACCGACATACCACCAATAACACCAATACCGATAGTACGGTTTCCATTAGCGCCTGCTCCAGTAGCAAATACTAGAGGAATCATACCGAATATCATGGTAAGTACGGTCATGAGGATTGGACGCAGACGAGCCTCAGCTGCAGCAAAGGCAGCTTCAACAATCCCCATACCTTTACGACGGCGTTCAAGAGCGAACTCAGTAATAAGGATAGCCGTCTTAGCTAACAGACCAATAAGCATAATCACACCTGTTTGCAGGTAGATGTTGTTCTCAATCTGGCCCATGAAAATCATTCGGCCAATGGGAACAGCTTGTCCGTTTAAGGTGATTGTCCAGTTGAAGCCTGCATTCCAAAGCCATGCAAATCCGTATGTTCCCATCAGACCGGCTGGTACGGAGAATATAACGGCAAACGGAATAAGGAAGCTCTCGTAAAGACAGCTCAGAATCAAGAAGATGAGTATCACGCAGATAGCATAGGTAAGGTACGTGTCGTAACTGCCTATTGTCTCTGCTTCCTCACGAGCCATACCGCCAAATTCATAGCTGTAGCCTTCGGGGAACACCTCCTTGTGAACCTCTTCAATGACTTTCATAACTTCGGTGTTGCTGACACCGGTATTGGCTGCCACGTTAACAGAGATTGAACTGAATAGATTGAAACGGTTGTCAATTTCCGGGCCGAGGACGGGTGTCAGTTTCACGAACTGGCTTAGCGGAGCCATCTGGCCCTGATTGCGGATAAACATATTACTCAGGTCGTTCTCTGTAGTCCTAGCCTGTGGATTACTTTGGAGCATAACGCGGTAGACCTTGCTGAACTGGTTCATGTTGCTGATGTAAGAACCTCCGCAATAGCTGGCCAAAGCACCCAATACAGTAGTGGGAGAAATTCCAGCTCGCTTGCATTGTGCAGCATCCACCTCTACATTGAACTGTGGGAAGTTGCGCTCATATGTAGTGATGCATCGACCTACCTCTGGGTGTTCGCTCAGCTTGGCAATGAATTCCTTAGTGTAGTCAAAGAATATTTCCTTATCTGCTGTTCCCGTCTTATCCTGTAACTGGAGTTCAATAGAACCCATACCGTAACCGGGAATCATACCAGGCTCGAAGACGAAGCACTGTGCTTCTGGAATTTCTTTCAGTAAGCGTGCATTCAGTTTTGCATTTGCTACCATGGTACTTGTACTCATCATATTGTCCAGCGGATGGTAGTTCATGAATACTATAGCGGTTATGGCTGTTACAACAGCAAAAGCGATAGCCTTCTTGCCAATCTTTTTCCTATTAAATAAACTGCGGATAAATACTATCAGTGCAATGATGAAGGCTAGAAGGGCCAATGTCACGAATCCAAAACCAAGTCCATACTGACGTTCTCCCCATGGCTTCATGCGAATAACTGACATACCATAGGATGTTCCCTGGCCCGACATGAATCCGTATCCAGCTACCTTGGTATATTCTTTGATCTCTGGTACTTCCTCGATAATTTTCTGTGCCTTGTTTAAAACGTCATAAGTGGAAGCTACGTTACTACCTGGAACAGCACTTACGTTCATCATACAAACGCCCTGATCCTCGCTGGGAACCAATCCGCCTGGAAGATTGCTGGCAAAGAAGAGCACGCCTACTATAGCTGTTGCCAAAGCGCCGAAACTTACGTAATACCTTACCTTTCGTGATATCATTCGGCGAAGAATGTTGGCGTATTTCTCCATCATGGCAGTATAGGTAGCTTCGTAAGCCAAACGTGTGCGATAATTGATGGCTCCAAAGAAGCCTTTACGTCTTTCCTCGTTGGCAGGACGCATCATGATGGCGCATAAGGCGGGACAGAGAACAAGGGCGCTGACACAAGACAGACCTACAGCCGTTGCCAGCGTTACACCGAACTGGGTGTAAAATATACCAGCCGTTCCGCCTGTAAAGCTAACAGGGATGAACACTGCCATAAATACGAAGGTACAGGAGATTACAGCCATTGTAACATCGCTCATAGCATCCTTGGTGGCTTCATAGGGGCTGGTATAACCTGAATCGAACTTAGCCTGAACGGCCTCTACTACCACAATAGCATCGTCCACCACCGTACCGATGGCCAAGACCAAAGCAAATAACGTAAGTAGGTTAAGCGTAAATCCTGCTAAAGCAAGACATGCAAATGTTCCTACCAGAGAAACTATAATGGAAATAGTAGGAATAATGGTTGCTTTGAAATCCTGTAAGAAGAAATAAACCACCAGCACAACCAATAGGATGGCTATCAGCAGCGTCTCTTCCACGTTGGCAATAGAGGCCATAAGGAAGTCGTTACTCGACATCATCTTTATGAACTTCATTCCCTTAGGAAGGTCTTTGCTCAATTCGTCAAGCTTATTGCTGACACGGTCGTTTGTTTCCTTTGCATTGGCTCCTGCCAATTGGAAACAGAGGAAGGTTACACCTGGATGACCGTTTGCCTCTCCATGGAAAGAATAGCTAATGGCACCTAATTCCACATCGGCAATATCTTTCAGACGCAGGATGGTTCCGTCAGCATTGGCACGTATCACGATGTCTTCGAACTCGGAAATTTCCTTCAGACGACCCTTGTACTTCAGTGTGTATTGATAATAGTTGTCAACGCCGTCTCCGTGAGTGCCATTTACAGGTTTTTCACCTAACTGGCCAGCAGGAGACTCAAGGTTCTGCTCTGCCAGTGCAATTGTGATGTCATCGGGAACAACACCGTACTGAGCCATTAACTCTGGTTTCATCCATATGCGCAAAGAATAAGTTCCACCAAGTAGCATTACATCGCCAACTCCCTCAACACGTTTAATTTGTGGAATTACATTGATATCAAGGTAGTTAGAGATGAAATCCTCGTCGTATGTTCCGTCCTCGCTACAAAGAGCATCAATCTGCAGGAACGAGGTCTGTCTCTTAATCGTACTAACACCAATTCTAGTTACTTCCTGAGGCAGCAGACCTTGCACACGGCTTACACGGTTCTGAACATTTACAGCGGCCATATCGGGGTCTGTTCCCTGTTTGAAGATTACGTTAATGGTGGCAGATCCGGCATTGGTGGCAGTACTACTTATATATAGCATGTTTTCAACACCGTTAATACCCTCCTCTAAAGGCTGGATAACGGCTTTCATCACAGCGTCTGCGCTTGCACCGGTATAAGTTGCACTTACAGTTACGGTTGGAGGGGCAATGTCGGGGTACTGTTCCAAGGGAAGAGAACTAAATGAAATGGCACCGACCAACAGGATCATAATGGCTATGGAGATAGCCATTACTGGCCTTTTTATAAAAATGTTTCCTTTCATTGACTTCTAAAATGTCTCTAAACTTTAAACACTAAACTTTACTTATTAGGTTTTACGTTTTGTCCGTCCTTGAGCATACCTGCTCCTTCGGCTACTATCAAGTCACCTACCTTCAAGCCGTCCTTTATTACATATTCCTTTCCGTTGGTAAGGGGCTCGGTAATTACAAGTCGTTCATGGGCTATGTTATCTTTGTCTACGAGATAGACTTTAAATTTGTCTTGTACTTGAACTGTTGCTGTGGCTGGAATTACAATTTTGTCCTTGTAAACTGTGGGGATAACAACATATCCTGTGCTACCACTATGTAGAAGCTTTTCTGGATTATTAAAGACGGCACGTACTTGTACGGTACCAGTACTGCGGTCAACTACACCACTAATACTTTCGACCTTGCCTGTGTACTTGTATTCACTACCGTCAACCAGTATTAACTTAATTTCGGGCATGGCACTAATAGCGGCTTCTGCGCTGCCACTTTCGCGTGTCATTGTCAGCAACTGTGTTTCGTTAATTGAGAAATAAACATACATCTGGTTGTTGTCACTCACAGTGGTCAGAGGTTGACCCATATTGGGGCTTACTAATGCACCCTGACGGTAGGGGAGTGTCCCTACAATACCGTTCGAGGGACTCTTGACAACAGTGTAACTTAGGTTGTTGCGGGCATTCACCACCTGGGCTTCGCATTGTGCCAATGCAGCTTTAGCTGTTAGGAGTGCATTGCTGGCTTTCTGAAGGTCGAAATCGCTAACTACATTCTGATCAAATAGGGTTTTCTTGCTGTTATATTCCAACTGAGATGTTGCCAGCTGGGCTTTAGCTGATTCTAAAGATGCCAAGGCTGTATTCAGTGCTGCCTGAAAAGGAACTTGGTCAATGATGAACAAAGCTTGTCCGGCCTTAACTACCTGTCCCTCTGTAACACAGAGTTTTGTCAAGGTTCCGCTTACCTGTGGCAGAATGTCAATGTCTTGACGGCCGCGTATGGTGGCGCTGTATTTTGTAGTCATAGTTACATCTTTGGTAGTAACCTTCATGGTCTCGAAGTTTGCTGCAGGCATCTGTTGCTGTGATTTGTTGCTGCATGAGGAAAGGGTGCCTGCAACCACGATGCTAAGAACAGCTGTCATGTACTTCAAATTCATTTTCATATTCATCTTATTTTTGTTGATTTTTCTGTGTATATTATGCAATAAAACGGCTGCAAAGGTACGACAATTTGTTAATATATCATGTTCTGTTTCTTCAAAAGAAGAAAGAATTGTAATTATTTAACAAAATTAGACTATCTGCAAAAGTAAAGCGGGCGCATAAATCAAATTATGCGCCCGCTTTACTTTTATAGTTAAAACGATTTTATGAATTCATACTTACCAGGAATTCTTCGTTTGTCTTTGTGTGCTCTAACCTTGATTTTACTTCATTCATGGCTTCTATGGCATTCATGTCACTCAGGAACTTGCGAAGAATCCACATTCTGTCGAGGGTCATCTTATCCTGGAGCAAGTCATCTCTACGAGTACTGCTTGCAACAATGTTAACAGCAGGGAAGATACGCTTGTTGCTGAGCATGCGGTCGAGCTGCAGCTCCATGTTACCTGTTCCCTTAAACTCCTCGAAGATTACCTCATCCATCTTACTTCCTGTATCGGTAAGAGCTGTAGCAATAATGGTAAGGCTTCCTCCATGTTCAATGTTACGGGCTGCACCGAAGAAACGCTTAGGCTTGTGTAAGGCATTGGCATCTACACCGCCACTTAGAACCTTTCCGCTTGCAGGTGAAACTGTGTTGTATGCTCTGGCTAAACGGGTAATAGAGTCAAGGAAGATAACTACATCGTGTCCGCACTCAACCATTCTTTTGGCCTTCTCTAATACTATTCCGGCAATCTTCACGTGGCGTTCCGCTGGCTCATCAAAGGTACTTGCAATGACTTCAGCCTTAACGGTGCGAGCCATATCAGTAACCTCCTCGGGTCGTTCGTCAATAAGGAGCATAATCAAGTATGCCTCTGGATGATTGGCAGCAATAGCATTGGCAATGTCTTTCATTAGAATTGTCTTGCCTGTTTTAGGTTGGGCTACAATCAGGGCACGCTGTCCTTTTCCGATAGGGGCAAAGAGGTCTACAACACGAGCGGACATGGTGTCATTCACGCCATTGCAAAGCTGGAACTTTTCTTCTGGGAAGAGGGGGGTGAGGTTCTCAAATGGACTACGGTCCCTAACCTCTTCAGGATTACATCCGTTAATGGTATTGACCCTTATTAAAGGGAAATATTTCTCGTTTTCTCGAGGAGGCCTAACTGGTCCTTCAATCACATCACCTGTCTTCAATCCATACTGACGTATAATCTGTGAACTAACATAAATGTCGTCAGGACTACTCAGGTAGTTATAGTCGCTGCTACGTAGGAAGCCAAAGCCTTCGTTCATTACTTCTAATACTCCTTCGCCGCGAATATTTTCTCCGAAGTCAAATTTTTCTTCTTCTTCTTTCTGGTTGACGGGCTTGTCGAGTTCTGGCAAATCATCAATAATACGCGTCCCAACATCAGGACGAGTGGAGGGGGTGGTGGTTATAGTAACCATCTCAACCTGATCCTCTAATTTGGGAATGTCCTGTAAAATAATGAAATCTTCTCCGTTTTTGAAGAATTGCTGTATTGTGTCATCTGTAATTTCTTGGTTTTCAGATTCTTCTTCAGATTTGGTCAGCTCTTCTTCTGGGTTTATTAATGATTCCCTGACATTTTTCTGGAAAACAGTTTCTTCTTGCAAATTGGTATTTTGAATTTTTGCCTCGGCCTTTACTTCACCGATCCTTTTCCTTTTCTTTTTTATAGGAGCTTCTTCTGCTGGGGCGGATATGTTTTCTTCTTTGTTTGTTGAAGAATCTGGCGTTTTAGAAACATTTTCCTCAGTCTTTTCAACTTCCTTTTTTGTAGTTTTCTTTCTAGTGGCCTTTTTTTCACTGCTAGACGCCTTTTCTTTTTCAGCCTTCTTAGCAGATGGCTTTTCCGCTTTTTCAGTCTTCTTGGCAGATGGCTTTTCCGCTTTTTCAGTCTTCTTGGCAGATGGCTTTTCCGCTTTTTCGGCCTTCTTGGTTGTACGCTTTTTCTTCTCTGGTGTGTCAATAGGCTGTACAGACTCTGCATCTATGATGTTGTAGATTAGTTCTGTTTGGTCGCTAATAACCTTCACGCCCAAGGATTTGGCAAGTGCTGCCAATTCTTCAGAACTCATACTTTCTAGTTCGTTCTTTTTATGCATAGTTTTTATGCTTTGTAATAATAATAAATAAGGTGTTGGATAATTAAGATAACTGCTCAATGTGAGCTGTGTTTCAAAAATCAGTGCAAAGTTAAGTCAAATCCTTTAATCTACCAAACTTTCCTTGTGAAATTATTTCAATAATCCGTCGTTTTTACATACTTTTGCAGAAAATTTAATATGGTATCATATTTACAGGTTCAGAATCTCGCACGCAGAGTAGGTGACCGTACACTGTTCCAAGATTTGTCTTTTAGTATTGGTGAGAGGCAAAAGGTAGGTCTTATTGCACAAAACGGAACTGGCAAAAGCACTTTGCTTAACATATTGGCAGGTAAAGATTCGGCAGATGAAGGTAATGTGGTATTTCATAATGACCTTCGTGTTGGATACCTTGAACAGTCACCGAACTATCCCTTGGACATGACTGTGCTAGAAGCATGTTTCTGGCATGGCAACGAAACCACCAATCTTATCCGCGAGTATGAGCATTGTATGGCTACACCAGGGAATCCTGGGCTTCAGGATATCTTGGACAGGATGGATCATCAGAAGGCATGGGATTATGAGAACCGTAGTAAGACGATTCTCTCGAAGCTTTCCATTACAGAGTTTCATAAACCCCTTCGTCAACTCTCCGGTGGCCAGTTAAAGCGTGTTGCTTTGGCCAACGTGCTCATTATGGAACCTGACTTTCTGATTTTGGATGAGCCTACCAACCACCTTGATATTCAGATGATAGAATGGTTGGAAGGTTATCTGAAAAGGAGTAACATAACGCTTCTGATGGTTACACACGACAGGTACTTTCTGGATAATATCTGCTCTTTGATTCTGGAACTCGACGATGAGACCATTTATACCTATCGAGGTAATTATAGTTATTATTTAGAGAAACGTCAAGAGCGTATAGATGTGGCTCGTTCGGAAATTACACGTGCGAATAATCTATATAGAACCGAACTCGACTGGATGCGACGTCAGCCGCAGGCGCGTGGACATAAGGCCCGTTATCGTGAGGAGGCATTCTATGAATTGGAGAAAGTTGCCCGAAGGCGTATTGAGGAGCAACAGGTTCGCCTTGAGATGAAGAGTACATATATAGGCAGTAAGATTTTTGAGGCTGAATATGTAAGCAAAAAGTTCCCTTTGAAGGATTCTGTATTGAAAGCTACAGAGAAGATAATCCTGAAGGATTTCTATTATAATTTCTCTCGTTATGAGAAGATGGGAATTGTAGGTGGCAACGGTACCGGCAAGACTACCTTCATCAAGATGCTTCTGGGTGAGGTGAAACCGGATTCGGGAAGGTTTGTCATCGGTGAAACAGTTAAGTTCGGCTACTACAGTCAGGAGGGCATGCAGTTTGATGAACAGATGAAGGTTATTGATGCTGTACGCAAGATAGCTGATTATGTAGATTTGGGCGGAGGACGTCATCTTTCAGCTATGCAATTCCTGCAACATTTTATGTTTACGCCTCTTCAGCAGCAAAACTACATCTATAAACTTTCCGGTGGAGAGAAACGCCGGCTACATCTTTGCACCGTCCTCATGCAAAGTCCCAATTTCCTGGTGTTGGATGAGCCGACCAACGATTTGGATATAATAACCCTTCAGATTCTGGAACAATACCTACAGGACTTTCACGGTTGTGTTATTGTCGTCAGTCACGACCGATATTTTATGGACAAGGTTGTGGATCATCTTCTTGTTTTTAATGGTGACGGTGATATCAAGGATTTCCCCGGTAACTACTCCCAGTATCGTGAGTGGGAAAAGCTGGAGGAACGTAAGCCTGAGCCTGTTTCCAAAACATCATCCACCCCTGATGAAGCAAAAGTTAAGCCGCGCACAGATCAGAAACGTAAACTCACCTTCAAGGAAAAGCAGGAATTCGCACAGTTGGAACAGGACATAGAACGTTTGGAGGCAGAAAAGGCTCAGATAGAGTCTGCTCTCAGCAGTGGCACCATCAGTGTTGAACAGATTACAGAGATGAGCAAACGCCTTCCTCGCCTCACAGAGGAACTGGATGAGAAATCCATGCGATGGCTGGAACTTAGCGAATGGACGTAATTGGGGTGGGACAACTAAAACCGAATGAATATAACTTACTCCATAATCTTGCAGAAGAATCCCAACTTATATAATTTGAATAGGAATAAAGATGGGTTCTTGCCATACAGGTTCTGCTTTAATTGACGACTACTTAATTTAAAGAGCCAAACAACAATCCCCTGAAGATGACATTTCTTGATAAACAGAGCGAGAGCAGAAATTGTGAATCTTCGTTGTATTTTTTCATCCAGTCGTGAGAGAGTAAAAAGCGAAGTCTTTATCTTGCGCAGATAGGCAGGAGTGGGTTCCAATCCTGTATGGATGAGTTTGTTGTCTATGTGTAAAACGGGAATTTTACGGTCTTTTAAAGCCAAGCCAAATAACGAATCCTCATGCCCATAATCACAAATTTCATTACAAAAACGTATTTGTAGAAAGAGTTCTCGTAATATCATGAAATTAAAGGTGGAAAACTGCGCATAAGGTTTCCTTCTTCTGGCCTTGAGGGTTCGTCTCCTTTCAGCGTGTATCTCGTATTTGTAACGCAAGGCCTTGTCTTCTGATGGACAACTATCATAATTGCCCGTTCCACCACATATTACCTGTCTACCTTCAGTTTCTTTTAGGTAAGATGCAATAAAATCTTTACTTTGCACTTGAGCATCACTGTCTATGAAAAGTATCCATTCGCCTTGCGCCATTTCGGCAAGCAGGTTGCGTATTTTTGCGCGTCCCAAGTTCATTTTAGCCTGCCAATACCTGCATTGCGGAAGTTGTGATATAACGTTATTCTGTTCGCGGATAGTTGCAACAGTACTGCCGTCATCTGCCACTATGATTTCTGCATCTTGCGGAAGCTGTTCCAAGAGATCATGCACTAATTGAGTGCAGTCCTGGTTGTAAGTTGGAATTAGAATAGATAGTTTCATGTGGCAAAGATACAAATAAAAGTGAAAAGTGAAAAGTGAAAAGTGAAAAATAAAAGCGAAAAATGAATTTAAATTTTGCATTTCGCTCACTTATTTGTACTTTTGCAGTCGTTATGCCACCATTAGCAGAAAGAATGCGCCCCCTTTCGCTCGACGATTATGTTGGGCAACAACATCTGGTAGGTCCAGATGCTGTTTTGCGTCGTATGATAGAGAGTGGCAGGTTGAGCAGTTTTATCCTTTGGGGTCCTCCAGGAGTGGGCAAGACAACCTTGGCTACTATCATAGCACATCAATTACAGACACCTTTTTACACGCTCAGCGCCGTAACCAGTGGAGTAAAAGATGTGCGCGATGTAATTGATAAGGCTAAAGGTAACCGATTCTTTAATACGGCAACTCCCATTCTTTTTATTGATGAAATCCATAGATTCAGCAAGTCTCAGCAGGATTCCTTGTTGGGAGCTGTAGAACAGGGTGTGGTAACGCTGATAGGTGCTACCACAGAGAATCCTTCGTTCGAGGTGATAAGACCTTTGCTGAGCCGTTGTCAAGTTTATACATTAAAGCCTCTTGAGCAAGAAGACTTGATGGCTTTGGTCAAGCGGGTCACAGAAAAGGATGCAATCCTGAAGCAAAAACCTTTCGAGTTGCAGGAAACATCTGCCCTCATGCGATATAGCGGTGGAGATGCTCGCAAGTTGCTGAATATTCTGGAGCTGCTTTATGAAGGAGCAGAGAAGGATGATAAAGTCTTGGTTACCGATCAGATTGTTTCAGAACGTCTGCAGCAAAATCCTTTGGCCTATGATAAGGACGGCGAGATGCATTATGATATCATCTCAGCTTTCATAAAGAGTATCAGGGGAAGTGACCCTGATGCAGCCATCTATTGGTTAGCTCGGATGATAGAGGGTGGAGAGGATCCTGCCTTTATTGCACGTCGCCTGGTCATTAGTGCCAGCGAGGATATAGGACTTGCTAATCCCAATGCCCTTCTTCTTGCCAATGCTGCTTTTGATGCTGTAATGAAGATTGGATGGCCAGAAGGACGTATCCCTTTGGCCGAGGCAACCATTTATCTGGCTACCAGCCCCAAGAGCAATTCGGCCTATATGGCTATCAATGATGCTTTGCAGAAGGTGGAGCAGACGGGTAACCAACCCGTTCCTTTGCATTTGCGTAATGCTCCTACCAAATTGATGCAACAGTTGGGCTATAACGATGGTTATAAATATGCTCACGATTACGAGGGCCATTTTGTAGAACAGCAATTTTTGCCAGATGACTTACAAGACATGCGCCTATGGCATGCCCAGCAGAATCCATCCGAAGATAGGCTGTTACAGCGTATGATTCAGTGCTGGGGGGATAGGTATAAGAGTTGATAGTCAGCCTCATCCCTAACCTCTCCCCCGTGAGGGAGGGGGACCGACAAATGGTTAAATGGTAAATGGTTAAATAGTAAATTAATTAATAGATTATGGTAAAGAAAATACTTCTATTGGGTTCCGGTGAATTGGGAAAGGAATTTGTGATCGCATGCAAGCGTAAAGGACAATACGTAGTGGCTTGTGACAAGTATGACAATGCACCCGCTATGCAAGTTGCAGATGAACGTAGGGTGTTCAGTATGCTGGATGGTGATGCTCTCCAGAATGTAGTGGAAGAAGTTAAACCGGACATTATTGTTCCAGAGATTGAGGCAATCCGTACAGAGAAACTCTATGAGTTTGAGAAAGCTGGCATTCATGTAGTTCCCAGTGCAAGAGCTGTGAACTATACAATGAACCGTAAAGCTATACGCGAGTTAGCTCATACCGAGTTGGGACTGAAGACGGCTAATTATCTGTATGCCAGCACTTTTGAAGAATTAAAGGAGGCCGCAAATAAGATAGGCTTCCCCTGTATCATTAAGCCCCTGATGAGTAGTAGCGGTCATGGGCAGAGCAAGGTTGATGATGCAAGCGAATTGGAAAAGGCTTGGGAAAATGCCTGCGGTGGCAGTCGTGGTGATATTATGGAGGTGATAGTGGAGCAGTTTATTCCTTTCGACTATGAGATAACCCTCCTGACAGTGACCCAGAAGAATGGTCCTACACTTTTCTGTGCTCCTGTTGGTCATGTACAGAAAGGTGGTGATTATCGCGAGAGTTTCCAGCCTCGTGCCATGAAGCCAGAACATTTAAAGGCTGCACAGCAGATGGCTGATAAGGTAACTGCAGCCCTGACGGGAGCCGGTATCTGGGGCGTTGAGTTCTTCGTGAGTGAAAAGGAAGGTGTTATCTTTAGCGAACTGAGTCCTCGCCCACACGATACTGGAATGGTTACTTTAGCAGGAACTCAGAACTTGAGCGAGTTCGAGTTGCATTGTCGTGCCGTCTTGGGATTACCCATCCCCGAGATTACTCAGGAACGTCAGGGAGCATCGGCTGTTATCCTCTCGCCAGTTGAGACTACAAATCCTCAATACAATGGTATGGAGGACGTTTGTGCAGCACAGCGTACCTATTTGCGTATCTTTGGGAAACCCGAGGCGCATGTGGGGCGTAGAATGGGCGTTGTTGTATGCTGGGACAGTTTGGAAGCCTCTCAGGATGCTTTGCGTGATAAGTGCAAAGCTTTGGCAGCCAAGGTTACTGTTAGCTAAAGCCGAGTATTAAAAGTAGATACGATATTCTGCAGTTCCTCATCCGAAAGGGTGGGGAACTTTTCTTTCATTAATTCTTTTAAGACAGTTACAGCTTTAGCTTTCATTTGTTGCTTACCCATCTTTATACCGCTGGCTATTGGCGTAGAGGGGAGCAGGGCTCTGTTGAAATTTCCGTCGCTCATATATTCTGCTATAATTTCCATTGCAAAGATAATACATATTCATGGAAAAGTCCAAATATATTTTGCATTTCTCTCGCTTAATCGTAACATTGAAACTATCGTTTCGAAGTTACTTTCGCTCGGAAATGAAAAGAAAAACAAGCTTTTCTTTTGCATTTCTCTCGTTTAATTGTAACTTTGCAGCATGAAAAAACTCATCTTTCTATTGTTCTTGCTCTTTCCGTTGTTTGTGAGCGCCAAGCCGCGTCCATTGGTATGGATTTTGGATGCAGGGCATGGAGGTTACGATCAGGGTACATCGATGAGAGAAACACTGGAGAAGGATCTGACTTTGTCCATTGTTAAGGAAATTTCCACACTTCTGAAGAAGAACAAGCCTGGCATAAAGTTAATCCTAACCAGATCCGATGACCGTTATCTGTCGTTGGAAGAACGTTGCAACATAGCCAATAATGCTAACGCCGATTTGTTTCTGAGCGTGCATATTAACTCGGCGCCCAATCCGTTGGTTTCTGGAACGGAAAGTTTCTATGCAGACCTTAGAAGGTCTAACAACGCAGTCAGGAACAGTTCTATTGTCCGTACTATCGACAGAAGCGAATTATTGGCTTGGCTGCTTCAGAAGAACTATGGCGAGACAGGACGGCCAAACGGTCGCGGAGCTCGCCCCAAGCAGTTGTATGTCTGCCAAAATACCAATATGCCAGCCGTCCTGACCGAGGTTGGTTTTCTCTCCAATATTCAGGATGCCGCCTATCTGACTAGTAAGTCCGGAATCCGACAGATAGCAATTGACATCTACAATGCCCTGATTGAGTATTATACCATTACACAGGATAAGACAGAGAAGAAATCTCTTTTGGCTTTGCGTAGGTCGAATGGCAAGAATAGTGGCGTCAAGGCCAGTAAGATTAAAAAGGAGAAACTTGCCGAAGTGGAGCAGCCCCTTATGGCTACTGTGTCACCCACGCAAACATTTGTTCCTGTTCTTGACGATCCGACACCGGAAGAGGTGGAACGTATGGTAGCAGAGGAATTAGCTGCGAAAGTTGCTGCCGAGAAGGCTGAAATTGAAGTCCCCGTTATACCCGAAAAAGAGGAAGTACCAGAGGTGGTGGAACCGGAGACTTCCCCTGTGCCCACTCCTGCAGTTCCAGTCTTCAGTATTCAGTTATTTGCTGTAAGCAAAGAAATAAAGGTCGATGACGTAAGGTTAAAGGGGTATGAACCTGTGAATTTTAAGCGTTCTGGTAATCTGGTTAAGGTGTTGTATGGAAGCGAGACGGACTATAAACTGGTGAAGACCACATTGGTCACCGTTCGTCAGGATTTCCCAGATGCTTTTGTGGTGGCGTATCTGAACGATGAACCTATTTCGGTTGCTGATGCGCTAAAACTTGTTCCGTAAGCACGCGTTCCACATCTTCCTTCTTATCTGTAAGGCACAGGATAAGGTTCTTGTAAACTCCTCTTTCCGTAAGGTCCATCATCAAAGGCCATATAGGAACTTCTCTTGTCCAAAAGTCGGTTCCAAGAAAAATCATAGGACTGGCATAACCGAAGGTCAGATAATGATTCTGTACAGCCTCTTGGAATATCTCCTGTAACGTTCCGGCGCTGCCAGGTGTATAGATGATGCCGCCTGTAGCAATGGTTAGAATGCCGTCTTCGCGTATACTGTTGTTGAAGTATTTGGCAATATGTGTGGCTAAAGGCGTAGAAGGCTCGTGTCCGTAGAGCCATGTGGGAACACCCAAGCTTTGATAGTCTTTTTGCGGGAATCGGTCATGAACCCTCCATGCTGTTTCCAGCCATCCTTCATCGGTAAACTTGGGGGCTGTTGACAAAATGTGCAGAGCATCTTGCAACTCCAATTCATTCCGTCCTGCCATCCATGCCCCTAAATGTGTAGCTTCCATAGCGCCAGGCCCTCCTCCCGTTATCATAAGGAACCCCTTTTCCGTAAGAAGTTTGCTAAGATATGCAACCTGTTTATAGGCTAAGTCCTTGCGCGAAAGGCTGTGTCCGCCCATAATACCGATAAGGCGGTGCTCGTTGAAGTTTGAGAGGAAATCGTGTAGGCAATCTGAGATACTGTGATCATGCAAGGAACGCGCTAGAGTCTCTTTGACATCCGAGCTATATTTTCCTTTTTTTAGGAAATGTCGGTACACGCGTCCGTCGAAGCACGTCTCGTAGGAGTTTTTTACTGCCGGGGAATATCCTTCGTAAAGTTCTTCCGGTGAATACAGGTGGTTGCGATAACGGAAAGTCTCGCCCATATCGGGCAGGAACAGACAGTCTTTGCTTTTCTTCTTTAACCCCATGGGCAGCTGGCAACCTATAAAGATACAGTCCTTATAGGTGTGAGAGAGCGCCAAATCAGTTTCTGCAGTCAGGTTGACGCTTTGGAAAGCGTAACGCCTTATTTCTTCACACTCCTGGTGCAAAGTCTGGGCAACTTGCCAATCATCCTTTATTTGCTTGTATGAATCTCTCATATATCTATGTGTTTGCGTCATTTCCAACCTTATTATTTTAATAATCTTGACAAAAGTACATTTTTTTGATGCTAACTTGCCAAGTTTTAACCGAAAAAAATGTAATTTTACACGGTTTAAAACCTGTAATTGACAAAATAAACATAACAAATTGCTGATATGAAGAAAATACTATTATTGGCCTTAGCCATACTTCTCCCTCTTCTTGCCAATGCACAGACATCAGGTAAGGAAGTGTTAAAGATTCGGTGGGGGACGTTTAATATCCGTTGCATCAATGGCGATGATTACAAGATTGGCTGTGGATGGGACCAACGTAAGGAACGTGTTGCGCAGTATCTGACGGATAATGCAATAGATATTTGCGGGATGCAGGAGGTTACCAATGCCCAGATGGAATATCTTTGCAAGAATCTGAAAGGCTACGGACATGTTGGCGTAGGTCGGACCGACGGAAAGAAAAAGGGTGAGGCAACACCAGTTTTCTACCGTAAGGAAAGATTCAAGGCATTGGATCAGGGAAATTTCTGGCTCTCAGAGACTCCTGATGTAATAGGTTCCAAGGGATGGGATGCCGCTTTGGAGCGTGTCGCCAGTTGGGTTAAGCTGAAGGATAAGAAGACGGGGAAGGTTTTTATGGCTGTGAATACACATTTCGACCATGTGGGTAAAGTGGCCCGTCGCGAGAGTGCCAAACTTATCATGAAGAAGATTCAGGAGATTGTGGGAGACAAGCCTGCTGTGGTTACTGGTGACTTTAATGTTACCGAGCGCGATGAGGCTTATACTACTATGGTAACGAATGAGTTCAAGATGAATGACGCCTACCACATGACGGACAACCACACAGGTACTACTGGCACGTGGCATTCTTTCTGCCAGATTCCTCCCGACAAAATGGAGAAGATTGACTTCATCTTTGTCACTCCTAATATTAAGGTTACGCATACCCATATCGAGAAGGAGGATAAGGATCGTCAGCTTTCCGACCACAATCCCCATTATGCTGATCTTGAATTCTGATTCGCAGATAACATAAAAAGAGGCACTTCGAGGTGCCTCTTTTTTCTCATTAAACGTGTAGTTGTTACTTCTTGCCGAAGAGAGAGCCAAGGATGCTCTTGGCAGCAGAGCCGATAATAGAGCCTGCGCCGCCTCCTACGCCCAGGGTGGCAAGAATGTCGCCCAGCGAGCCAAGGATGTTCTTGCTGAATATGTCCGTGGCCAGATTGGTGATGGGACTTGATGCGGCCGATGTTTTGCCCGTCAGCAGATTCTTCAGCTGCTCAATGCCGCCAGCTTTGGTAGCTGTTTGGGTCAGGCTGCCCAGAATGGATTCCGTAAGGCCGTTCAGTACTTGGTTCTTTGCTGCAGAGGGAACGTCAACGTTTCCCATTGCCGATGTCACTTGCTTGGTGATGAAATCTTGAATGTTGAATGCCATTGCTACTAAATTTAAAAGGTTTATTTTATCTCATTGCCTTTGCAAAGATATAAGGTTTTGCGATATTCTCCAATAGCGTTAAACTATTTTTTTTCTAATCTGTTTCAAAATTAGCCACCTCTGTCCCCTCTTAGCCCCCCCTTCTGTGAAGGAGACTTATTAAAGGTGGTGTTCTCCCCTTCTTCCCGTGGTTACAAAACAGGCAGATATTAATCTCCGGTTGACAATTGCCGTTATTCTTTTTTGCCTTCGTACTCTGTTTCTTCTTTATATTAAGGTATAGGAAAACCAGTAAAGATGCATCTTTGGTTTAGAGCTTATACTTTTTTTATTGAACATTTTGTTATTCGGGTGAATATTCGTAACTTCGCAGCCGAAAACAAAACAATAATGATATGAAGGAGGAAAGAAAGACTAATTTCTCTGTGGAGTCTGTGCAGGATTTGAACTCTTCAAACATTTGGTCTATGACCGCACAACAGATTGGCTCGATGTGGGAAAAGGAACGTGAAGAAGAGGATTTCTCCATTGTGGAGGAGAAACTTCTTAATATTATCCGGTTGGCCTTTGATGTTGTTCATTTTAATGAAGGTGATGAGCGTGAGGCTTGTAAGTATAGTAATCTCAACTGGGTTAAATTCCATCACTGCAAACCTGGTAAGGGATGTGTGGCTATTCGTAGAAAGACCATTACCCGTATTACAGATCTCAGCTATGAGAATGTTAAGCATATTTCAGCTCCCGTACTGCTTGATTTAATTGACAAAAATTTTGGTGGCGGATGGGATTCTATTTCATTAGCATTGAAGGATATCATTGAAAGCGGTTTCGATATAAGTACTACTCAGTTGCCTGCGAGTAGAATTCATGCTCCAGGCGGTACTCTTGAGAAGAAGGTAGCTCAAGGGTATGATGTGTTGGAAATTACCAAGGGTACCTGGGTCGAAGCCATCTTTGCTAAGAAGAAAGATCCAGTTGAGAAGCTCAGGTTAGAGCCAATTCGTAAGGAGTATGATGAGGATGGTAATCCTATTTTTGACGAAGAAGATGATAATGAAGACAGTGAAGACGGCTTAGATGGTGATGACGCTGAGGAATCTGATGATACTTTCTACAGTAGCTATTCAGAGGAAGCTGAGGTTAAAGAAGAGGACGAAGAAGGCTTCCCCATAGAAGAAGAATAAACGAACATAATACATAAGAACGGGAAGGCAACAAGAGTATTCAACTTTGTTGCCTTCTTCTGAATTCGGCACAGACAATACTAGTGGCTATTGCAACATTGAGACTTTCTGTGGTTTGAGTTCCTAGTGGATAGTTAGGGATGAAGAGTTTCTTTGTTACAAGGTTTCTGACGGCATGCGACAGGCCTTTTCCCTCGTTCCCCATTACGATGAACCCATGTTGGCCAAGTTCTTGCTCATAGATGTTGTTCCCGTCCAAAAGCGTTCCGTAAATGTTGGTCTTGCATGGGTCAAGTATTTCAGGCAAATTGACGTAGTGTACTTTAACACGGGCAAGAGCTCCCATAGTAGCTTGCACTGCCTTGGGGTTGTAAATATCTACGGTTTCTTGTGAACAGACAACGTTGTGTATGCCAAACCAATCTGCAATCCTCAGGATGGTACCCATATTGCCTGGGTCTTGAATTCCATCTAAAGCCAAACATAATTCTTGTTGGGCAATATCCGCGTCAAACTTATATTGCGGAATAGGGAAAAGGGCAATTACCTGTTGCGGCGTTCTAAGCAAACTGACTTTTTGGAGTTCTTCCAGAGTTATTGTGTCAACAACACAGGACGACTTTACTTTGTTCTTGTTTTCTTTCCACCATCCCGGCAATGCGGCAATATAATAGGGCTGCATGGCGGCTAACAATTCACCTACCAGTTTTGGTCCCTCTGCGACAAAAAGATGCTGAAGGTTTCTCTGTTTTCGTTGTTCTAGCGACTTTATTAATTTGATTCTAGCTTTGGTTATCATAAATAAGGAGTAATTTTCGACACAAAGTTAATGATTTTTGCAAAAATATAACTACCTTTGTTGTATGAATTACTTTTGGAGGAAGATATTTGAATGCATAAGTCTGCTTGTGTGTGTTTTTTTTACTGGGTGTAGCGTAAATCGTTTCATCCCGGAGGACGAATATATGCTAAATCACGTGTCTATCCGTTCTGACAAGAAAGAACTTAAGACTGCTCCTCTTATGGGATATGTAGGCCAACATCCCAACAATAAATGGTTTTCGCTGGTTAAGGTGCCTCTTCATATTTATTCGCTTTCTGGCCGTGACAGCACTAAGCGCATTAACCGTTTTATTAGAAGGTTGGGTGAGCCCCCTGTTATATATGATTCTGTGTTGTCTCGGAAGACGCAGTTTAATATTCAGAATGCTGTCCAAAATTTGGGTTATCTTAATGCAGATGTAGATTTACTTAAGGTAACTAAAGGTAATAGAATAAATGTTAGATATTATGTGCAACCCCACCAGAGGTATAAGGTTAGACATATTAGTATGGATGTTCAGGACACTGCTATTGCCCAACAGTTGAAGAAAGACGGCTATGTCTCTTTGTTACAAGAAAATATGCCTTTTGACCTTAATGTGCTGGATGCGGAAAGGAACCGTTTGAATACGTATCTTCAGAACAAAGGGTATTATAAATTCAATAAAGATTTTGTTAGGTTCGAGGCTGATACGACTTTGGGTAATTATCTGGTGGACTTAAAGATGCTTATACAGGCGTATTCAGTGGGAAGGTTAGATAAAGGGAAACCGCACCAGCGATATACTATAGGTAATGTTTTATACAATATACCAGTATCCCATAATAAACCTTTTGTCCGTCCTAAGGTTGTAGCTTCGGCAAGTGAACTGGCAGAAGGGAATCTGTACCGAGAGCAGGATGTACAAGCTTCGTACTCCAGGCTGAATAGGTTAGGAACTGTTCAAAGCAGTCGAATCACCTTAACAGAGAATGCTGCGGATAGTACTAAGTTAGATGTCCAAATCTCTGTAACGCCCAGCAAGAGAAATTCATTTAACATAGAATTGGAGGGAACTAACTCTGCCGGCGATTTGGGCGTTGCTGTTGCATTGTCTTATCAGAACAGGAATCTTTTCCGGGGGGCTGAACTTCTGAATCTAAAGGCGCGTGGTGCTTTTGAAGCTATTAAGGGACTTCGTGGCTATAGTGACCAGAACTTTATAGAGTATAGCTTTGAGGCAGGGATTGGTTTCCCTGACTTTATCTTTCCTTTCCTTCGACAGTCATTTCGTAAAAGGGCTCTTGCCACCAGTGAGTTGAGTTTTATGTTTGATTCTCAGGACAGGCCTGAGTTTCACCGTCGTGTACTAACCACATCCTGGCGGTATAAATGGACTAGAGCAGCCCGTAGAATGCAGCATAGAATAGACCTTTTAGACATAAATTATGTATTTATGCCTTGGATAAGTGATACTTTCAGGGAAATCTACCTGGATAATCCTGAGAGCAGAAATGCCATTCTTAGGTATAACTATGAGAATCTTTTTATCGTAAAATGGGGTTATAGCTTCTCTTATAGCTCGCAGTCGTTAAATCCCAATTCCAAGAACTATGGCACTAATGCATATATTATACGTGCCAGCATAGAAACCGCAGGCAACCTGCTGTACGGAATTTCTAATATGAGCAAGGCATCCAAGAACGAAGACGGACAGTATACCTTGTTTAGTAATGCTTATGCCCAATATGTGAAAGGTGATTTTGACTTCTCAAAGAGTTTTATGATTAATAATGCCAATTCTCTTGCTATACACTTTGGCCTTGGTATTGCATATCCATATGGTAATTCAGCTATTCTGCCCTATGAGAAACGCTATTTCAGCGGTGGTGCTAATAGTGTGAGAGGTTGGAGCGTGCGCGAGTTAGGACCTGGTACATTTCTGGGGAATGACGGAAAGATAGATTTTATTAATCAAACAGGTGACGTTAAGCTTGACATGAACATAGAATACCGTACTCATTTGTTCTGGAAGTTTGATGGCGCGGTGTTTGTCGATGCCGGTAATATCTGGACATTACGCGATTATCCCGACCAGCCTGGCGGTCAGTTCAAATTTGATACCTTTTGGCGCCAGATTGCTGTTGCTTACGGTTTGGGTATTCGCTTGAACTTCAACTATTTTATTTTGCGTTTTGATGGTGGCATGAAAGCTGTTCATCCAGCGTATGAGGATAACCGAAGACATTATCCTATTATCCATCCCAACTTCAAGCGCGACTTCACGTTCCACTTTGCTGTTGGCTTACCATTCTAAATGGTCAACTTTCCAGGAACCTCCAATATTTTTAAGGTTAAGGGTAAGTTGACGATCGCCTAGATGGCCCTTTGTTTCCAGTGAATCACAGACAATAATATTGCTTGCCGAATAAAGTATAGAGGCAAAATTGCCTTCTATTTCACAATCTTGAGCCTTTATTTTGACATCTTCGGAAATGATAGATAAGTCATCTTCTGTAAGATTAGACGCAAACCAAAGAACGTCCTCCTTTCCTCTTTCGGTACATAAATTGTCACAAGTTTTGAAATCGCATGTGTACAAACTCGTCAAGAAAGCTCTTCCTGTGTCTGTAGCCTTTTTGCTATTACAAGAGCATCCGCTCAGCAGAAACATAGAAAATGTACATACTATAAATGTGATAAGATATGATATTCTCATTGTACAATCAAATTATATTACACAAAACTATAGAAAAATTTGTAATTATTCTATAATTGGCGTAAATTTGCAGGTAAAATTAATAAATTATGCTAAAATTCCTCTCTTTGGGGTCAGGTAGCAGTGGAAATTGCTACTTTTTGACCACAGGAAATACAAGCATTCTCATTGATGCTGGAATAGGTATCAGGGTTTTGAAAAAGACGCTGAAAACCTATGGTATTGATATTGACCAGATAGATGCCGTTTTTGTAACTCATGATCATGCTGACCATATAAAGGCTGTAGGAAATCTGGCCAATGAGTATAATAAGCTAGTGTACTCAACCGAAAAGGTTCATGCTGGAATTAATACCAATTATTGCATGACTAGCAAGCTTACCGAGAAGCATATAAGAATTGTCCAAAAAGATGTTCCTTTACAATTAGGTGATTTATGTATTACCCCGTTTGATGTCCCTCATGACAGTAGTGATTGCGTTGGATATCGTGTAGAAGCTGACGGCATTGTTTTTTGTCTGATAACTGATGCCGGTCATGTTACAAGCGTTATGGAAGAGCAAGTTTCAAAGGCTAATTACCTGGTTCTTGAGGCTAACCATGATGAAGATATGCTTATGATGGGTACTTATCCGGCTTATCTGAAAGGAAGAATTAGGGGCGATAAGGGTCATCTGTGTAATAAAGAGTCTGCAAAACTTATAGCAGAGCATGCAACTCCTATATTGAAACATGTATGGTTATGTCATCTTAGCGAAGAGAATAATCACCCCGAACTGGCACGTAAAACAGTTGAAGGCTTACTTCGAAGTTTTGGTATAATACCTGGCGTTGACTTTGAATTAGATATCCTTAAAAGAAAGTCTCCCTCTGATTTGTACGAGTTAAAGCCATAACAAAAAAAAAGTAATAAAACATTTGCTCAATTCGGCAAAAGTCCGTACCTTTGCACTCGCAAAAACGAAACATATGCGTCCTTAGCTCAGTTGGTAGAGCAATTGACTCTTAATCAATGGGTCCAGGGTTCGAGCCCCTGAGGGCGTACAAAGGAAATAAAATGTTCCGTTTTGACGCGTCCTTAGCTCAGTTGGTAGAGCAATTGACTCTTAATCAATGGGTCCAGGGTTCGAGCCCCTGAGGGCGTACAATAAGAAAGGGTGGACTCTAAGGTTCATCCTTTTTTTCGTATAAGAAAAACAAAATAAATTTATATATAATGTATAGGACAAAAACTTGTGGTGAGTTGCGTCTCACCAATGTTGGCGAGAATGTAACATTAGCTGGATGGGTACAGAGTGTACACAATCTGGGTGCCTTGACTTTTGTTGACTTGAGAGACCGTTATGGCATTACGCAGCTGGCGTTTACTGAAGATGCTCCGGAGGAGCTGCGCCAGAAAGCAGGAAGACTGGGACGTGAGTTTGTTCTGCAGGCAACAGGGGTTGTGGCAGAACGTTATTCCAAGAACAAGAATATCCCAACTGGTGAGATTGAAATTCTTGTTGAAGAGTTGAACGTTTTGAATGAAAGCGCAACGCCTCCATTTACTATCGAGGAAAACTCTGATGGCGGCGATGATCTTCGTATGAAATACCGTTATCTTGACCTTCGTCGTCCTGTTGTGCGTCAGAATTTAGAACTTCGTCATAAGTTTGCTTTTGAGGTTCGCCGTTATCTTGATGCGCAGGGTTTCTTGGAGATCGAGACTCCTGTTCTTGTTAACAGTACACCAGAAGGTGCTCGCGACTTTGTAGTGCCAAGTCGTATGAATCCTGGTCAGTTCTATGCACTTCCTCAGAGTCCTCAGACACTGAAGCAGCTGTTGATGGTTGCTGGCATGGACCGTTATTTCCAGATTGTGAAATGTTTCCGCGACGAGGATCTTCGTGCCGACCGTCAGCCCGAATTCACACAGATTGACTGCGAAATGTCTTTCGTTGAGCAGGAAGATATACTCCAGATGTTCGAGGGTATGAGCCGTCATCTGTTCAAGGCTATCAAGGGTATTGACATTCCGCCCCTTCCACGTATGACGTGGGCTGATGCCATGAAGTATTATGGCAGCGATAAGCCTGATACCCGTTTTGGCATGAAGTTCGTTGAGCTGAAGAACAACCAGCCTGATAATGCTTCTCGCGAGATTGTGGAGAGTATCTTCCCCGAAGGTTTCGCCGTATTCGATGGCGCTGCCTATATCGGTGCTATCTGTGCTGAGGGTCAGGCTGTTTATACTCGCAAGCAGATTGACCAGCTGACAGACTTCGTTAAGCGTCCTCAGATTGGTGCCAAGGGACTTGTTTATGCTCGTGTCGAAGAGGATGGCAATGTTAAGAGTTCCGTTGATAAGTTCTATACTCCCGAGACGTTGCAGGTTCTTAAGCAGAAGATGGATGCCAAGCCTGGTGACCTGATTCTTATCCTTTGTGGTGACGATGCTATGAAGGTACGTAAGCAGCTTTCAGAGCTTCGTCTCGAGATGGGGTCCCGGATGGGCCTCAGAGATAAGGGTAAATACTCTTGTCTTTGGGTTATAGACTTCCCGATGTACGAGTGGAGTGATGAGGAGCAGCGTCTGATGGCTATGCATCATCCGTTTACATCTCCCAAGCCCGAGGATATTCCATTGCTTGATACTGATCCTGCCAGCGTTCGCGCCAATGCCTACGATATGGTAATCAATGGTGTCGAAGTTGGTGGCGGCAGTATCCGTATACATGACGCCAATACACAGCAGAAGATTTTCGAGATTCTGGGCTTTACCCCTGAACAGGCTCAGCAGAAGTTCGGCTTCCTGATGAATGCCTTCAAGTACGGTGCACCTCCACACGGAGGTCTAGCTTACGGGTTGGACCGTTTCGTAAGTCTGTTTGCTGGCCTCGACAGCATCCGAGACTGCATAGCTTTCCCAAAAAATAACAGCGGCCGTGATGTTATGTTGGATGCTCCTGGCTTCTTGGAAAAGGCTCAGTTGGAAGAGTTAAACCTTCAGGTTGTTGCTCAGGAGTAATAAGTCAGATAATAAAACCAAGAAGGCTGTATGATGTTATGCATACAGCCTTCTTGGTTTTAATGTCGTGGTTTTTAACGTATTTCCACTTCTTCCTTCATGTCTATTTCCTGTCCGTCGGCATCCATGAACTGATATTCCAGGAACGCCAGTTTTTGGCTGGGTATTACCTTTACGCCAAGTCCGTATTTCCATTGCCATTTACGTTTTAGTGAGAAAAGCCCCCGGCAAAGGAATGCATATACGTAGGGGTGAACGTATAGATTGAAACGCTTTATGCCCAACTTCTTGTTCAGTAGTTTGATTTTTCCTTCCAGAACGCTTTCAAAAAGGAAACTGCTCTTAATCTTTCCTGTCCCGTGACAGGTGGGACAAGATTCCTCAACCTGCACATCCATAACGGGTCTTACACGTTGGCGGGTAATCTGCATCAGTCCGAATTTGGAAAGTGGAAGAATGTTGTGGCGGGCACGGTCGCGCTTCATGTTTTCACACATGTGCTCATAAAGCGCCTGACGGTCTTCTGCTAATTTCATATCAATAAAATCAACTACTATGATACCGCCCATATCCCTCAGTCTCAGTTGGCGTGCCAATTCGTCAGCAGCACCCAGATTTACCTCCAGTGCATTGGCTTCTTGTCCGTTTTTGTTCTTGGCTCGGTTACCACTGTTAACGTCCACCACGTGCAGAGCCTCGGTGTGCTCAATAATCAGATATGCTCCGTGCTTGTATGAAACGGTACGTCCGAATCCCGACTTTATCTGTCTTGTAATGTCAAAGTTGTCAAAGATTGGTAGATTTCCCTTGTAAAGTTTTACAACGCTTAGTCTGTCGGGGGCAATCATTGTGACGTAGTCTTTAACCTCATGGAAAACATTCTCATTGTTAACATAGATGTTTTCGTAGCTTGGGTTAAAGAGGTCTCTCAGCATACCTACGGTACGACTTGTCTCTTCGTAAACAAGTGTGGGCTGTGTCTTGGCTTTCTGAGCTTGTATTAAACAGTCTTCCCAACGTTTTGTGAGCACCTTTAGTTCTGTGTCAATTTCAGCTACTCGTTTCCCTTCTGCTACTGTTCGTACTATCACACCACAATTATGTGGCTTTATGCTTTGAATAATTTGTTTAAGCCTTGACCGTTCTTCAGCACTCTTAATTTTGGTCGAGATGGAGACTTTGTCGTCAAAAGGTATTAGAACCAAGTAGCGTCCGGGGAAGGATATTTCACAGGTCAGACGGGGACCTTTTGTGCTAATGGGTTCCTTCACTATCTGTACTAGTATTTCCTGTCCTTGCTGCAGTACATTCTGTACGCTGCCTGTTTTCTCCAGTTCATTTTGGAATGTAGCTTTCTCAAAAGGGTAAAGGTTCTTCTTGTCATTTAGTACCTGTTTCAAGTATTTTGCATACGAGTTAAATTGTACCCCTAAGTCCAGATAGTGCAGAAAAGCATCTCGTTCATGTCCTACGTTAACAAAACAGGCGTTTAGACCAGGCATTAATTTGCGGACTTTAGCCAAATAGATATTGCCTACCGAGAAAGAGGCTGACTGTTCCTCTTCCTGGTATTCCACAAGTTTCTTGTCTTCAGTAAGGGCAATTGCAATCTTTTTGGGCTGGACGTCAATGAAAAGTTCGCTTGTCATTCTTGTCTTTCTTGTTTTGTTAAATCCTAATCTTAAAAAAGACTCGGTGACATGTTGAAGTCTGTCACCGAGCCATGTCTTCTGAGAAGTACTTTTACTTGCTCTTATGTCTGTTCTTTCTCAGTCTCTTCTTACGCTTGTGAGTAGACATTTTGTGTCTCTTATGCTTCTTTCCGTTTGGCATAATTGTTTGTTATTTATGGGTTAGTACTAATATTTCTTCCTTTTTGGTGTGCAAAAGTACAATTTTTATCTCAAAGCCGAAAGTATTTCCTTGTTTTTTTATCATAAAAACAATACAGACGCTTGTTTCTCCTTGTTTTTTGTGTAATTTTGTAATTCGGAAGTAGTCAAAAAGCAGAAAATGGCCGATTTTACAGCAAAAATTGAGCAGTGGTATAGACAGCATAAAAGGGCTTTGCCTTGGCGTGAAACTACCGACCCATATTATATATGGCTTTCTGAGATAATTCTTCAGCAAACAAGGGTAGAGCAGGGTTGGGCATACTATGAGCGGTTTGTCTCAGCTTTCCCTTCTGTGCAGGCATTGGCTGCTGCTTCAGAAGAGCAAGTACTCCTTCTTTGGCAAGGCCTAGGTTATTACAGTAGAGCAAGGAATTTGCTTAAGGCTGCACAGCAGATTGCCGCACTGGGTTCTTTCCCTTCCGATTATAAAAGCATTCTTTCTTTACCAGGTGTTGGTCCTTATACAGCAGCAGCTATTGCCAGTTTTTCGTTCGGTCAGCCTTGTGCTGTTGTGGATGGAAACGTATTCCGCATTCTGTCAAGATACTTCGGGATAGAAACACCTATCGACTCTACTAAGGGAAGGAAAGAGTTCTTAGCTTTGGCTGATGAGTTGTTGGATAAGAAGCGCCCAGCTCTTTACAATCAGGCTATTATGGATTTTGGTGCTGTCGTATGTAAACCCTCTGGAACAGGTTGTTCCTTTTGTCCTCTCAATGAAACATGCATGGCCTATGCACAGAACCTAGTGGAGCATTTGCCTGTCAAGGAAAAGAAGATGGGGCAAAAAACTCGTTGGTTATCATATGTCTATGTTTGTACCGATGAAGAAGAGGTCCTTATAAGTAGAAGAACAAAAGATGACATCTGGAAGGGTCTCTATGAATTTCCTATGATTGAGTCTTCAGAGGATCTTTCTCTTGCCTCTTTGCAGCAACTTTTTCCGCAGGGGCTATGGACAATGCTTCGGCATGGTTTTGTACACCAGTTAACACATCAGCGCCTTTTAGTCAATTTTTATCTATTGGAACTTCCCAAGAAAGATGTCTCTCTTCAGGGACAATGGGTAAAGAAATCGGAACTTCAAAATTACGCATTTCCCCAGCTCTTAATCAAGTTGCTAAGTTACGCCGACTACTGCTAAGTCATGCTGACTACAAATATTGACTATCCTAATTTACCTTTGGTTCATTCCCCTTATCAGAATGTCCGTTCAGATAAGGGGAATGAGTAATGGAGATTATCCGGATGAAGTGAAAGAGAATTTAAAATTTGGGACGGTTTACAATCCATGTTGGATGAGTGGTAGGGTTCCCTTTATGGTCTACAAAGGTGAGACGGCCATCAAGGTCTTTAAGCTCCATCAGTATCATGGGGCGGGGACGATAATCACCACGGCGAGGAATAAGACCTTCGCAGTGAGCATGCATAATCATGAACATACGACCTTCACGGTCTGTTATTATTTCTCCGTTATGACCTGCACCGTTCAAAATGGCATCAACACTCTCTGACGTTAGCACAGGCTGTGGCTCGCTCCACCCGGTTAGAAGATTTTTGGAAGTGCTTAGGCATAGGGTATATTCATGGTTGTTGAAATGATTTCTCGAGCAATAGAAGTAGTAGAGCTCCTTGTATTTATAGATGTAGCCGCCCTCGTACGCTGTGGTGATATAATGGGGTTCACTGCCTTTGGCATAATGGATACCATCTTTGGCTAATTCGCGGATATAGTTGCCTTTACTGTTTACATCGCCATAAACAAGGTAATGGCGTCCGTCATCATCACAGAAATATTGCCCGTCCTGTGGCGTAGGATGTTCAGGTGTTCCTACGTTCAGAGTGTTTACGTACCGGAAGGGACTGTCTATGTTGTCAGCCACACAAACCACCTGACGGTCGTTCTCCATCGATACAAAAAGTGTCAGATATACCACCAGCTTTCCTTTAATTAGTGCTGGACTGGGTGCCCAATAGTTGATGTTCTGTTTACCAGCACCTGTGTGCATAGGGTCGAGAATACCATCCCCATATGGGTCATGAGGATTGGGGCCAGGAAACATGTCGCGATAGTAAGTCCAGTTACAGAGGTCTTGGCTTCGATATATCTTGATAGGATAGCCTGTCTTGAAGCAGTAGAACCACTTTCCTATTTTTACTAAAGATGGGTCTGGACAGTCAAAGTCTGTTACAGGATTCATGGCTACTGTCTTATCAGGCATATCTTTACGCAGTTCGAACAGAGCTTTATCGGCTATCATTTGTTTATTTGGTATCTGGGCCTCAATGCTCAGAATTCCTATGAAGGGAAGAATGGTGGCGAAGAAATAAATTTTCATCATGGTCATATTTTATAAATAGGGTCAATCCCCATATTTGGATGAGGTACAGGAGAGAACGGGTTAGCGTTTCCACTGAAAATGGTAACGGAAACGACGATTGGGGGCTGTGTCTCCTGTGGTAGAGACGGAGATGATGTCTGATGGGTCTGTAGGATTATCTGCCCACTTGAAATTTAAGGTGATGGCGTTACCCTTCATGTGGAGGCTCTTTCTGGGAACGTTTATGGTAAGGCGGTTGCCTTCTGTGCTCATGGCTACTGAGGCTGTGGCTTGCCATTGTTGGGTGCCTGCATCATAACGCAGAAGCTGACCCTCGCTTACCAAATAGTCAAAATCTTCCCAACCTGTAGAATGCGTATCAGTATCAATGTATAATAGCATCCAGTTCTTATCAGTAGCAGGGGTGAGGTTTTCTGCTGTTACGACTTCAAATACAATGTCTTTTTTCGTAACGCTAACCTTTGTTTCAGTGATGTCATTACGACCTGAGGTGTCAGTATAATGCAAGCCTCCATATCCGTTATGATCACGATGTATGTTATCACCGCGTGTATCATGATATGTGGCAGGGGAATTGTATCCAATAGAAATAGGCTGTGGTCTTACACCCTTATACCGTCTGATATTCTGCACCATCTGCATGTAGTAATTGTCGGTGTAACCGCCTTTCATGGGTTGGATGCTACGGTTAAACTCAGCATTGTACTGGTCAACGAAATAGAAGGGATTCTCTCTGCCCAAGAAGGTTTTAGGACCTGGTACTGTTTCGCTGCCAGGAGCAAGGCCCGAACGGTATTTGCCTGCAGTCCATTCGTTCCAGTCGTTGATGTAAATGAAATCCGGATCTACGCTGAGTGCTTCGTCCCAACGGTCTTGGAAATAGATTCCGTAGCCTTCTGGGTTTGCAACAGTTTTGCCCAACCATGGGACGTAGGCAGAATCGGGTAGGTCATATTGGTTAAGTGCGGGTTCTTTTGTCTCTCTGCGCCAACTTTTTCCTGTAATGCTGAGGGGATGTTGGGCAGGTGTTACAGCCATTTCCTCGAGATGTCCCTGATGCCGTGAAGCAAGGTCACGTGGCTGCATGTCAGCCACACGCTTGTCGTTCATTTCATAGCCAAAGCTCCAGCTGTCTTCTGTACCCACATAGCGATGACCGCCCCATTCGTAATACCCCCACCACATGTTACGTAGGGTGAAGAAGTCGTATATCTCCTGTGGGTATGAGCCATTATTATATCCTCCTCCATTAGCATCATGGTCGGGTTCTGCATTGTAAAGTAACAGAGGTTTACCTTGCCAATGGAACCAGAAGTCCTGTGCTATACCTTTTTTATATATACGCTCAAAAAGTTGGGTTACTACGCTTACAACATTTCCGTTGAAGGCCCAGAAGCAGAACTGGGGAACAGGATTGCCCAGTGAGTGCATCTTCTGCATCTCATCAAAAAGAACGGACCATTCATCCCAATATAAGACGGCATTGGTGACATCCAGAATCAGCACGTCAACGCCAGCATCGGCCAACATGGAAAGGTCACGACGGATTAGCCAGCGGTCCTGACTGAGGAAATACCCAGCCTCTGGTTCTCCCCAATGGAGGCTCCATTCCTTCCATGCTGGATGGTAAGCGTCCAATCGGGCTTCCGGTGCTTTCTGAAGGGTACGTGTAACATCACCGCCATAAGGAGAGCTGAGCCCGAACTTACCTTCATCGTGCCATGTGATATAGAAAATACCTACGGTACGATTTTTATCGGTACGGAGGGGAACTTCTAAAGCTGTGGGCATAATACGACCCAGTGCATCTGATGCTACCCATGTATCTGATTTCAGGTCTATAACTTGTGCAAATGAAGAAATGCACAGGAAAAGAAAAAGAAAGAGAAAGCCGTGTTTTATCATTTTGCATTCACTGTAAAGCGCACTGAACCATTTGCACTTCCGTAAGCTGCACTGGAGGTGGAGTATATATAGCCTGATGCGCTACCTGATTCATAATTGCTACCATCTGACACCTGAATGCCCTCGCCACTAAAAGCGTAGGTGGCGCTGAACTTAACAGTAGAAGGTCCCAAGGCTTTAACCGGAACAGTAAATTGGAAAGTAGGGTCAAAGTTGCCATCCACATAACCATCATAATTGGTATGGTAGGATTTCTTGATTGTATCATTCTTCCAAGAGCCGTCTTCTTGTTCAACTGGAATGATGGCCGTCCAATTATAGGTAGTGGCATTTATAAGATGACCCTTTTGGTCTTGCATAGCAATAACAGTAATTTTATCGCCTGCAAAAATGCCTGTTCTTGGATTCACTTCTTGGGCGTTACTTGTAAATTGAAAACCTTTCCATGTAGGAGGATAGGAGGAATAATCATTCTTCTTACAAGAAGATAATGATATTAGTATGCATGTTAAAACAACGAATAATGAATAGTGTTTCATATCTTTATGTTTAATTTTTTCAGTTCTGAATACAAACGTTGTACAGGTAATCCCATTACATTAAAGTATGAACCCTCAAGGCGAGATACACCAATATAACCTATCCATTCTTGAATACCATAGGCGCCGGCTTTATCAAATGGGTGATAATTCTTTACATAATAATCAATCTCCTCTTCGGTAAGTTGGCTAAAAGAAACATGGCTGGTACAAGAGAATGAATGTGCCCATCCTGAAGTTTTTATAGTTACACCCGTTATAACCTGATGAGTCCGGCCGGATAGCATGGAGAGCATATGACAGGCTTCTGTATAATTTTTTGGTTTGCCCAGCACCTGATTATCCAGACAAACTATGGTATCAGCTGTAATTAGGAGTTCTGAATCAGCAAGTGTATAGGCTTCTGCTTTCTTTTGGCTGATGAAAACAGGAATCTCAGCTACGGGGAGATTGTGGGGGTATGATTCATCGATGCCGTCAACAACGCGAACTTCGTACGATACTCCTAAACCAGCAAGCAACTCGTGCCGTCTGGGCGAGTTGCTTGCCAATATGATTTTATAATCTTTCGTGGGAATCTGGTTTTATTTGTTTACAACAACCTTCATGCCCTTGATAACATAGATACCCCTGGGAAGGGACTGCATGGCCTTGTTTATATTTGTGTTAGCCTTAACCATTGCACCCTGAGCGTTGTAAATGTCAACAACAGCATTCTGCGACTGTAATTCCCTGATGCAGGTCTCCTGGCCGGCAACGTCTGTAATGTGCTTAATCTCCAGTGCCTGAGCTGTTACGCTCTTTGCATCCCATGTAAATCCGCAACGGGTGGGAAGGAATGTCTTGTCACCGTTTGTGCAGATGAGAATGCTCTGCAACTCGTCAGTTTCCTGCATAGCGGGAATACCGTAACGCCCTTCAACCTGAACGCTTTCCCAACTGCTGCCAAAGGTTATCTGGTTGCCTTCTGCATCTGTCTTTGTTATGCACTTAATGGCTGTGTTTACACCTTCAGATTCTGTGCTGTTAGCACGTAATGTCTGGAAAGTGGGGGAGTAGATGAGGTAGGGAACACCAGCTTCGATACCTTCATTTGTACAATCCAAAAAGTACAGATTCAGCGTACTTCCCTCTTGACCAATAGAGATGAGACGTTCTACTTGAACACCCTTGGCAGCTGCTTGCAACTGCTCTGCAGAAAGACTCATTGGAAGACAGATACTATTGTAGCCGGCAAACAGAGTGCGGTTAATCTGAACGGGCAGTTCTTCATCGTTAAGTAGACTTACATTCAGGGTCGTACCTGATGTGTATAAATTCTTTACTCTATTCTGTGCAAATGTTTGAGAACAGAAAGCGGCAAAAGCCACTAATGCGAGTGTAAAATGTTTCATATCTCTGTAATTTTATGGTTTACGACTGCAATATTACAAATTCTCTCTTGAATAACAAAATGTTAT
>CADAWW010000006.1 GCA_902791675.1 uncultured Bacteroidales bacterium
TTCAAAACAGACTCCACCCGAGCCGAAGGACTACCGTCGCACCCTTTACTGGAATCCTGACCTGAAGTTAGACGAAAACGGCGAGGCTACCATTACCTTTTATAATAACAGCCGCACGACTCACCTCAGCGTAGAGGCAGAAGGCCAGGCTGCCGACGGCACTTTACTGTGGGGGAAAACGGAATAAGATGTAAGATGTAAGAAGGAAGATGTAAGATGTCTGATGGCTGATGGAAGAGGAGAAAATCATAGTCGATCCTAATGGTGAACTCGTTATTGATGATAAAATAAATTTGTGAGACGTTTTATTTGGTTTAAGAAAAAGTAATTCGTACTTTCGTAATCAAAAAAAAGAAGAAAAATGAAAAAGAACATTTGGATTATTGCAGGAATTATTTTCTGTGTTGTATTTGGAGCTTCTTGCAGCTCTGACGAGGTCTCTGACGAACAGCAAAAGGATAAGGAGATAAACAATGTTGTGATAGAACAGACCCCCGGTGAGATAGTGCTTACTGAGAATCAAGTGAAGATGGTGGACGATAACAACCAGTTTGCACTTAACCTGATGCGTGAGACAAGCAAGGAAACGACAAAGAACATGGTAATATCGCCCCTGAGCGTCGCTTATATGCTGGGAATGCTCAATGACGGTGCCGACGGAACGACACGTCAGGAAATAGCCCATGCCCTCGGATTCGACAAATACGACACCAAGTCGATAAACGGGTTTTTCGGTAATCTGATGACTAATGCGCCCTTGCTTGATAAGCAGGTGGAACTTGGCATTGCAAACGCCTTGCTTTCCAACAAATCAATCGGGGCTGAATTCAAAGGCCAGTTCGCGGCTAATATGAAAGGGTACTATCAGGCTGATGCTGAATGTATGGACTTCTCGCAGACAGACAAAGTAATCGGCCATGTAAATGAATGGTGTAATAAAACGACTAAGGGAATGATACCTGAAATCCTGAAACAAGGGGAGATCAGTCCTTCGGATGCTGTGATATTACTGAACTCTGTCTATTTCAAAGCCCAGTGGTATTACGGGTTTGAAGAAGAATTCACAACCCAACAAGATTTCACGACAGCTGACGGCACAAAGGTGAAAGTGCCTATGATGGCCAAGGTAACTCCTTTAGACTATTACGGGGATGAGTCGGTTCTGGCTGTCAGACTGCCGTACCGTGACGACAAATTCTGTATGATGCTTTTATTACCTACAGCCGAGACCACACCACTAAACGAATTGCTTAATGTTCTAACGGCTGAGCGTTGGAAAGCGATAGCTGACAATATGCAACCCCAGAATCTCATATTGAACATGCCAAGGTTTAATGCCTCCACAGAGCAGGATATGACGCTTCCGCTGAAGGCCTTGGGGATAAAGGCGGCTTTCAGTCCTTCCGATGCCAATTTCTTCGGAATGTTAGATAATCCTGCCATCCCGCTTTTCATAAGTATGATGAAGCAGAAATCCAGAATTGAGGTGGACGAGAAAGGAACGATGGCTTCAGCCGTAACGGTTAGCTCCGCTACAACAGGCAGTAAGCCTGCTGAGTTTCTGGCCAACCGTCCTTTCCTCTTTGCTATAACTGAGATGAATAGCAATATCATATTCTTCATAGGAAAGGTGACTGGGGAATAAATCAAAGAGATAGTCTTAATGACCCGTTCGGATAGGGTTAACGAGTTGTTCGGATAATCCCTATGGGGGGTAAGGGATTATTCGAATGAGTCGTGGAGATAAGGGGAACAACTCGTACAGCCTATCTCGATGAAGCAAAGGTGACAAGCCTTGTTTGGTTAATGGTTAAGGGTTAATGGTTAAGGGTTAATGGTTAAGGGTTTTTGTTGAAAGTTGAAAATTGAAAGTTGAAAGTTGAGAGTTGAGAATTGAAAATTGAGAATTATTTTTTCAGCTTAATAGCTTAGTAGCTTAGTTGCTTAGTAGAGTTTTGGTTTTCGTTTTCGTTTTGGTTTTCGTTTTCGTTTTGGTTTTCGTTTTCGTTGTTAATTGTACATTTTTATTTGTTATATAACAAACAACTTATTATCTTTGTCATCAGAAAACTTTTATAATCATGCGAACCGTATTGTTTTTCTTTACCATTCTGCTGTTTTCTGTATCCGCTTGGGCAC
This sequence comes from uncultured Bacteroidales bacterium, assembly GCA_902791675.1. Classification (GTDB taxonomy): domain Bacteria; phylum Bacteroidota; class Bacteroidia; order Bacteroidales; family Bacteroidaceae; genus Physcousia. The sequence goes on from CADAWW010000006.1 coordinate 2,140, forward strand.
AGGACGTGGTGGTGCAGGGTCGTGTGGTAGATGCCAAGACGGGCGAAGCGCTGCCATACGTAAGCATCTATGCTGGTGAGGGTAAAGGAACACTGAGCAACAACGACGGAGCGTTTAAGCTAACTGCAGATGCGAATGACCTGCTTAGGTTCAGCTGCATTGGATATGAAAAGATGACGGCTAAAGCAACAGAACTGCCATCGGTTATCAGATTAAAGCCATACACTACCGTCTTGGGAGAAGTTACCATACATGCTTTACGTAATGAAGACATGCTGAAGCTGGTAATTGCTAACCTGAAACAGGATTACAAGAAGCATGGAAAAATGGCAAGGAAGTTCTTTTTCCGTACCATGACAGAAACGGACGAAGGTAGCTATATGGCAGAGGCATTCGTGATGGCACATTCTGTGGTGAATATACGTTCCGCCATGATGATAAGCGGTCTTCAGAACCGCGATACCGAGGATAATGGCAAAACCCTGGACTTCAACTTTTCGAACATACATAAACTGTTGGAGGTAGCGCCAATGACCAACAATAGCCAGTTCTGGAGTAATGTTTTAAAACCTTTGCAAAGCTATTCTACATTACGCAAATATTATGAAACACACATACAGCAGATACAAGGCGAAGACGGGAAAAACCTCTACCGTATAGATTTTTCGCTGAAGAAAGAAATACCGAAGGAAATAGAATCAAAGCGTAATATTACCGGTACAGCCTATGTGGATGCAGACACATACAGGTTGCTTCGCTATGACGGCTCCTGCAATAACTTTCACGTAAGTTATAATATGTTTACCCCTTACGAAACAGCCATTAGTTTCCACTTGGAATACGACTACAGTCAGGGAGCTGCTTCTGTATCGCATGTGGCCATTCAGGGTAGTACAGAAGTATCACGCTATCGTGCTTTGCTGTTTGCAGTCGGGTCGGACGAGGAGATTGCGGATAAGATGCAGTCAATCGATATAAATATGGTATCTGCATTAAGAGATGCAGGCTACGATTCTACGCTATGGGCTAAATACGATATTGTAAAACGTACAAACGAGGAGGAACGGGTGGCTTTCGGGAAAGTCAGGAAGAGCCGGAAGAAAGTCGAGAATACCATTAAACAAAAGCGAGAGCTTTATTACCCGGAAGCCTTTCGCCCCATGCTGAAACGTCTTGTAGCCTTCGGCAATACCATCCCACAGGAAAAAGTCTATATCCACATGGACAACACCAGTTACCAGCTTGGCGATACAATATGGTTCTCTGCCTATACTCGTCGGACGGATACAGGCAAGCCTTCTGATGTGAGCGGTGTGCTTTATGTTGAACTATATGGCCAGGAGGGTTACATGATAGAACGCAAACTGATTCAGATGCATGAAGGGCATGGGCAAGGGTTCTTTGCCTTGAACAACCTTATCCAATATGCCGGTTTCTACGAACTCAGGGCTTATACCCGTTGGCAGTTGAACTGGGGGCTGTTTGAGCATAAGCATTTGAATGTAATCAACGGAGGCCCAAGTTTTTACTCCAAACAACAGGAGAGGGAGTACTATAGAGATTACGAGAAGTTGTATAGCCGTGTATTCCCAGTGTATGACAAACCCGATGAAGACGGAGGCTACAATCGCAATATGACGCTGAGGGCTATGCGGAGATTATATAATTCCGACCCAAGCAAACGCAAGCTACAAGTCACCCTCTATCCCGAGGGCGGGAATCTGGTGGAAGGGCAGCCGTGCCGAATAGCCTTCGAAGCTGCATGGGATGATGGAGAATGGGCTAAGGGAAAACTCTTTTATGCAAATGACTCTGCAAAAGTATTGAATCGCGGAAGGGGCTATTTCTTGTTTACCCCCCAAAATGGAATGGAACAGGAGGTCCGCTTCGTCACTCCCGGCGGTCAGACAGCAAAGGCTAAACTGCCTAAAGCAGAAAAGACCGGGGTTTCTGTCAGAATGGAGCAAGCTGACAGCGGATGGACGGCCCATCTGAGTAATACAGAAGACCTGAGTGCCGATAGTCTGGCCATAAGTCTTATGCATGAGGGAAGGGTAATAGATATTCGTGATTATAGCAGGCTCTGTACTTTCCCAGACACGCTTCTTTACGAACCAGGTGTTTATCAGATGACGGTCTTTGACACCCAAGGGCATATCTTTGCAGACCGCCTGTTCTTCTCGAGAGGCCAGATTGAACTGGAACCTACTCTTCAAATCGAAGGACTGCAAGATGAATACCGACCTTATGAACCTGTCAGCCTAAAGTTGAAAACTTTTGAAGGGAAGAATAAAGTCTCTTTGACAGTAAGGGACGATAGCCGGCGAGACTATCTTTATGATGACAGCAATATCCTGACAGAGATGCTGCTATCAAGTGAGATACGTGGTTTCGTACCCCAACCGGGATGGTACTTCGAGGCTGACGACCCGTTGCATCGTACAGCGCTGGACCTGCTGATGATGACCCAGGGCTGGCGAAGATTCGACTGGCGGAATATGGCCATTCGCGGCCTTTGGGATTTGACTCAACCGGCAGAAAGAACCCCTATGCTGATAGGCAGTACATACAAGAACATTCTTGCAAGCGATATGGCTAAGGACGACGAAGAGATCCGGCAAGAGAGAAATGCGGAACAATCCTCAGAGAAATCGGAAAATAATCCTGATGATCAGACGGAAAATGGTCCTAAAGTGCAGAAGCCTTTTGCAAACAAGGACAATATTCCACCTACAATGAGTTTGAGTAAGAATACTTCGCGTGATTTAATCAATTACAAGAGGGCGATAAGCAAAAAAGAACAAAGCAACAAAAAGGAGCTGAAGGTTCATGTGGAGATGACGTTACTTGGCGAAAAAGAAACTATATTCGGTGAGAGCGAGACATGGCAGAGAGACTTCCGCATACAATTACCCCCATTCTACGGCAAGTCTGTGTTCTTCCTCAGCGTAGCAGACACAACAAAATGGCTGAAAAAGAAACATCGGTACACATGGATACAGGCAGCACCCGATGACGAGGAGAACGATTATATGTATATGGCTTCAAAATGGAAGATAAGACGGAAAACCTTTGTAGAGCCCGCAGATTATCTGGCACGCATCATCTGGCCGTATCCCAGGTTTGTAAAACCCTACAACTACTATCAGAACCATCTTCTCCCAGTATCTTTCGAAGAAAATAAGACAAACGGGAAATGGCAGAAAGTCAATGACGAAACGCTTATGCATGAGGTGGTAATCAGGGCTCGTCGTAACGGTTTACGCAAGTTTGACGACACATGGCCTATCTTCTCTATGGATGCTTACGAGGCCCAGAATATGGAACAAGACTATGGACTGGACTTTATACGTATAATGGTGGGTGACTATGGTGTCGGGGCTCCCAGGGCCAATACAGCCCCAAACGTGGAGCCAACTTTCGATACGCGCTATGGATATGGGTTGACTCGCCGATCATTGATGGACAAGGAAATTCCTGCGGATTCCATCTATGCAAGGAAGTATCTTATATCTGGTTCATTCTCGCTCACCTCTACCTCTTCCGGACCACAGGGCGTCAGTCCCCACGGTACCAGTTTCGGACTTTCACCTGGTGAATCTCTGGAATACAAAGGCAATGGCGTATGGGATATGTATGTCTTTTATTCCGACTATAGTCCGCGAATGGAGGGCAGCAAACTGTATTATGGTGCTGATGAGCCAAAGTCAACACTTGTGATGTACCCTTTCCCTGACGGATCCCGACAATTGACATACAGGGACCGCCGCTATGTTTTGGACGGCTTTGCCTATCCGGCAGCATTCTACTCGCCTGACTACAGCAAACAGATTCCTTCTGAGGAGCAGAAGGACTATCGCCGCACCCTTTATTGGAATCCTGACCTGAAGTTGAACCGAAGCGGTGAGGCTACCATTACCTTTTATAATAACAGTCGCACCAGTCACCTTAGTGTAGAAGCAGAAGGGCAGGCTTCCGACGGTACTCTGTTGTGGAATAAGACCGAAAACTAAAGAAAAACACGCTTTTCTTTTGCTTTTCTCTCACTTATTCGTAACATTGAGACTGTCGTCTCGAAATTACTCTCGTTCGGGAACAAAAATAAATCGTAATTTATTTTGTGTTCCGCTCACTTATTCGTAACATTGAACTTCGTTCTAAATTACTCTCGCTGACTTCGTCGACCTCAAACGCGACTCGGCTAAATGAAAGTAACTTTCTTTGGCTCTCGCTGCTTTTTCGGTTCGGGAACAAAAATAAATCGTAATTTATTTTGTGTTCCGCTCACTTATTCGTAATATTGAACTTCGTTCTAAATTACTTCCGTTCGGGAACAAAAATAAATCGTAATTTATTTTGTGTTCCGCTCACTTATTTGTAATATTGAGACTGTCGTCTCGAAATTACTCTCGTTCGGGAACAAAAATAAATCGTAATTTATTTTGTGTTCCGCTCACTTATTCGTAATTTTGCAGTGATTTAATAAAAATGTGTGTTATGAACTGGAAAAAAGGTATTATACTTTTCAATATATTTGCTGTTTGCACTTTTGCAAACGCACAAACAAATGAGATGTGGCAACGTGTAGAGGGTGATGTAGCTGCCAGTAGATACAAAGAAGCTTTTGAACGCTTACACAATATAGAAAAGGCTATTCAGAACAACGAGAATCTGAGTGAACAGGGCAAGGCGGCTCAACGCTACAGGGCTTCTCTCATTAGAATGACCATGTACATGAAGATGCACAGAAGTGCAAGTGCAGCGGAACATCTGGATAAGATGGAGAAGTTTGCTGTTGCTTCAGGCGACGAAAAGGTGAAGAATGACCTTCTTTACAATAAGGCTATTTACTATTATACTTTCGGTGAGACTGCAAAGGGCAATGCCGTTTTCAAGGAGATGGCAACCAAACTGACGGCATCCAAGGAATACGATAAGGTGAATGATGCTTATAAGTTGATGATAGAAGGTGGCAAAAAGTCGGGTAGCGCCAATATGGTGGCTCAGGCTTATAGCGGCTACATTGCCTGGAAGGATTCTGCTGCAGCACTGAAGTTGGCCGATGTGTCTGGCGCTCTGAAGGAACAGATTCAGGCTGGCGAGAAGGAGATTGCCGAGAAAGATACCAAACTGGCTACCAGACAGGGTATCATTATTGCGCTGTGCGCTCTTTCTGCTATATTGGCTGTAGTGCTGGTGGTAGGTGCATTATTGGTACTGCGCCTTTTGGCTCTAACCCGTAAGCAGAAGAAAACTATCCGTCAGCTGGGTGAGAACATCGCGCTGAAAGCTAAGTTCACCAGCAATATTTCAGCTCAGCTGACACCAACCTTGCAGAAGCTAAACGCTCAGCAACCTGAGGTGAAAGCGCTGCAGGATTTCTCGAACCATATACAGACACTATCGCAACTGGAAACAACAATAGGAGAGAAGGTTGAGGTAGAAGAGGTAAGTCTGCAAACTTTCTGCGAGGAACTGATGAATCAGGTTCGCGGCAAGGAGAAGTCGGGTGTCGTACTGAACGTGGATGTCCCCAAGATGAGTGCTACATTTAATAAGGAGTATGTCTCTCATATCTTGCTGCATCTGCTCAACAATGCTGTTAATTATACGCCAGAGGGCGGACATATTCACCTGGACTTCAAGAAGCGCAGTGTTCACAAGTGCCAGTTCCTGGTTTCCAATACAGGTTCTGTTATTCCGGAGGAGAAGCGTGAGGATGTATTCAAGCCTTTCCTGGAGGTGCGCGACCTTACCACTGGAGACGGACTGGGACTGCCCATCTGTCAGCAAATGGCTATTAAGATGAATGGCGACTTGAGCATTGACCCTGAGTTTACGAAAGGAACCAGGTTCGTGCTGAGCCTCAATGGGTGAAACGAAAGACGTTAATCGGTTATTGGTTAGCGGTTAGCGGTTAGCGGTTAGCGAAGTCTAAAGTCTAAAGTCTAAAGCCTAATTTTCAATTTTCAATTTTCAATTTTCAATTTTCAATTTTCAACTTTCAACTTTCAACTTGCAACTTGCAACTGACTCTAAACTCTAAACTCTAAACTCTCAACTCTCAACTTTATAAATTGAGCTTAAATCAAATATATAAAAAAACACGAAATGAAAAGAAATGGTTGTCTAAAGGCCGGCAGATTGCTGCTGACAGTTTTCATCTGCTTCTATTCCGTATGTGTGTGGGCAGATACTGAAATTAATGTTGATAAGGCTGGTACGCTCTCTACCCTGCTGACTACCAGTGATGCTACCTTGAAGATTACAGGTTCTATCAACGGAACGGACTTAAAGCTTATACGCGAGTGGGTAAGTGCCGGTACCGTTACATCTCTTGACCTTTCGGGCGTAAAAATTGTAAGTGGCGGTGTTGCTTACACTGGCAGCTATAAGACTGAAGATGATGTAATAGGCGAGAGCCTGTTTCAGGATTGTGCTAAGTTGAAAAACATCTTACTGCCTGCCAACATCAAAAGTATTAAAACCTGTGCTTTTTCCGGTACAGGAATTACCAAGGTGGATATCCCTAATAGTGTAACAAGTTTGGGCGGCGACGCTTTTGCCTACTGCTCCTCTCTGGCGACTGTTGTCATTGGAAGTAAAGTGAAACGCTTTGATCAGGGCGTGTTCTGGAGTTCCGCGGTTAAGACTGTATATGTAAAACCAATAACCCCACCTGCCATTTCGGCTTATCTGTTCGGCTCGGCTCCTAGGATCTATGTCTATACAGAATCGCTGTCAGATTACAGGGCTTCCGGGTGGAAGGATTATGGTACAATAGTTGGCGGATTGGAAAGGACCTATCCCAAGGAGGAAGATCCTAATGAAGTGGCTAAGACCTTATGCGGCAATTACTTTGAGGATGTCGCCTGTACCCAGTTGAAGTCCGAATATCAGGCTATGAGCGATGAGGAACTGACTGCTGCTCTGACCGAAGTGAAGATGCCGGAACTGATGATTTCGACTGCCCTTAAAGTGAAGAACGCTTCTTGGGCCAAGTACGAGCAGGACTTCCGCATTCACAGCTATAAGGCTTACAGCGATGCCACTTATTGGAATAATAAGATGATGAGTTCTGGCGGTTCGTATATGGGTAATCCCACAGGTATCTATGCCAAGAACGACGGTGACGAGCTATTTGTCTTCGTGGACAGCGATATTCCCTCTGATGCAACTTTGTACTTCGCTGGTTGTGTGGAGAACGAACTCATCTACAATGCTCAAACCGGTACAAGGTTGGTGAAGGGCCTTAACGTTATAGAAGGCGTAAAAGATGCTCTCTACTACATTGTCTATACGGCAGATACGAAGTCGATGAAAAAGACGCTGGACCAGTGGCCCGACATGAAAATTCACATCGAAGGCGGTGTGGTGAATGGTTATTACGATGTCTCGCGTCATAGCGATGCAGATTATCAGGCTATACTGAAAGCAGCGACCCACAAACGCTTTACCGTCAGAGGCGGACATTCTCTCTTTAATCTGAAGACGGCCTCCTACAAAACCGTATTTCCCAAGACTGTCGATAAGAGCATCTGCTGGTTCGACAGTGTAGCCGTATGGGAGAAGGAACTGATGGGTATGTGCGAGAGTGTAGCCTCCGGCAAGAAAGCAGGCTATCCCTGGTACCTGACAGGCGGTGAAGCCATTTATCCCATCTACTACAACAACCCGAACTTTGCTATCGAAGGAGAACCCGAGGATGCCGGCTATGCCAACTCCACTCCTTATAGAACCAGCTACAATGGCATTGACTGTATCAAGAATTGCCTAAATGCATTGAATCCCAATATGGATGACTGGTGTGCAGGTCATGAGTGCGGCCATAATAACCAGCAGGCTATTAACTTGGAAGGCTGTACTGAGGCTTCGAATAACGTTTTCTCGAATCTTGTTCGCTATCTTGACGGCCTTAACACATCTGGCGGCTCAACACTCTCTACCGTTATGGCAGAGTATGCGCGTCACGAACCTTTCTATTTCCGGGATGTGAACAGTCGTCTGCGTTTCTTCTGGAACTTCTATCTGTATTACCATTTGGGGCAGAAGAATACGTCGTTCTATCCGGAATTGTTCAAAGCCCTGCGCAAAGACCCGCTGGTAAACTATAACACCACAAATAACAACAACGGAGGATTGAAGTTCGTTCGCAAGGTGTGCGAGATAGCTCAGGAAGACCTGACCGATTTCTTCGATATATGGGGGTTCTTTGAACCGATAAAAAGAACTACCATCGAGGATTACGGTTCGCACCCCATTGCTGTTACGCAGGCTACTATCAACAGCACAAAGGCCAATATTGCCAAATACGAGAAGAAGAATCGTGAAATCATCTTCGTGGAAGACAGGGCAGATTATGTGCTCTCGACAGGTTTCCTGCAGGCCGCAGGTAAGAAACGCAACGAATCGGACCTGGTGGGTCAATGTGGCGAATTGGGACAGTTTACCAGCTATTGGCCTGGAGGATGTGCCCCTTCCGAATATGTTTATTATCAGTCCGACTCGCTCTATGCGATAGAAGGTGAAGGCGGTCTGGGCTTCCTTATGCTCGATGCTGAGAATAATATCAAGTATGCTTCCAATGCAAAGAACTTTTGCATCCCGTCAAGCGTAGGTAATGACTTCACTATCTACTCTTACGATGCTGACGGTTCGCTGCACGAAGTACCTCAGGCCGGTAGTGGTACCGTTTATGTTACGCTTGCTTCTGCTGGTACCCTGAAGTCTAAGCTAGAGAACAATCAGGTTATCAAGTTGATTGTTACCGGGCCTATTAATGCAACCGACCTTACTTATATGAAGCAGCTCATCAGCAAGGAGAACCTTCAGGCCATTGACCTGGAAAAGACTACCAGAATCACCAGCATTGCTGCGAACGCTTTCTCGGGCATTAAGAAACTTGTAGCTATTACTTTGCCTCCGACCATTACCAGCATAGGTTCTAACGCTTTCTCTAACTCGGGTCTTAGGTCGGTGGTGATTCCCGATAAGGTGACTTCCGTTGGTGGTGATGCTTTTGCTTATTGCGAAAACCTTACATCTGTAGTCGTTGGTGAGAAAGTCAGGTCGATGGATCAAGGTGTATTCTATAGCTCTGCTGTTAAGGAGGCTTATTTCAAACCTCTCACTCCGCCAACGTTGAACGGTGTCAGCGACTACCTCTTCTCTGGCAAGAACAGGACGATTCATGTTTATTCCAATGCTCTCAGTAAATATAAGGCTGCAGGTTGGGATCGCTTTGGAACGCTGGTGGGTGACTTGGAGAACTGTGAGATTAGTACTCCTGTGGTGGCTCCTATGGCAGAGGAAAAGAATATCTTGGAGAATACTCCCATTTACAACTTACAGGGTGTACAGGTTACTAATCTGCAGCCTGGTACCATTTATATAAGGAATGGGAAGAAGTTTATGAAGTAAAATAGAAGTTATCATGAAAAACTCTACTAGAAACATAAAGGCATTGCTTTTAGGCATTGCCTTTTTGTGTTCAATGAGTGCCTGGACGGCAACAGAAGTGAATGTGGAAAAGGCAGGAACACTTTCAGCATTACTGCAGGATGTTACGCTGGATAAGGAACTCAAACTATCGGGCTCTATCAACGGAACCGATGTGAAGTTTATCCGTGAACTGCTGACGGCAGGCAAAGTAACAAAACTGGATATGGCAGAGGTACACATCGTGAAGGGTGGGGTAGCATATAACGAAAGCTACACGACGTCCAACGATGTGCTGGGTGACTATATGTTTGCCGACTGTTCCAAGCTCATAGCTTGTGTTCTGCCTAAGACTATTACATCAATAGGCAGGTATGCCTTCTCCAAGACGGGAATCAGAGAGGCTGATGTTCCCAACAGTGTGACACGCCTCGGCGGTGCCTGCTTTGCAGACTGTAACTCCCTTAACACCGTGATTATTGGCAGTAAGGTAAATAAGTTGGAGCAGGCAGTATTCTACAACTCACCGAATATCAGGTATGCCAATGTTAAGCCTAAGACACCCCCATCCTTGGATGCTTATATCTTTACGGCACGGCCTACCATCCGTGTCTACCAGAGTGTGCTGGATGAATACAAGGCTTCTGACTGGAAACAATATGGTACCATCACGGGTACATTGGATAGATTTTATCCTGAGGAAAATGAGGATTCGAGTAATATAGTCAACCAACTTTATAATACTTGGTTTGAGGATGCTGCCTGTACGCAGTTGAAAGACGAATACAAGCGTATGACCGATGAGCAACTCACGACCTCTATGAAGGAAGGCGGGATGCCCGGTTATATGGTCGGTATAGCCTTGAAACTGAAAAACGAGGATTGGATTGCCTACGAACAGGATTTCCGTATTCACAGCTATAGTGCCTATAGTGATGCTTTCTATTGGAATAATAAGTTGCGTAGTACGGGTGGCTCGTATATGGGCAATCCGACAGGAATCTATACCAAGGCAGACGAACCGTTGTATGTGTTTGTGGATTCTGATGTGCCTGCGAATGCTACACTTTATATAGCCGGGTGTGCAGGAAATGATTTGGTTACGAGCGCCAAGCAAGGTAAGATGCTGAAAAAAGGACTGAATGTGGTAGAAGGTCGTGATAATGCTCTCTTTTACATTATCTATACGGCTGACACACAGAGGAAAACCAAGACGCTCAGTGAATGGCCCGAAATAAAGATTCATATTGAAGGCGGACTGGTGAATGGCTATTACGATGTGGCCCGCCAAAGCGATGAAGATTACAGGGCAATCTTGAAGGCTGCCAGACACGAGCGTTTTACGGTCAAGGGAGGACACTCTTTATTCAATTTCAAGACAAGCACTTATAGATCTGTGTGGCCGAAGAGTGTGGAAAAAAGTATCTGCTGGTTCGACAGCTTGGCAGTATGGGAGCGCGAACTGATGGGTATATGTGAAAGTGTGGCTACGGGCAAACGTGCAGGAGCACCTTTCTACCTGACGGGCGGTGAAGCTATTTACCCCATCTATTACAACAATCCCAACTTTGCCATCGAGGGTGAGGCAACAGACGGAGGTTACGCTAACTCTGCATCTTACAGGACAATGTATAACACTGCCGGTTGTGTGCAAAGTTCGTTTGATGTCAGCAGGACAGCCGATTTCGATGACTGGTGTTCTGCTCATGAATGCGGGCACAATAATCAGGGGCCAATAACCGTAGAGGGTGGAACAGAGGTTAGCAACAACCTGTTCTCCAACTATGTTCGCTTCCACGACGGTCTGGTCACCACAAGCGGAAACTCCCTTGCTACCATTATGGATGAATATGCACGTCGTGAGCCGTTCTTTACCCGTCCGTTGGACAGCCAGATGCGTATGTACTGGCAACTTTACCTCTATTATCATTTGGCGCAGAAAAACACAGCGTTCTTCCCCACGCTCTTCAATAAGTTGCGCGAGGACCCGCTGACCCTCTACAACTCTAACACTGGTTGTCTGAAGTTTGTGCGCAAGGTATGCGAGGTGGCCCAGGAAGACTTGACAGACTTCTTCACCATATGGGGATTCTTCGAACCGCTTAACAACTATATCGTTAATGATTATGGCGAGCACAAGATGACGGTTTATCAGTCGGATATTAAAAAGACGCTGACAGAGATTTCCAAGTATCCTACCAAGAATCGCGAGATTATCTTCATTGAAGACCGTATCGAGAGTATTCCTACTACCGGCTTCCTCACTACAGCAGGTCAGAAGCGTCGTGAATCAGATAAAGTCGGCCAGTGTGGTGATGTGGGTCAGTTTACTTCTTATTTGCCCGGTGCCAGTAAACCTTCTGAATATACTTATCTGCAATCCGACTCGCTTTATGCGCTTGAAGGTGAAGGCGGTCTGGGTTTCCTGATGCTGGATGCAGAAGGTAATATGAAGTATGCTGCCAATGCCAAGAACTTCTGCATTCCTGCTAGTATAGAAGACGACTATACCATATATTCATATGATGAAGGAGGCGTGTTGCATGAGATAACGAAGGCTGGAGACGGAACAGAACGAGTGGATTTGACTGTGGCAGCTTCATTGTCAAGGAAACTGTCTGACAAGGCAATTAAGGCCATTATCAGTGGTAATCTCAATGGTACGGACATCAAGTATTTGCGCCAGCTGCTCACAGAAGGTAATCTGGCTTCTATTGACCTTACGGATGCCAAGATTGTTGCCGGCGGAACTTCCTATTACCAAAGTTACAAGACCACAGCCAACACGATGGGTGCCTATATATTTGATCATTTCAAACAGCTGACATCTATTTGTCTGCCTTCGAAGCTTACCTCGATAGGAGAACATTCATTCCGTGCATTAGGCGTTAAGAAAATAGAGATTCCGGATGCTGTAACGTCTATCGGACTGGAATCCTTCGGCGATTGCAGCATGCTTTCAACAGTTATTTTGGGTAAGAGCCTGAAGTCGATGAGTCAGGGAGTATTCTATAACTGTCCTGTGAAGGAAGTTTATGTCAAAGCCCTTACGCCTCCAAGCATCGCAGATTATATCTTCAATAGTAAACCTGTGATTCATGTCTATGCCAGTTCCCTTGCCAAGTATCAGGCATCAAATTGGGCCAAGTTCGGTACCTTAGTGGGCGACTTGGAGGATTGTATTGACGGAATAGAATCTGTTGATGAGTTAAAAGTGAAGAATGAGGTATCCGATGAAGAGGTCTATGACCTTTCTGGACGGAAGATCAGTCCTCAATTAAAGAATAAGGGTGTTTACATCGTAAACGGCAGAAAAGTGCTCTTTTAACTCCCATGTGCCCAGGATGGCATTATGGCAAGGTGGCATCAAGATTTTCTTGTCATATTAAAAGTCCTGATATATCTCAGCATATCGGCATTCCAGGCTGCATCGTTGGTTAGCTGGTATCGGACGTTTCCTGTTGGCGATGGGGTGAAGAAAGTCTCGCCTTTTTCGCTGACAGTCACAAGACCGCGTGTAGAATACCTGAACAGACTGTTGCCCTCTACGGCATTGATTGTTGCCATGGGGTCCCACATCTTCTGTCCTGTGTTGCAGTTGTAATGCATATAGACCTGTTTGATAGGATGCTTGTCAGTCCAGTCTATGTCGGAGATGACCTGCTCGGGCAGATATTCAACGCCGTCACCCACCTCACCGGGCGACATGATGATGTCCACGTTGTCGGGCCATAGGTTGAAGAATGCTTGTGCGAAGAATACACTTTGGGAAAAATTGTATTCTATAGGTTCTTCGGAATCACCGAAAACACCTCCCATCATATAAAGGCACTTCACCTTGCGTTGTACCAGTTCCAAACCGTTGAGGGGCGAATAGCTGTCAGGTTCTGACTGTAGCAGCTGCGACAGACATGCGACAAAGCCAACAGAAAGGATACTCACGCTATGATCTGGCTGGGACGCCAGCAACCGCCGATATAGCTGCCACCCGTCAGGCAATGCCGAATAGTCGGCTACCGAGCGTTGGAACATCAGTTTCCCGTTTTCGTCTGTATGCGTAGGAAGTGCCTTATAGTTAATCCATACTTTGGGATCCTTTATTCCGTCGCGAATCAGGCCTATGGGGATGTCGCCATGACCATAGTAGGTGTTCATTACATCGGCGCAAGCGGCATAATCCTCTCCCTCGCGATTCACTACGACGCCCAGCAGGCGGCATCTGTTCATCTCCTGATAATGGTATAGCATCATCATGGCGAAGAGGTCGTCTGTAGACGAACCGATGTCTGTGTCCAGAATGATGAGTGGTATGCCCGTGTATTCCTGTTGCGGCTCTGGCAGATTATCCTCGTTAGAGCAAGATACCAATGAGGCCAATGTACAACAGAAGACCATGGTAATTACCAATGGTCGCATGATATTGTGTACCTTAAAGACTGTTTTTCTTGGTGTTTTTGCCATTACTACTAATATGCATATTATTGACTGAAGTTTCGGAAGTTAAATTGGAAGTAAAATTGGAAGTTAAAGAAGTTAGAGAAGTTATCGCTTCGCTCGTCCATTCGGACAGGAGTTAAAGACGATAGTTGAGAGTTAACGAAAACGAAAACGAAAACAATTCTCAATTATCAACTTTCAATTCTCAATTCTATGACGTCGGAGCGAAGCGGTAACTTCGGAGGGCGAAAGCCCGGTAACTCCTTTAACTTCTATAACTCCCGAAACAACTCCAGAAACTTAAATTATTAATAGTTTGCCGTCATCCACTCGATGATTCTGAGGAAAAAGGTAAGGGCTGATACTTCGTGGTTGCTGATGCCGGCCTCCTTGGTCGCTTCGGAACTGTATTCACCGACAAACTCCTGGGTCTTGATGCCATTGTCCTTGAGGAACTTGCTCATGGCATAAAAGTTCTCCACGGGTACAACATCGTCCTTCGTATCGTGGAAGAGCATCACGTCGAAGTCGCTGCGTGGCGTCCATCCGCTGGTGAGCGCATCGGCACTGAAGGCTTCCTTGAACCGGCGTGACAAAGGGCTGCTGGTATCCAGTACGGCGTCCGTACAGATTTCACCCGTCTTTCTGGTCTTGATAAGTTCATTGTCAAGAGCCATGCGCTTGTATTTTTTGCTGAGGAACCAGTTGTTGAAGTTCTTGGCCACGGGATCCTTCAGGTAGTCGTGGATGTCGTAACCCAGACGGAAGTAGTGGTTGAAGGCATAGAGCACGTTGCAGACGGTGCTGGGCATCTCGGTGGTGCCTTTGGTGATGGTGTCGTACATCGAATTGATGTCGTAGGGACCGTCGCCTGCGAAGGCCCGTTTCACCTTGATTTCAGGATGGCGTTCCGAGATTTCGCGCAATACGCTCATCGTGGTCTGTCCTCCCTCCGAATAGCCGGCGATAACGAAGTCGTCGCCCTTCTTCACTTTCAGGTCTTCTATCAACCGCTTGGCGGCAAGGTAGGCATCGAGCGAGGCGCGACCGTTGGCCCTTGAGATACAGTAGGCCTGCGGCTCCTTCTCGGTGATGCCGAAGCCGTAGTAGTCGGGTGCTACGACGATGAAATTGGTGAAGGCAGCCCCCGTCGGGAACTCCACGGCTCCGCGCGAAGGTGCCTGCGTAGTGGCGTAGATGGTGAAGTGGTTATAGAGCAGAATGCCGTTGTATGGCTTATCGTCCGTTATCAGCGACTTATCGACCGTGATGGTACCGCTGAGCGTGCAGGGATTGCCGAAGGGGTCGATAGAAGGATAGTTGAACACATAGTTCATGTAGTCGGGGAAAATCTCCACCGGGATGCTGTCTGTGATGCAGGGCCGCGGCAGGGTGGATTTCGCCATCCAGTCCTGAATCAGACCGTTCTTGTCGTTTGCAGCCTTGGTAAGTGAACCTTGATGGGAGGCATTGCTGAAGGCAATATTACCATTGCCGCAATTCATCTTAATCTGACCGATATCGACAAAGTTGCTGTGATTCCCGTCGTTGCTACTACGTGTCGACATGATTGTTGCGCGTGTGTTCGGGACAGTCAGGGCAATAAGCCCGTCTTCTGTCACCTGCCATGTGAATGGCGCATCCTTCGGCCCGCCGTATACCTCAAGCGGTTCGTTGAACTCGTCATCAAACACTGCCAGTGCAATGTAGCCCGTGTGGTCGGCTTTGGCCTCCACGGCAATCATGGCGTGGTTGAAGGGCTTGCCGTCCTCGGTAACATCCTTATAATCGAAATCTTCGTACCACAGGCCGACGAGATTTTTTTCCATCTCCTGTTGGTTTACGGTGGTGTCACTTTTATCTGTGCAGGCGCTCATACCTAACAGGAGCACTACAGTTGCAAATATTACAACGATTTTCTGTCTCATTTTTCTTGCTAAATTTATTTGATGTAAAGAAAAAAATCATTTGTATCCTGACAGTCCATTAGAATAATCAGGGAGTTGTGGGATTAATAAAGGTAAATCTTGAAGTCCTTGATACTGCCGGGGGCACCTTGCTCGGCACGCGGGAGATACTCTAAGGCTGTGACATTCTGGACGGAACCTAAGTCGATAACCAACAGATGGGGAGCTGCGGCTCCCTTTTCTGTCTGCCAGTAGGTGCTCTCTTGAAGGTCGAAAACTTTATCACCCAGATTGTTGCCTGCCTCATCTTCCGAGTTGGCGTACTTTGTCTTCCACGGTTCACGGCTCAGACGCTTGCCATCGGTACCTTGCAGATACAGTTCGGCAATAGCTACACGGTCTCCCTCTTTTTGGGTGGAGAGGCATTCGATAGCCAGATAGCGACCTTTCTGCGGCGCATTGAACTTGATAGTCTGCCAACCGTTACCAGCCTTCATCTGCCCTTTGGCTACTGGCTCTTGGCTGTTCAGGTCGGGCTTGTCGCCAATGTTATTGTGCTTGTTGCTCTTCTCCAACTGTAATTTGTTCAGTTCAGGCTCAGCCTGCCCCCAAACTACGCGTTCAGTGGGACCAACGATGTCGAGGACAATAACCTCGTTCTTTCCCTTCTTCAACCAGCAACCGGGCACATAGAGTGTCTGTTGGGGGCCAATGCTCCAGATACGACCCATGGCATGACCGTTCACCCAAACCTGTCCCTTGCCCCAAGTCTCGAAGTTCAGGAACGTGTCGCCCACCTTCTTGAGGTTGAAATAGCCGCGATGATAGCCGGGTTTCATGATGTCGCCAAGTTTCTTCGACCCCTCATAGCCTTGTGTTAAGGCAAGTGCAGGAACACTCCCTTTCACCTTGCCGGCAGCCACTTGGTCGTTGACACCTTTCACCATATCAAGGGCACTTACTGCGGTCTGATAATCATCGGGAATGGCTACATTCATCCATCGTTTCGGCGTCAGCATCATCTCTACATCGTCAGTCTCAGTAGTTAGTGTGACGTTGCCAACGATGCCCTTAAAGTCCTTGATGGCACGACCGAAGTTGATGCGGCCCATCCCTTCAACGATGATAATCAACTCGGCACCTTTCTTGACGGCTGGGATGGTGAGAGACTTCTCGTTCTTCACACGATCAATCTTTCCAATATAATTTTTGTCAATAAACACCTGAGCAAAATCATGGAATTCACCGCTGAGCACACTCTGTGAAGTAATCTCGGGCAGACGGGTGGAGTACATCATTGTGCCCCAGCCCATATCCATTTCCTCAAAGGTCTTGATGGTACCATTGACGGGCTTGGTCATCGCACTTAATAGCGGCGCAAACTCTGTCAGCTCGAACTTAGGAACGGTGATAATAGGCATGAGAGCCTTGGGAACAGCAGGCATCTTCTTGCCGTCGTTGTATTTCTCCATCATCTTGCGGAGTTCCCAGAACTTGGGTGTGGCAAGACCCCATTCGTTGATGGGCGCATCGTAGTCGTAGCTGGTCACATCAGGGGCAAAGCCGGGAGAGTTGGCTCCTGCCCAATGACCGAAACTGGTTCCGCCGTGCGTCATATAGAGCGAGAAGCTGATGCCCTTCGAGAGCATCTCGTCCATACCGTCCACCATATCCTTGGCAGGACGCGTCTCGTGGCGTGCTCCCCATTTGTCAAACCAACCGCTCCAGAATTCGGAGCACATCTTGGGAGCATTGGGACGCAACTCACCCAGTCGACGGAACTGTTGGTCGATGTTGGCACCTGTACCGAAGTTCATCGTCCAGGTGAGATCATCAAGACCGTTCTTCTCGAAGTTGCTGCTCCAGTCGCACTGGAATAACTCCAACTCTTTGCCATAGATGCCGCGCAGACAGTCACGGATTTCTGAAACGTAAGGCTTGTCTTCGCCATAGCTTCCGTATTCGTTTTCTACCTGCATCATGATAATAGGACCGCCGTTCTGAATAGTGAGGGGTTTCAGTTGCTCACCCACCTTTTCCTCGAAGATTTTTACACGCTCCATGAAATAGGGGTCGCGTTCGCGCAGCTTGATGTCCTTTTTCTTCAGCAGCCACCAAGGCAGACCGCCCATCTCCCATTCGGCACAGACGTAAGGACCGGGACGGACAATCACATACATACCATTCTTCTGGGCAATACGGCAGAATTCGGCTATATCGTTGTTATCGGTGAAGTTGAACTGTCCCTCTTGCTGCTCATGGATGTTCCAGAATATATAAATGCAAACGGCATTCATTCCCAACGACTTACACATCTGTATGCGGTGTTCCCAGTAAGGACGGGGAATTCGTGGGTAATGTATCTCGGCAGCCTTTACTACAAAGGGCTCGCCATTGAGGAGAAATGTCTTATTACCTATGGTAAAAGTGCCGGGCTTGTTGTCAGCCAAAACTGTTGCAGAAATCAATGCGAACAGTGTCAGAATGGAGAGAATTTTCTTCATTTTTATCATTAGTTTAAGGGTTTTTCTGGTGTAAAGGTAATTATTTTTCTACAAAGGTGGAAATACTACAGGCAGAAAACAATATATTTATTCAAATTTTATTCATCAAGGTCAAAATCGAAGTCGGCAAAGAACTCCGGTACTTCGCTTTGGAATTCATCCAGAGAGCGACGGTCCTTCTTGGTGGGCCGACCTGTTCCCTTGGCGCGATTTACAAATCCGCTAATCTTGCTCATCTCAAGGATTTCATACTGTTCTGGAGCTGTTATGTTCTCCAGAATCTCAGGGATGAGCTTGGCACCTACACGCCTTTCTATGGCTTGCAGCACGCGGAAGGAATAGGTGACGGGCGGTTTACGCACATCTATTACGTCACCTTCCTTAATCATTCGACTGGCTTTAACGGGAGCGCCTTTCAGGCTAACCTGCCCCTTCTTGCATGCTGCGGCAGCTATGGTACGCGTCTTGAAGATGCGGGCAGCCCATAGCCATTTATCTATACGTGCTTCTGTGTTCATTTGTTGTTGTAATTACACATGGCAAACTGCATTCCGCTGAGGGCAAAGGCTTTGATGGCA
The DNA here is from genome assembly GCA_902791675.1 of uncultured Bacteroidales bacterium. Taxonomy (GTDB): domain Bacteria; phylum Bacteroidota; class Bacteroidia; order Bacteroidales; family Bacteroidaceae; genus Physcousia. The sequence continues at coordinate 21,004 of CADAWW010000006.1, forward strand.
TCGGCACAGACGGGTGTTTTCTTTTCTATGATGCTTTCGTCCTCGGCACTGAATCTGCTTAATACGAAATCAACCTGAGCACCCTTGGGAAAGTCGTTGCCAATACCAAACTTCAATCGGTTATAACCCTCGGTTCCCAGCATCTGGGCAATGTGCTTCAGTCCGTTGTGTCCCCCGGCGCTTCCGTTCTGTTTCATACGGATGGTACCAATGGGCAGACTGAGATCGTCAACGACAACCAGCAGGTTCTGCAACTCAATCTTCTCCTGCTGCATCCAGTACCGGACGGCATTGCCCGACAGATTCATATATGTGCTGGGCTTTAGAAGGATGAGCTGTACGTTCTTAACCCTCATGCGGGCCACGAAACCGTAGCGTTTGTCCTCCCATTGGGCATTAGCCGACTCTGCCAGTGCATCTACAATTCGGAAGCCTATGTTATGGCGTGTGCCAACATACTCAGGGCCTATGTTGCCCAATCCTACTATCAGGTATTTCATAACGGAATTCTCCTCGTCGGTCTTTTTCCTGCTTTTTGAATAGAATAAAAAGGAGATAATTGTTTTTAAGGGATTCATTGTCTTGAAAAATAAAAGGCGGCATAGTTTGTGCCGCCTTTATGATGCTATGGTAAGGAATTACTCCTCGGAAGCTTTTGCTGCAGCACTCATTGCGCTACGTGTCATCTTAACCTGACAAACGACAACGCTGGGGCTGGTAACGAGTTCCAGACCTTCGAACTTCAGCTCACCTACCTTGATGGTCTTACCCAGGCCGAGGTTGGTAACATCGATGTTCAGCTTCTCAGGTATAGCGGTGTAAGGAGCCTTCACCTTGAGTTTACGTACGCTGGCAGCCAGCTTACCACCGGCCTTAACACCTTCTGCCAAACCGTTCAGCTTGATGGGCACTTCCATTACGATGGGCTTAGTCTCAGTTATCTCGTAGAAATCTACGTGCAAAAGGGCATCTGTTACAGGGTGGAACTGGAGTTCCTTCATGATAGCCTTGCATTCTTTACCGTCAATGTTCAGGTTTACACTGTAGATGTCGGGAGTGTAAACAAGTTTGCGCAACTCCTCTTGAGTAGCGGAGAAACTAACTGCAACGGGAAGGCCGTTCTCACCTTTAGCCTCACCATAGAGGTTGCAGGGAACAGCTCCAGCCTTACGAATGTCACGACTTGCCTTTTTGCCAGTAGCAGGACGGGCAGTACCTTTTACGTCAATACTTTTCATTGTTTTTTTGTTTTTGTGTTACTCTAAATTAAGTTAAATTTTGCTTAATTCGCCATCACACGGCTTCAAAAGCGGGTGCAAAGGTATAAAATAATTGTGGATTACTCAGTAAGAATAACGAATTATTTTATCCAATAACACAATTTTGTATTCTAATAGCGTAATCAGAAGTCCAAATCTATGTTAATTTCTCCCTCTTCCTGAGTTCTTCGCTCTGAAGGTCCCTGTTGGCTGTTGATGTAGTTGATAGCCTCATTCAGGCTCTCCTGGAATTTCTGGAAGTCTTCCTTGAAGAGGAAAATCTTATGTTTCTCATAATTATACTGTGGCATTTCCGTAGAGCCGGAAACAAGTTTCTTGCTCTCGGTAATACTGAGGTACATTTCCTCTTTCTTATTCATCTTTACATCTACATAATAGATGCGTTGTCCGGCCTTAACAGCTTTAGAAAACAGAATGTTGCTTTCGGCCTCAGCTTGCGTTTTTTTGTTTGATTCCATGATTGCAAATATATAAAAGCGGGTCCAAAATTCTTCATATTTTCTTTATCTTCCAAAAAAAACGCCGAAAAATTGCCTATATGGGGCAAAATGAGTAATTTTGTACCCTCATTTTAAGTATAATAGTATGATAAATCGCGAATTAATTCGATTAAAACTTGTTCAAATTACCTATTCCTATTATCAAAGTGGAGGCAAGAACCCTGCAGCGGCAGAGAAAGAGTTGCTTCTAAGCCTGTCCAGAGCTTATGATTTGTATAATAGCATGCTGCTTCTTATGCTTGAACTGAACCGTATGGCGTTGCGTCTGCTGGAAATGCGCCAAAGTCGTGCCAATCGTCTAGGCGAGGCCGACTTAGTAAATGCAAAGTTTGTGGAAAACCGTTTTATGAAGCAGTTGGAGTCCAATAAACAGTTGAAGGAGTACAGAAACAACAACCAACGCTTTGACTGGGCAGACCAAGAGGAGTATGTGCGTTCCTTGTACGGAAAAATAGAGGAAAGCGAGTTCTACAATGCCTATATGACATCGGGTAAGAATTCTTATGAGGAAGACAGGGAAGTATGGCGTCTTATTTATCGCCATTTGATTTGTAACAACGAGGAACTTGATGCCGTTTTGGAGGAAATGGATCTTTATTGGAATGACGATAAGGTTATTGTAGATACCTTCGTGTTGAAGACTATTAACAGGTTTACGCCAGAGAGTACAGACGAGCAACCTCTTATGCCAGAATATAAGGATAGTTCAGACAAGGACTTTGCAATCCGTCTTTTAGATAAGGCTATTTCCAATAAAGACTATTATTATGATCTGATTGCTTCTACTACCCGGAAGTGGGATATAAAACGTGTTGCTCTGATGGACCGTATTATTTTACAGATTGCATTGGCGGAGATTATCTCTTTCCCTGGCATACCTGTTAGTGTGAGCATCAACGAATATGTAGAGATTGCCAAGATGTATAGTACCAGTAAGAGCGGCAAGTACATAAATGCTACGTTGGATAACATAGCAAAGAGGTTAATAGAAGAGAATAAACTGATTAAGAATATTTAATAGCCTCACCCCTCACCCCTCTTCCGTGGACTATGGGAACTTTAATAGAGAGTTAATAGTTAGACAATATAAAAACATTAAAAAAAACAACAATGCAGCAGTACAGTGGACTTTTGATGATTGTGGCACTTTTTGCCATCATGTATCTCTTTATGATTCGTCCTCAGCAGAAGAGGCAAAAAGAAATACAGAACTTCCGCAACAGTATTACCGTAGGACAGGCTGTTGTAACAGCAGGCGGTATATATGGAGTGGTTAAGCAGATAGACGAGAATGATAATACGCTGATGATTGAGGTGGCTAATGGTGTTCGCATCAAGGTTGACCGCAATTCTGTGTATGCTCAGGCTCAACCTACTCAGTAAGTTGTAGGTTTACATTTCCGATTCAACATTAGTATGCACCATGGGCTACGGAATCGCAAAGATATGGGTAAGGATAAGAAACGTTTTCTTTGGCAAGAAAAGCCATGAGTTTTTTGTCTTTCTTTTCTTCTTTGTCGTTTCTGCTGGATTTTGGTTGTTACAGACATTAAACGAGACCTTTGAAACGGAAATTACTGTTCCCTTGGAGTTAAATAATATTCCAGAGAATGTACATATTACTACGAATCTTCCTTCACAAATTCATGTCACTATAAGGGATAGGGGTACAACATTGTTGCGATTTTATCGATATGTGGTGCATAATGCTATAGAGGTAGATTTTGAAAAGTATGATGTAGGCTTGACTAATGCACGTGTCCAAGTTCCCGTAACAGACTTGCAACGAATGATACAGAGCCAGTTGGGAGTTTCCAGCCGTATTATTTCTGTTCGTCCAGATACGTTAGAGTTTTATTACAATCGTGGCGTTGCCCGTAAACTTCCCATTAAAATATGCGGCAACATAAGCGCTTCGCCCCAGAATTACATTCAATCCATGAGTTTTTCTGAGGATAGTGTCTTCGTATATGCTCCCAATAGCGTGCTTGATACTATGCAATACGCTTACACTCAGGCTGTAAACCTGTCGAATCTAAAGGAGAATGTTGTTCAGGATATATCATTCCAGCGTATGAAGGGTGTGGAGTACATACCTAATAAAGTTGAGATGACAGCCTATGTGGGCTACTATGCTGAAAAGACGGTTGAAGTTCCTATTATAGGTCTGAATTTCCCTGGCGACAAGGAATTGAGGACATTTCCTTCACGGGCAAAGGTGACATTCCGTGTTGAATCAGGACAGTACCAACGGGTAACGGCCGACAATTTTGTGTTGGCTATTACATACGAGGAATTGTTGCAAAATCTGTCCGACAAGTATCCATTACATCTGAAGTCACTTCCCGAAGGTGTTACCAATGCCCGCATTTCACCGCGAGAGGTTGACTACCTGATAGAGATGTCTGAGATGGAAAGCGAAATCCAGTAGGCTATTCAAGTGAAGAAAATGATAATACTGGGAATTACAGGTGGAATAGGAAGCGGAAAGAGTTACATCTCTTCTCTTTTGCGAGAGCAGATGAATGTACCAGTATATGATTGCGATGCTGAAGCCAAACGCCTTATTTGTGAAGATGAGAAGATTAGGCAGGAACTAATCAGTTTGGTAGGAGTAAATGTATACAAAGATGGTGAATTACAGAAGAATGTGCTTGCCAGTTATCTTTTTGCTAATCAACAACACGCTCAAAAAGTGAATGCTATAGTGCATCCTGTGGTAAAGGATGATTTTTGCAAGTGGGTAAAACAACAAGATGCTGAAATCGTAGCAATAGAAAGTGCCATACTATACGAGAGTGGCTTTGACAAAGTCGTAGATCAGGTTCTTTTTGTTAATGCACCGATGGAACTGCGTATTCAACGTGCTATGCAGCGCGATGGCAGTACACATAGGCAGGTTGAGGCCCGTATAAAAATGCAACAATCAGAAGCGCAACAAGAGAAGGCTGACTATGTAATAGATAACACAACAGAGGGAAAGACGATCTTGCAGAAGGAATTACGAAAGATTTTCGATATGATAACTGTAATTGAAACAAAGATATAAGAAACGTAAATAATAACACAATATTAGATTTAAGAAATATGTTAGAAAAAATTTTAGCAATATCCGGTAAGCCCGGTTTGTATAAGTTGGTGTCCCGTGGAAACAATAGTCTTATTGTAGAAACATTGGATGCCCAGAAGAAACGTTTGCCTGTTTTTGGAACCGACAAGGTAATCTCATTGGCCGATATAGCTATGTATACCGATGAGGAAGAGGTGCCCTTGCGTCGCGTATTCAAGAATATCTTGGAAAAGGAAGGCGGTAAGAAGACGAGCCTTGACTATAAGAAAGCCAGTAAGGATGAACTTGCTGCCTTTATGGCTGAAGCCCTTCCAAATTATGATCGCGACCGTGTTTATCCGGCAGATATGAAGAAACTGGCTCAGTGGTATAATATTCTTATAGAGAATGAAATTACCGATTTTGAAGAGCCTAAGACAGAAAAGACAGAAGAATAACCTATAAACTATAATACGATGCGACTGCTTTATGCAGCGCTGCTAAGTTTGTGCTCCTTTTCTTTGGGAGCGCAGACCGTAGCAGAGCAATACCATGAATTGCTTGCTAAATCCAAGGAGATTTATAAGCAAGCCGTAGGAAAGGAAACAGAAATGATTCCTATTTCCGGAGATCAACTGAGTAGTAATGCCAGTGACTGGCAGGAAGGTCAGCATATAGAGTATCTGGTAGATGGCAATCCTAATACCTTCTGGCATAGTGATTGGCATAATCAAGTACATGACACGCATTATATACAGGTAGATTTCGATGAACCTGTAGGCGACAATATTGGTCTTTATGTGGTTCGACGTAGAGAGGCCAATAACCATGTGACACTGATGGGTGTCTGGGGAAGTAATAACCAATCACAGTGGGACAATCTGGGTGAGATTAAACTTGGAAATGCGAGTTCAGGGGAAGAATACACCTCAGACCCCGTGTCCTTGGGAGAAAAAACATATAAGTCTTTACGCTTCACCATATTGGCTAATACAAATGGCAATATCTTTGGCCATTTTGCTGAGTTTTATCCTATTCACGTAACTGTTTATGGCCCCTCCTATATTGCTGATTTGGGATTTACAGCCACATATCTGAAGAAATTGATAGAGGAAGGAGAGGAATTGGATGATAACTATATAACCAATGACGATTTGCTAGATTTGCAGGAAGCCTACAATACATTCTGTGCAGAACTGGAAAACCTACAAAATGGCGGATCTCCAACTTACATGAAGCAGCTTACTAATATGCCAGCCCTTTACATCAATACATACGACGGTTCAAACATCTCCAGTAAGACTGATTATAAATATGCCAAGTTATGGCGTATTCAAGACGGTGAGACAGAGTTTATTGACTCAATGGAGATTCGTGGTCGCGGTAACAGTACATGGGGCATTGCAAAGAAACCTTATCGTATAAAGTTTAAGGATAAGGAAAAATTCCTTGGCAAGGGGTATGCCAAAGCACGCAACTGGACACTGATGGCGAACGCCGTTGATAAGACACTTATCCGTAATGCGGTAGCCAGTTTCATTGGGAAGGAACTGGGACAATCATACGTTCCTGCTGCCAAGTTTGTAGATGTAACCCTGAATGGCAACTTTATTGGCAATTATCAGATAAGTGACCATATAGACATACGGCCGCATCGTATCGATATTGTGGAGCAGGAGGAGATTCCAACAGAAGACTCAGACATCTCCGGCGGTTACTTTATGGAGCTTGGTTCTCCTGCTTATAGTCAGGAAATAAATTTCACTACCAATAAGGGTGTCGGTGTTGGAATAAAGTCACCTGATGAGGATGTTATAACGTATAATCAGATTGACTATCTCCAACAGTATATGAACGATGTGGAGTCGCACCTCTTCTCTTCCGACTACAAAGATCCAGAAAAGGGATACCGTCCACTCTTTGACAGTCTCGCTCTCGCATCTTGGTACCTGACGGTAGAGTATACTGCTAACTGCGATGGACTGTACAGCATTTATTGTTACAAAGAGCAGGCTGACGATCATTTATATATGGGCCCCATTTGGGATTACGATATAGCATTTAACAACTGCTACCGTTTAGGTGAGATGACCAATAAACTGATGCTGGATTACGGATATAGCAGTAACGAAAGGCAATGGTTTAAACGAATGTATAGCGACCCTTGGTTCAAGAACCTCATAGGTCGCAGATGGCATAAGGCTGTCATGCAGGAGCATCTTGTCGATAAGACATTAGCATTTGTAGATAGTTTGGCTGCCGTGATAGATGAGAGTCAGCGACTAAACTATATGGTTTGGCCTATCGACCAGCGGACTTGGGATGAGTTACAGTTGTTCAGTACGTATCAGGAAGGTATTGATTATATGAAGAAGTTCCTGGTTGAACATGCAACTTACCTATCTTCCGTGTTCCCTAATCCAGATGGAATACAACCACCCGAACCAGAGCCAACCAATCCTATGGGTATAGACAAAGATGCTTATTATTATATATATAATGTAGGTGTGGATCATCCTATTGATATTAGTGACGGAGGCGATTTTCTGACAACTTGGAGTATGACTCCCGAAAGATATATGTCACAGCATTGGCAGCTACGCCCTGTTACGGAGGACTACTACCAGTTTGTGAGTCGTGAGAGCAATCT
>CADAWW010000007.1 GCA_902791675.1 uncultured Bacteroidales bacterium
AGAAGGAACCAGCGGCAAGGAAACCGTACGCATACACCTCACCTCACCCACAGGCACCAAGACAGGCGGCATCTTCTATGCCTATATGTTATCAGCCAAAGACGACGAGACATCTATTCGCCCCCTCTCCAACTCCCTTTTATATGACGAGGACACAATCTATAATCTGCAAGGCATGAGACTACAGGAGCTGCAGCCCGGTATTTGCATTGTAAATGGAGTAAAAACGCTTATCAGATAATAAAAACAGACATCCGACATCTTGAAGTATAAAAAAAACGTTAACAGTTTCCGTTGCTAACCGTTAACCTATCAGGCAATGAAGCAATAAAGCTTACAGATATTTCTTTTTCCAGTCTGTAAAATACTGGGGCTCTTCGATCATTAGCTGACCATCGGGATCTATGAAGAGTTGGGTGGTGCTGCCTTCGCAACAGAGGACACCGTCGGACTGACGGAAAATCTGATACTTGAAATCTAAGCGTGCACCAGGCTTACGGACATAGGTAGTGTGGATAACGGCCACGTCGTTCATACCTAAGGGAGCCAGATGACGCACATGGACATCATAGACAGGGGCGGGGATATTGGCGGCCAACATGACCTCGTAGCCTATGCCGGGATAATGACGGCCAAAGGACTCGCGTCCGTCCTCGAAATACTTGACATAGTTGCCATGCCATACGCGCAGCATGGCATCCATCTCGCTGAACTTAACACGTATTTCTGTAATATCTGTCAGTTCCTTTTTCATTTATTATTGATACGCTTTGTTACAGTTTTGCCATTGGCAATGCCAGTGACATCTACATACAAGCAGGTGAGGGACTCGCCCTTCATCTGGGCAAAGAACTTGCTGACTACCATCTCCTGTCCCTCCATCTTTACCAGTGCTATCCACTTACCGCCACGCTTAAGGATGCGAATAGGCAGGTTCTTGTAGGGCGAGAGGTGTATGGTGACCTCGTTATCGCGAGTGCTGTCCACCTTATAGCCAAAGGCGAACTTGAACTGCAGGAAGGAGAGTTCTTTCTTCTCACCACCTTCTTCGGCCCGAATCCAGTAGGCATGAACCGGCTCTTTAAGGTTGAGCTTCCCATCCTTTAGGTTTACATCATAGCAGATATAGTTCTTGTTGGTACTGCGCTCGAACTGGAAAAGGCGTCCATCGGGCGTTGACGCATAAATGAAGAATGAAGAATGAAGAATAAAGAATGAAAGGATGATAAGGAGACGTTTCATATAGCTGTATATTTTGGCTTAGACTTTAGACTTTAGTCAAGTGACAGTACGTCAATAACCATTAATCTCTAATCCCTAATCCCTAAAAAACTTAAGTATAGAGACCTCCGTTGATGGAGATGACATTACCGGTTACATATCCTGCCATGGGCGATACGAGGAAGGCTACGGCCTCGGCTACCTCTTCGGGCTGACCAAAACGACCGGCAGGGATGGTCTTCTTGAGGCTGGCCTCGTCCAAACCCTCAACCATATCTGTCTTGATAAAGCCAGGAGCGAGGGCATTAACGGTGACGTTCTTCTTGGCAACCTCTTGAGCCAGTGCCTTGGTGGCGGCGATGATACCTCCCTTGGCAGCCGAGTAGTTGGTCTGACCAGGCAAACCCTTGATGCCACTCACACTAGCCATATTGATGATACGGCCGAACTTGTGAAACTGCATAGCGGGCAACAGGGGCTGTGTTACGTTAAAGAATCCCTGCAAAGTGATGTCGATGACACGAGTGTAGTCCTCAAAAGGCATGAGGGCCATAACACCATCACGACGGATACCGGCATTGTTGACACATACCTCGATGTACTCGTCCTGATCCTGATGTGCCTCTTGCCATGCCTGAATGGTAGCTGTTGCCTTCTCGCGGTCGGCTACGTCGAAGCACCACAACTCACCGTCGGTACCTGCTTCGCGAACGAGACGCAAGGTTTCCTCAGCAGCTGCTGTATTACCTGCATAATTGATAAGAATATTATAACCCATCTGAGCCAGACGAACAGCAATGGCGCGACCTAATCCGCGACTTGCTCCTGTTACTAATGCATACTTCATATTTTGGTAGTTGAGAATTGAAAATTGAGAATTAAAAGTTGACAAGTTGTTAGTTTTAGTTTTGGTTTTCGTTGTTTATTGTTAATTGGTTATCGTCTTTCGTTGAAATTTTTCTTTAGAAACTTGCTTCGAAGTAGAAGCGGAAGCCCCACTTCTGGGTATCGTCCTTTAGGTAGGTGAAACGATGGGTGTACTCGAAGGAAAGGAACTTAAGGATATTGTGAATACCTACAGCTGCTTCGATGTACGGTGTCCAGCTGTTCATAGGCTCGGTATAGTTTACGTACTGATTGCGCAAGACCGACCCATCATAATGATGCTTCCACTCGCCTGGGAAACGGAAGAGGAAGTCATCGTTCCGGTTGACAGCAAGCAATGGATTGTTCTTTTCTGTCAGATATCCCCACATGGCATTAAGAGCGATAGACTCGCGCCACTTGAGTTTCTTGAGCAGAGGAATACGGTTGAAGATTTTTCCGTTGAGGTCCCAGCGCCACATGGTGGTTACAGCACGGTCGTGCAAGAACTCCATATTGCCAACCAGATTGAAGGTGTTACGGCTTCGGATATAGCTGAGGTTGGACTCAGGGATTACAAGCAATGGATATGGAACCTTATTCCACTGGAAAGAGGCATGAATACCACCGTCCAAGCTACCCCATGAACCCAGCCAGAATCGTTTGCTGAACATAAACTCTGTCATGTTATAGTTATAATCGCCACCAAGGAACCCCTTAATGCCTACTGTATGCTGAATAGAGTACTTTGGCGCCTCCAGATTTGAGAGGTAACGCTTGGTGCGTGTATTCAGGACCTTCAAACCAGGCTGATAGGATGCGCCGAAGCTGAACTCGCTATAGGTGACGGTATTAGACTTCACATCTGATGGTAACATACGCCGGTTCTGGATAGCTGTCTCGATATTATTCCATTCTCTGTTGGTAAGGAAATAGAGGTCGCCGGCACCAGTATTCCACTCTCGGTTGAATCGTGCATTCAATGCCAAGCCGTATTCGTACTCGAAGACAGCCTCTAAGCGGAAACGCTCGAAATAGCTCTGCAAACGAGTTTTCTGCCAGGCAAAAGACATGAAGGTATTATCCTTATCATACTGAAGGAACTTATCTGAGGGGCTCTGAATATCACGGGTATAAGAGAAGGAGATGTCCTTACGAGGATAAGCAATGAGGTCTTTCTCCTTTTCGTTAAACGAATAGGCCACCTTAGCTTCTCCCTTTACTTTATGATCCTTGAAACCATACTTTACCCATCCGCTGAGGAACCAATGTTTGTTGAAAGCACCGGTTGTCTGAGCACCCAGACGAAGGCGATAACCCTCGACCCAGTTGCTACCAAATGTTGAGAAGAAGGGACCTATGTCCACTTTGCTGGGACGATTGGGGTCGGCACTTGTCTCAAGGTAGTTATCAAGGAATATCTTGGCTCCATACAAGATGGCACGTACGGCAGGTTGGTCAGTGAAGCGACGTTTCAGCTCAGAAATATGCTTCTGACCTTGAGAGAGTGAATCAGGGCGGTATTGGGACCAATAGCTATCATCGCGATGCTTGGCGCCCTTCTCTATCTTCTCGTCACCCAAGAAGTTGATTTCCTTATCAGGGAAGGGCTCGTTGCTGATATTTGAGTAACGGGCATAATGTTCGAGATGCAACTTTTTAATCTTATCAACAAGCACAAGCTGCAGAATCATACGGTTGCTGGTACAGAACTGCTGACCGCCAGAGAGGCTCTCGTACTCCTGGTCCAAAGAAAGATATCTGACAAAGTTCACACTATTATCCATAGGCATACCCATGCGAGCACGCTTGATACGGTAGGTGCTATCGTTCATGATGTAAAGGTCACCGTTCCAACCGAAATCCTGTTTGTTAGCAGGCTGAAAGTTGACGATAATGCACGAATCACCTTCTACATCAACTGTATCGGCAATGGCATAGTGATAGAAACGGATGGCAGCAGCACCTCCTATGGGGCTGATGAAATTGTGCTGAAAGACAACGGTCTGGTCTTTGTATATATCCACATCTACCAGATTGTCCTTTATTTTGGATTCAACAAAATCTGTAGCCGAGAGGAGGTCCAGCAGACTCTCCTTATGCTCGCCTAGTACAACAGATTTGCTGCGGTCACCATCCTTGCGGTAATACTCTTTGCTAATACGCTCCTCGAAACTGATAGGAAGAATCATCTTACCTGTTGCAGGGCAATATTCGGCATATTCCGCAGAGAGATTAGCCTTCTTAAAGTTCTCGTCGTCGAGTGTGGTAGTATCTACGTCGTTGATGGCCATCATGGTACTTCTGTACTTGTCATAGCTGGCATATTCAGCAGAACGAATGTCAGCTCCCTTACGGGCAGCAATTACCTTCTGCATCAACTCGACAGCAGGATTTCCCTTACGAACGTACTTTTTCTTCTCTCCCTTAATGGTAACAGCTCCTAAGTCCTTGGAGTCCATGGAAAGCTTAACGTCAAGAGAACGTGATTTCTTTACTGTTATCTCGACATCCTTATACCCGAAATAGTGAAACACCAAGGTACCTGGACGAAAACGGATCTTATAATAGCCGCTTTCGTTAGAGACAACCTTGGCTGCGGGGCGGTCTTTATACCAAACCTGTGCTCCTTCCAATGGCTCGTCGTCCAAAGTGTCGAAGATTCTTCCGTATACCATCTGAGCGTAGGATGGGACAGCCAGGCCAAACATAAGCATAAAGAGTATTATCTGACGTTTCATATTATCCTTGAGTCTTTATTCTGTAATTTCTTTTGTAGTATACATTGCGGTCATTGTAACGCCATGCAGCCCATGCAGCATAAGGCTCTGACCGGTTAACAGTAAGTTGGGAATGCTGGTTCGGGGAGAGAGGACAGTAAGAAGCGGAGCTGCTGCATCCTTACGTATTCCATAGGCAGTGCCGTCGGGCGACAGATTGTAATCGCGATACGTTAATGGCGTACTGGTATGAATCTCCTGCACATACTCGTGCAAGTCAGGCATGAAACGTTCTGCAACACTTATGCACTGCTGTGCCTTATGTGCCTTGAAGCGTATGTAATCTTCTCCACGGCGCATCGGACAGGTTTCTGTCCACGCTGCGCATTCACATATATTCATTGGCGTGAGAATATCTATCTGACGTGCATAAGCAGAACCGTCTTCAGGAACACGGCAGCTTACCATATATCCTCGTCCGTCCCACGCTTCGAGTCCATCATACAGGAACTCGTTATAGTTAAAATATGGAACTTTACCTGGCTTCAGTAGGAGCTGAGCAGTAAACATTCCATTTGTATTTTCCAAATTGTCAATCCTGCGACGATACACTTTCTTCAATAACTGACTCTCCTTTATCCAAGAGAGTGTTACGGAGGGATGGGCATCGCTGATGAAATATCGTGCCTCGTAAACCTGACCGTTCTTACAGATAGCTTTACTGATGGCACCTTGTTCTTCTATCAATTCCTGCACCTCAGCATTACAGACCAGTTCTCCACCCAAGCCAATAAAATTCTCCGTGAGTTTCTTAACTATCATGTTACCGTCGCCTTTCAGACGCCAGCTACTCTGTATAAAAGGCGCATTTCCATGTACATAAGTAAAAAGGGGTAATGTATCACGTTTTAACTCCATCTTCAGACAAGCACCACTTAAAACGCTTAAAAGCAGTGGGTTGGGAATGATACCAGAAAGGTAATCGTAGGCATTTGTATGCTGCATCCATACCTCGTCTGTACATTTCATCAACTGAATGTAGCGCTGCAAACTGTCTCGGTCTTCGGGGAAATCCTTAGCCAGCGTTTCGATGAAATTGTCAAAGCCCTCAGCAAAGCGATACTCGTAATCGGCAATCATAATACGGTCGAATCCGTCGGAATCCAACTTCTGCCAAGGCAAGGATAAAAGGCCTAACTCCATGAATATATCATGTAAAGGCTGACCTTCCGCTAATCCGCCTACATAATGAAGACCAGTATCGTACATGGCGTTGCCCCGACGATAACTTTGCAGGCATCCTCCAGGCTGATGCTGACGCTCGAGAATGAGCACTTTCAGTCCTTTCTTGCTGAGCAGATTGGCACAAACCAAACCGCCCAGACCACTTCCTATGATTATAACGTCATACCCCCTCACCTTTGAAGGTCATATACTGCCGTATCTCGTCAGAGATGGTGGCAACTATAGAATACTTTCCGTCAACCTCCTTCACTTCGACCTCTACATCAACCTCCGGACAAACCGTAGGTGTGGCAATGGCTGTGAGCAGGCATTGTTTGATGGAAAAGATACGTAGTTCCTTACCAACAAGTAATGAAGCACACTCCTTGATGGTCTGGATATTACAAACACCAGGACAAACAGGCTTTCCTGGGAAATGTCCCTCGTACACGTTGCAGTCGGGCAGGATAGCCACATGAAACACAGCCTTTCCTTCACCATTCTCTCGCGCGCGCAGAACCTTGTAATATTTATTCTCCAGCAACATAGATCTTCATTTGAGTGGTTGCAATGTTCTCCTCACCAGAAACAGTATCGCCTGTAATTATGGTAACACCTCCTACAGTAGGTCCCATTGTAATAGTCGTAACTAATGTTTCGCCTTTACAGGGTCTACGATTTAATCTAAAACGCTTTACCTCGCCTATATACCCAACAGGCGGTTCTGTTGCTCCGGACTGCATAGCGTTATAACCGGCAAAAGCAGAAGCCGATTGTGCGATATGCTCTATCACACCTGGTTCTGCTATGGCCCCGTCAGGCTCAAGGAAAAAGTTATCCTCCCTGATGGTAAGACAGCAACGAGCCACATCATCATGAGCCTCAAGCAACTCGTCAACCATCATGATTGGCGAGCGCTGAGGTATGAGATTCTTGATATCTGTCATGCGGTCAAATTAAGCCATATGGCTCTCGATGTAATCGTACAGATTACCAAAGGTCTTTACATTGGGAAGATCCTCTGCAGGAATCTTAACCTTGAAGGTGTACTGTACAACAGCTACCAGGTCAACAAGACTCAGGCTGTCGAGATGCAGGGTCTGGTAAATAGGAGCGTCTTCTACGATTTCAGCCTCGTTTACATCAAACTCATCTGTTAAAGTCTCGATTGTCTTTTCAATGATTTCTTCTCTTGTCATGATCTTAAATAGTTAATTGTAAAAAATGAAATAAAAAGTTATTCTCTATTTTTATTCTTTATCCTTTAAAGTCTTTTACGATAAGCGTACTGTTTGTTCCGCCAAAGCCAAAGCTGTTGCTTAGGAACATGCCGAAACCCGTTTCGATTGTCTGAGGAATAACATTTACACAGGCTGTCTCCTCGTCGGGATTCTCGAAGTTCAAACTGCCGGCGATGAAGCCGTTCTTCATCATCAGCACAGAGTAGATACACTCGCTAGCACCAGCCATCCACATCTCGTGACCTGTCTGACTCTTAGTACTAGTAACAGGAACCTTATAGTCACCAAAGCACTGGGCAATAGCCATAGCTTCACGACCGTCACCGGCATGTGTACTGGTAGCATGAGCATTTACATATCCAATCATACGGGGATCAATGCCACCGTTCTTGAGTGCCAGTTCCAAAGAGCGGGCAGGACCTGCTACGTTAGGGGTAGAGATATGATCGCCGTTACCGCTGAATCCCCACCCTACTATCTCGGCAATAATAGGAGCACCTCGCTTAACTGCATGTTCATAGCTTTCCAGAATCAGTGTGGCAGCACCTCCACCTGGAACCAGACCATCACGGTCGCGGTCGAAAGGACGACAAGCTTTAGTTGGTTCATCCTCACGTGTTGAGAATGCCTGAATGCCATCGAAGCTGGCAACGCAATACATATTTGCCTCTTGGGCACCACCACAGATAACACAATCCTGAAGGCCTTCCTTGATAAGCAGATAAGCATTACCAATAGCCAAAGAGCTAGAAGCGCAGGCTGCAGATGACGTTAGGTTGATACCACGCAGTTTAAACAGACAAGCCAAGTTCATGGTTACTGTACTGTTCATACTCTGAAAAATAGCACCGCTACCACAAGCAGCTGTATCCTTAAACTCGCGGAATTTATCTAAAGCTATCATGGTACTCTCGGCAACTGAGTCGTTACCATAGATAATACCTACCTCGTGAGCATCTAAAAAATCCTGATCAATCTTAGCATTCTCCAATGCCTGCAATGTTGCGACGTATGCATACTGAGCTTCCTCAGGCATAAACTGACGAACATTACGTGCTAAAAGTTTCTTGATTTCAACAGCGGGTACATCTGCGCATAAGGCAGAACGGAATCCTGCGTCCTTTCTCTCCTGGCTAAAGATGATACCACTCTTCCCTTGGTATAGTGCATCACGTACATCGTCCAATGTCTGTCCCAGACAGGACCAAATACCCATACCTGTTATTACAACTCTATTCATAATTAAATTTTTATTCTTCTGTTTTATTATTTATCTATTGTCTTAATCCAACACCTTCTACGTTTCTGAATCTTTGGATTTAAAGGTTTCCATTGCGACAACTCCTTCACGTTGTCCTCCAACTGGGGACCTGTTTCGGCATACTTGTACCCTTTTCGATTGTAAATAGGAATCAGGTCATCAAACACCAAAGCATTCACACCTAAACCCTGCATATCTGGACGTACAGCAATGAGCATCATGTTGACGGTATCTTCGTTTTTTATGAAAAGCGTCTTCAGGAAATGCACCCATCCAAAAGGTAACAACTTACCATTAGATTTACGCAGTGTATGCGAAAGACTTCCAGCCGTAACAGCAGCACAAACCATCTCACCTTTCTCATTCTCAACCGTTGTAATAAGGTCGGGATCAAGGATGGGAATGTACTTCTTTATCAAGTCGGACACCATCTCTTCTGTCAAATCGCTATATCCGAAAATAGGTGCATACGCTTCGTTCATCAATCGGAACACTCGGTGCCCTTGTTCACCTAGAATCTCACTACGGCTTATCTTCCTTACCTTCAGGCCGAACATTTCCTTTGCCAAATTGGCGACGCGAGCATACTTAGCTGGAACTTCCTTGGGGATCTCTACGCGAACCTGCAGCCAGTCAACTTCCTTCTTATAGCCCAACTGCTCCATGTGCTGAGGATAATAGGGAGGGTTATAGATATCTATCATACTGCCCATAAGGTCGAAATCATCAACCAACATGCCTTCCTTGTCAAAGTCGATTATTCCCATAGGTCCCTGAATCTGGGTCATTCCGCGTTCAGCACCCCATTGTTCAACAGCTTTCAGCAGCGCATCGGAAATAGCTATATCATCCTCGAACTCTATAAGCCCGAAGCGAACACAGGTTTTCTTCCAGCGTTCATTGGCATTTCTGTTGATGATTCCAGCTATACGGCCTACTACTTTATCGCCCTGATAGGCGATAAAGGCCTGTATGTCGGCATATTTGAGAGCCGTATTTCTCTTTGGATTGAACATGTCACGGATATCACTATCCAAGTCGGGCACATAAAATTGGTTGCCTGCATATAATCTTTCCGGCAACTGAACAAAAGCTTTCATCTGCCTGGAATTTACTACTTTGACAACTGTAATTTCACCCATTGTAACCCTACATTAAAATATCCTAAAATCACGTTCTTTCTAAATCGTGTGCAAAGGTACAACAATTTATCGGATTACCAACTATTTTAGCAAGCTAAATTTCAAAAAATAACATAAGTTATCATTCTCTGGCACATAAGAATGACCTTTAATCAACAATATAAAGAACAGCATCAGAAAGCATGAGCTTATTATCTGGGCACTCTACGACGTTGCCCATATAATCATAAACTATTGCCTTGGGTGATTTTTTATAGGTATAACTAATATTCTGATAAGGCGACCATATAGCACGTACCACATGCTTGTCAGGAGTCATCCATTGTACACGAAAAATATTGTCATTACTCTTGAGAGTAGGTCGTGTGCTTCCATCCGGACAGAACCTAGTGAGTGTACGGTAAGCCTGCATTGATGGTTTATCTGAAAAATCAGCATGAATCAGTCCGAAACAGTCTTCCCTTTCACTCCTATCAGCCTCCCTTGAACGGAAATTGTACCAGAAGACCCTGTCTATCCCAAAAGAAAATGCCAACAGATGGATACGGGCCACTCGACGAGCTTGCTCGGCTTCTTTATCGGGAATAGGATGAGCATACATTCTGGTCTGGAAAACCACATTACCTGTCAGATCATCAGAGTTTAATTTATAAATGCCTGCAACGGCTCCTTTAATTCGCTCTGTACCAGCGGATATCAAGGTTATCAGCGAATCTCCCGGATGCAAAGCCTCGTCACTCAGATAGCGCCCGGGATGAGCAGCGTTAATGGGAAATACATATTCAAAGTCGGCATCAGCACAACGATCGATAAAAGGCGGAACATCGCCTAAGGACTCGTTTGTAATCTGATCATAACGATTGTTCAATGGTGACATGTGAAGAATGGGATACAATTTAGTATGCAATACATGTAGTTCAAACCAGGCTTTTGAAGGCAGAGAAGAATTGTAATAGAAAGGCATTCCCTGGGCCAGAACAATGGTGCCGCCGCGTTTTACGTAATCTACCAAAAGCGGGAAATAGTCGAGTGGGAAATACTCATCTGTAGTAGCTATCAACACAGGTATGCGAGATGGATTCAAACCTCTCAGATGAAGAAAATCAACAGCAGTAACACTTCTGGCTTTGGGTTTAAGGTAGGCTTCTACCTGCACATCATTCAACGTTCTGTAACCAGTGATTCTGTCTCGCAAATACCCTACGGTAACCTGTTGCTCATAGATGCCAACACGTTTAAGCGCTGCTGGAAGAAAATCAGTATAGAATCCTTCCGACGATTCTTTCTCCTCGCTGGTACTCATTCCGCACTCCGTCAACCAGACAGGTTTACGGAAGTCATAATGCTCCATCAATCTGGCAATCTTCTCGAAGCATGGAATTAATTCCTCAGGGCTGAAATATGAATGAAAATTCATTACATCATAGTAGTCCTGCGCTTTCAATTTACACAGTTCCTCGAAGAAGTTGCTCTGCATCTCTGCCAACCCGCTTAATACTACTTGGTTCTGGGGACTGCGGTCTTTCAACCGTTCATATACAAGCTTCAGGCTTTTAACATATTGATCTGGCAGATTGCGAATTCCCCTCATTAGGTTCACCTCGTTCAACATCTCCCAGTATCTGATTCTACCGTTAAAGTGAAATGCTAGTGTATCAATATAGTTAGCATAGTCCGGATCGTCCCACGGATATTTTCCCAGCCAGGTCAGGATTCCCAACAGTTGAAGCTCTCTATCTTCCGCACTATTCAGGACATAATCAAATACTTTGGGAAAGAAATCTGTAGGGTTGCCGAAGACTGTCCCAAAGTCTAAATCAGAACGGAACCACCCTACTCCGGCCTCCTGCAACAAATCCATCTCACGGTCGCGAATCTCGTAATCCCATCCTTGACGAGTTACATGTGTACAGACACCATAAGGATTCTGAAGAGTTTGGGTACATGGAAAAAGCACTTGCCCAGACATATCTGTCTGATATAACAATACAGTTATTATGACAGCTAACAGCTTTTTCATGTCATTGTTAATTTGATTTACACAAAAGTACCCAATTTGTCCTTAACTACCAAACTTATTGTAAAATTTTATCTATTTGGTATTCAATTACGGATTCTTTTGTTTGATTTTTTCTTTTCTGGGAAAAATGAAAGCAAGTAATCTTGTGTATTTAGTTAAAAACTCATACTTTTGCAGAAAATATAGACAACAACTTCACATTATATAATAATGAAACGAAATTTTATCGCCTTTACACTATCCATTATAGCTACCCTCTTCTGCTTGCCCTTGCTAGCTGCTTACCAACTGACAGCCGATCAGGAAATCACCAGCCTTTTGAAGAATCCGACCTTCCAGAACCAATTCGATGGATGGACCTTTATCCAACAGGGCGGCAACATCACAATTCAGAAATTAGCAGAAGGTACTATTGAGGTACAGTCAGAAGGGTGTGAGTTTGTGTTGGAACAGACCATCACCGACCTGCCCGATGGTGTTTATGAACTCCAGATTGACGGTTACTTTGCTGCCGAAGCAATGCCCAAGAGTATGATGCACGGCAGTATGTTCAGCCTGAATGATATGAAAAACGTCATCATCTCTTCCTATGAATACACAGAAGAGTACCCAACCAACAGGGTTATGGCCAGGCCAGAAAACGGAGCACTTACCATCAGAATAAACGGACGTTGCCCCGCCTCTTCATCTGATTATACTGTATTCAGCAACCTGCACCTTTACTATCGCGGTCAAAATACAAATGAGGCATACAGTGCATGTACCAGTTTACTGGTTGACATGCAAAACATTCTTACCACTATGTGGATATGTAAAGGAACGGATATTACTGACTATATTCAACATCCTTCATGCAACGCTTTACTCATGAAGAACGTTGGAAATGAGGCGTACTCGGGGACAATGCCAGCATACAGCAAGATACTGTCGCACCTCAACTATCTTGGTAACCTTATGGAGGAGGTATGCGACTCTCGTGCCGCCTACATCAAGTTAATGAACAACGTGCTGCAGACAGAAAACACTGCCAATATTCTTATAGACAACAATCTGCTTACTGAACACCAATACGATGCAGCTAAACATCTTCTTATGACAGCTACTCAGGGATATACAGATGGTAGTTTAACAAATCAGGACATAGAGAACAAACTAAAGGATTTAGCCTCACTTAGCGGATTTCCCCAATTCATCAACAACTATATGCAGATTAGTACGCCAACAGACCTCTGTAGTTTCTCTGTCCTTGTCAACGAAGGTATGCGCACCCTCGATGCTCAGCTTACAAAAGACATTGACATGAAAAGCATCAAAAACTTCCAACCCGTTGGTCTTTATTCAAACACCAACAAGGAGCATGCAAATTTTTATACTTATAGCTATGGCGGGAAATTCGACGGGCAAGGGTTCCAAATTCACAATCTGAATATGCAGACAGCTTACGAGGGCGGACTATTTGGCCGTTGCTACAGAGCACAGATTAGTAACTTGGGATTGGTGAGCGTTTCTGTAACAGGAACTGGTGCCCAAACGTGCGGAGCTTTAGCCGGAACTCTTATGCAGACACTGGTTGACAACTGTTACGTAGCCGGAAACATACAAATTGTCACAGATGCTAAGATGGCAACGCAATTCGTTGGAGAAAGTGCTTGGAATACTGTATTCAATAACTGCTATACCTTAGGAGATGACTTCACCAACTCCACAGCTGCAGAATTGAATAACTGCTATTGGGGGAATGTAGCTACGGCGGCAGCTAACTCTGGCGAATTGTGTTTCAATCTTAATAATGGCGAGACTACCGACCCCATCTATTTCCAGACCTTAGAAAAGGATTCTTATCCCGTTCTCAAATCTGATCACGAGATAGTACGTCGTACCGAAGAGGGCTTTTATTATAATGGTGAAGATCCTGATGCAATCAATACTGTTGAAAACACTCAACACTCAACTGCCAACTCTCAACTATATGATTTAAGCGGTCGTCGCTTAAGCAGCAAACCACAAAAAGGTCTCTACATCCAGGGCGGTAAGATACACAGATAATGGGAATGCCACCTATAACAGAAGACCTTATTTCGGGATGGCTGAAAACTCGAGAACCCTTCAGCCATAAAGGTGATTATGGCCGTGCTTCTCTCGTAGCCGGGAGTATTGGAATGATAGGTGCAGCCATTCTGTCTGCTCGTGCCTGCATGCGAAGCGGCGTAGGCTTACTCACCGTACACGTCCCAGAATGCGGATACAGCATTATCCAGCAAAGTGTTCCCGAGGCAAAGTGTATCGCCGACGAGCATTACACACACCATACTATCATAGAGATTCCCCTATATACTGATGCTATTGGTATCGGTCCTGGTATAGGCTTGCACATACAGACCCATTGGGCTTTGCATAGCCTGATGCTGAATTATCCCAAGGTTCCGATGGTATTAGATGCCGATGCGCTGAACATCTTGGCGTATAACCAGCATTGGTATCCCCAAATTCCCAAAGGAAGCATCCTCACCCCCCATCCGGGCGAGATGAAACGATTAGGCATAGAGCCTCAGGAAATGGCAGAAAAGTATGGTGTAGTTGTGGTACTGAAGGGGCATCATACTCATATCTATGTGCCAAAGGATGGTGAGACTCTGGTTTACGAGAACACACTGCACGGAAACGCGGGGATGGCTGTTGGCGGCTCTGGTGATGTACTCACAGGCATCATCCTTGCCTTGATGGCACAACATTATACAGCAGAGCAGGCAGCCGTTATAGGTGTATGGATTCACGCCTTAGCAGCCGACCTGGCTCTTGCTGACGGAAACAGCATGGAGTCGCTGCTTCCGTCCGATATTATCGCCAACTTGGGAGCTGCCTTCAATGCTTCACGTTTATAATAGTTTCAAGCCAATATTGGTGTACTCTCGTATCTTCGGTCAGTTCAGGATGAAAAGAGCAAGCCAGCATATTGTCTTGCCGCACAGCCACCACATGATTATCCAATGTTGAAAGAACCTCTACCTTATTACCTACGCGCTCTACATAAGGCGCACGGATAAAGACCATAGGCACTTTACCCAAACCTTTTATATTATGGAGAATCTGGAAACTCCCCAACTGCCTGCCGTAGGCATTACGCTTTACCGTTATATCCATACAGCCAAGATGCTGGTCGTCCAGCAGAATCATTCCTGCGCAAGTACCAAAGACAGGAAGTCCGTTTCTAATGACCTTTTGGATTAGTTCGAAGAGTGATTCGTCCTTCATCACCTTCATCATAGCCGTACTCTCACCACCTGGAAGAATAAGACCGTCGAAGGGCTGCTGCCAGTCGCTCAGATTGCGTATTAAGACACTATCCACGCACAACCGTTCCAACACCTTATAATGTTCCTCAAAAGCGCCCTGCAGGGCTAATATAGCTATTTTCATTTTTACTTTCCTCTCTCCGCCATCAGCAGTTCAATCTCCTGTTCGTTGATGCCAACCATTGCTTCGCCTAAGTCTTCGCTCAGTTCAGCAAGAATCATGGGGTTGTTATAGTTAGTAACAGCTTTCACAATTGCCTGTGCACGCTTGGCAGGGTCACCGCTCTTGAAGATACCGCTTCCGACAAATACACCTTCGGCACCCAACTGCATCATCAAGGCAGCATCGGCAGGCGTTGCCACACCTCCTGCAGCAAAATTCACAACGGGCAACTTGCCGTTCTCGTGAACATACTGCACAAGTTCGTAGGGTACACGTAACTGCTTGGCAGCCTCATAGAGTTCATCCTCGCTCATGCTTACCAGACGACGGATCTCACTCTGCATCATACGCATGTGACGGACAGCCTGAATGATATCGCCCGTTCCAGGTTCTCCTTTAGTACGAATCATGGTTGCACCCTCGTTGATACGACGCAAAGCCTCGCCCAGATCCTTGGCACCGCAGACAAAGGGCACCTTAAACTTGCGCTTGTCGATGTGGTAGATATCATCGGCTGGCGAGAGTACCTCGCTCTCGTCTATGTAGTCTATTTCTATTGCCTCCAGTATCTGCGCCTCAGCGAAATGACCGATACGACATTTTGCCATAACAGGAATGCTTACGGCTTCCTGTATTCCTTTAATCATCTTAGGGTCGCTCATGCGACTAACACCACCTGCAGCACGTATGTCGGCAGGTATTCGTTCCAATGCCATTACAGCACAGGCACCGGCTGCCTCAGCTATTCTGGCCTGCTCAGGGGTTGTTACATCCATTATTACACCGCCCTTCAGCATTTGAGCCAGGTTACGGTTCAACTGAGTTCTGTCTTCCATATTGCTAAAATTCTGAATAATTTGATAATTTTTCTGCAAAGGTACATCCAAATGTCTTTGCCATAAATAATCTCTTCCTATATGGTAAAACATTCCTCATAAAGAAGAAATGTTGCAGAAATCGGAATGCTTATTTGGGCAAGCGAGGTATTTGCCTTACCTTTGCATCAGGAAAGAAAGAAATATGAAAGCAGTACTTTGCATAAATGGTTCAGACAGTATGGGACATGCAGGCATACAGGCCGACGTGAGAACCATCAAGGACTTGGGAAGCTACGCTGTAACGGTCGTTACGGCAGTAACCATACAGAACTCTATGGGCATTACCAGCGTACACCAGTTGCCAACCGATCTGGTATTGGGTCAGTTGAGAGCCGTTTACGAGGAAATGCTGCCTCAAGCCATAAAGATAGGAATGATGGACAACCCCGCAACCATCAGTTCTATTTCCAAGGAGATTGTCGCTTGCTCCAATATCGTCTGCTCGCCTGTGATATTGTCATCACACGGAGGCTTGTTGATGTCCAACGATTCGCTGCAGGCTTATCGCCAACACTTCTTCCCTATCTGCCGACTCCTTATTATAAAATGTACGGATGCCGAAATTCTGTTGGGCAGACGCATCAGTACGGATGCCGATATGGAAGAAGCAGCAAATATTCTGCACGATATGGGTCCTGAGTGGGTACTGCTTCGTGGCGGCACATTTGCCAAAGGACGCATCAATGCCTTGCTTTTAGGTCCCAATTGCCAAAAGTTCTTTTCTTCGGTAAATATTGAGGGATGGCAACGTCACGGCGTTGGAGGAACACTTTCTACTGCAATTGCTGCCCGACTGGCACAAGAAGACGATGTGCCTACAGCAATCACCAATGCCCACAACTACATGCACAGCCAAGTGGTTTATGCTTCGGCACAACCCAGGTCGTTACAGCCACACAATCTGTATAACCGTTTTATGACGTTACTCGCGCAGTATTACACAACAGCGCACGACGTTTCCTTCTATGCCGTGCAGCTATCTATTTCTACGCGTTATCTTTCGCAGATAACCAATACTGTCTGTGGTCGGTCTCCCAAGCAGGTAATAGATGATTACCTCCTGCAGGAGTGCGAGAAATTGCTCTCCTCCACCTCGCTGACCATTCAGCAGATATCACAGAAGTTGGGGTTCACTTCCCAAATAGCCTTTGCCAAATTCTTCAAGGCAAAGAAGAAGATCGCCCCAACTGTCTATCGCGAAGGAAGATTTCTTCACTAAAGTTCCTTCAACAACTCACGTACAGCAGTCTCCAACTGAAGGTCGGTTCCTTTGACAACTGTCTCGGGCCGGTTCAGGATGTAGACATCAGGTTCCAACTGCGTATTCTCCAGATAAGAACCGTCGGGCAACTGATAGCCGATTACAGGTACACCGAATACCAATGAGGGATCCTGTAAGGTTTCCCAGTTCACAGAACTCATGGTACCAGGAACAGGAGCACCTACCAGTTTACCTAACTTCTGATGACTGTACACCCAAGGTGTTCCGTGGGCATTGCTGTAGTTGCTCTCGCATTGCAACATAATGCTGGGATGGTTGTAACGTCTGCTGGGCATATCGCAAACTTCTCTGCCGCGAATTACCTGCGTGAAGTATTTATGGCCAGAGAACAGAATCTCTATATCCTCATGGAGACGACCGCCTCCATTGTAACGGGTATCTATAACTATTCCTTCCTTCAGATTATACTTACCCAAAATGTCTGAATAAACATCGCGGAAACTGGCATCGTCCATTCCCTCGATGTGTACGTATCCCAGACGACCGTCAGAGAGGCGTTCCACTTCGGCTGCTCTGCTCTTTATCCAACGTTTGTACAGCAAGTCTGATTCTTCGGATCGACTTACGGGAAGTACCACTTCATCCCAAGTGCCGGCACTACCCTTCAGGCTTACCAGCGTCTTCTTGCCTTTGCATTGGTTCAAGAGTTGGGACAGATCCGTATCCTTGGTTACCGGCTGTCCGTTGACAGCTGTAATCACATCGCCTGCCTTAACCTTGCTTTTGGCCTTAAAGAACGGCCCCTCTTCCAACACAGCAGTAATCTTTATACCTTCTGTAGCTTCTGATAAGTCATACAGCAGGCCCAAACTGGCTGTAGCATCGCCCTTGGAAGAGTGACTATACCGACCACCGGTATGGCTTACATTCAGTTCACCCAGCAACTCGCTTAGCATTTCGGCATAGTCGTAGTTGTTATTGATATGCGGCAGGAAGCGTGCATAGTTCTGGACCATAAGATCCCAGTCGCATCCGTTATAGTCCGTACGGAAAATCTTCTTGTTAATCTGCTTGGCCACATGGCGGAACATATATTCACGCTCGGCAGCAAGATCCAGTTTCATTTGGGCGCTATAGGTAATAGCGGTTGTCTTATCGCCCTTCTCAATCTTCTTCATGCTGCTGCCCAACGAGTACAGATTGCCGTCCTTATCCATTTGCAGCACACCGCTTCCGCCTTTGCTGAGCAACTTGGTCTCGTGTTTGCGCAAATCCATCTTCCACAAGTCGGGCGAACCTTCGAAGGCAGAGAAGTAATAAAGATTCTCGCCGTCCTTGCTTACAATGGCATCACCCAGACGGCTGCTGTTTGGTGTCAGTCGGACAATGCGGTCCTCTATGCCCTCGAACTCTATTGCCAGAGCCTTTGCAGAATCGGCATCCTCTTTTTTATCGTCTTTCTTCTCATCCTTTTTGTTATCGTTATCGTTCTTCTTCCCGTTATCGTTCTTCTTCTCATTCTTCTTTTCCAATTCCTTCAAAAGGGCATAGTCTTCTGGAGAGAGACGATAGCGGTCGTATGCATCCTGCGTCAGGAAAGCCAGGAACACATCCATCTGACTGCCCCACGATGCGTGACTGCGCATACCATAGCGTTCGCTCTCGAAGAGGATTGCCTTGCCGTCCATCACCCAACGAGGTCTTCCGCTCATATAACCGCTTTGCGTAATAGGATGAATCTCACCGCCTTCGGCACTAACAATTCCCTGGTCGGTATAGGGATCGCGCCTGTTGGCGATGAAGCTAAGGACGAACCACTTTCCGTCAGGACTCCATTCAAAATCGAACCCGCCGTCCTGACGATACCATTTGCTACCGTCTGTTACTTGCGTAACCTTCTTGGTCTTCAAATCCACTACCTTCAGTTTGATACGATCCTCAATGAAGGCCAGTTTCTTGCCGTCAGGACTGTATTTGGGACTTTGACGCTCCACCTGAGAGAAGTCGGGTTTACCGTCGAGCTTCAGTTCGGGTAGTTCTGGGAAAACGCTTTCCTCCTTAATCAATGTTGCATTGGCAAAGTTCAGGTCTTCGTCTCTTACGATGCTGGCCGTATAGAGTTGCCAGTTGCCGTTTCGTTCCGAAGCATAAACGATGGTACGACCATCGGGTGCAAAGTCCACATCAGCTTCAGCGCCAGCGGTCTGAGAGATTCTTCTGGTAGTTGCATATTCTACGCTGGTAACGAACACCTCGCCTCTAACGATAAAGGCGATTTGCTTGCCGTCCTTACTTACGACTGGCTGACGGGCACCGCTCGAGAATGTCAGATCCGAAATTACAGGTTCATCGTCGCGAGTAAGGGTAATATTCAGTTTCTTGGGCTTCTCACCCCCTTTCTGCGTATAGATTTCCCCATTAAAAGTATAGCAGAACATGTCGTTCTTGGCAGAACTTAGGAAACGAACTGGATGTGTCTTAAAGCTGGTTACAGCCTGAAGATCTTTAGCGTTGGTGGCTCCTGCCTGGGCAGCACAACTGTACACATTCATACTGCCGCCATTACGCTCGCTCAGGAAATAGAGCGTCTTGCCGTCGGCACTCAATACAGGGTTACGGTCCTCGCCGGCATGATCGGTGATGTTAGTATGCTGGCCTGTCTTGGCATCATAGAACCAGATATCCCGGGTAATAGAAGAGGTATGATGCTTGCGCCATTCATCCTCGTAACCCTTACGGTCCTGATAGTAGAAACTCTTGCCGTCGGAGGCAAGACTTATCATTTCAGCTGGCGAAGCCAATATCTGTAGTGTTCTCCCTCCCTTTACAGGTACCTTATACAACTCAGGCAAACGACTTGAAGGGAACATCACGCTCTCTGCAGGATCCTGGATATTAGCACCGAAAATCACATATTTTCCGTCTGGTGTAAAAGCCTGAGGAACCTCTGCCGTACTGTTATATGTAAGACGAGTTGCGGAACCGCCTTCAGCAGACATTACGAAAACATCCAAATTGCCGTGCCTATCGCTCGAGAAGGCAATCTGCTTTCCGTCAGCGCTCCAGACAGGAGAGCATTCGTAGCTGTTCTGTGTGGTCAGCTGGACGGCTGTTCCACCTTCTACCGATACTTTATAGATATCACCTTTGTAGCAAAAAAGCACCTGAGAGCCATCGGGACTTACCACGACATCCCTCAACCAAAGCGGCGTTACTGCCAGGTTGGCACCAACTTGAAATGTAGTAGCCGCCATGAGTGCAGCAGCAAAGAGCTTTCTTATATTCATTACTTTATATTATTATGATTTTGTGCTGCAAAAATACAAATAAAAGCGGATAAACAAAAAGAAAGGTGGAAATAAATATTACCTAACAGAACTATTAACTAACGGAGTACGAATTTGCCTATTCGGAAAATAAAATAAAATATGTAAATATTTCTGAAGGTCGGTTTTGATATTTCACAAAAAGTAAGTATCTTTGCAGAAAGATATACAATAATAGAATGAGAAACATATTGACTGTACTTTCCCTTGCAGCAGCTTCATTCCATCCCTTGTACAAAAAATGGTAAGTAAATCCACATTTAGAACAAGGGCAAGAAAGAAGAGAATAAGAGAATACGAAAGGTCTTAAATGAAAATTTGCTCGTCATTATGCAACATGTTTTAGAGAAGTTATTTGGCTTCGACCCACAAAAGCACAGCATTCGCACAGAGATTCTGGCTGGCATAACCACCTTCCTCACCATGGCCTATATCCTGGCAGTTAACCCTAACATATTCAGCGCCCTACCAGAAATGCCCGGTGGTAGTGTGTTCACTGCTACGGCATTAGCTGCCATCGTTGGCACACTGGTGATGGCACTATATGCTAAGAAGCCCTTTGCTTTGGCTCCCGGCATGGGACTGAATGCCTTCTTCGTATATACTGTATGCTTGAAAATGGGTTACAGCTGGCAGTTTGCACTCACCGCCGTGCTGATAGAAGGAATCATCTTCATTATTCTTACAGTTACAAAGTTGCGCAGTTTATTACTTAGATCTATTCCGGGAACACTAAGCAAAGCCATCGGAGCAGGTATAGGCCTGTTCATAGCCTTCTTGGGAATGGAGAATTCCGGAATCATCGTAGATAACGAGGCAACGCTAGTATGCTTAGGCAATATCACCCAAGGCACTGCCCTATTGGCTATGATAGGCCTCTTTATCACTGCTGGAATGGTAATGGCCAAGGTACGCGGTGGTATGCTCTGGGGTATCCTGATTACGACTATTTTGGGCCTTTTCATCAAAGACCCTGCAACTGGTCAGGCTATTACACAAGTGACCGGTATAGTATCCACTCCCGTCAGCGTATCGCCAATCTTCTGCCAGTTCCAATGGACCAAAATATTCTGTCCGGACATGTTTGTAGTGGTATTCACACTGCTTTTCATGGATATGTTTGATACTATGGGTACCCTCATCGGAGTGCATCAAAGTGCCAGATTATCGACGCAAAGCAACAAGCGCGATGATATACCCAATCTGGAAAGAATGTTCATTGCCGACTCTATTGCCACAGTTGCCGGAGCCTGCCTAGGTACTTCTACCACCACTACCTATGTCGAAAGTACCTCTGGCGTTATAGAAGGAGGGCGAACAGGTCTTACCGCCTTCTCCACCGCCATGTGTTTTGCACTGGCTCTATTCTTCTGCCCCCTTTTCCTGGCTATCCCTAGCGCAGCCACAGCACCTGCCCTTATCATTGTGGGTATTATGATGATGCCTGCCGTAGCTCGCATTCATTGGGATGACTATTGCAAAGCCATTCCAGCCTTCCTGACCCTCATTACCATTCCTTTGGCATACAGCATCAGCGACGGCATCCTCATCGGTGTCATCTCCTATGTGCTATCTCATGCTGTAGCTGGCAAGTTCAAGGAAATCTCTAACACCATGTGGGTATTAGCCATCCTCTTCATTTGTAAATACATCTTTTTATAAACTATAACCACAAGGAGAATGAAATTTTTATCTTGCGGCTTAGTTAGTGCAGAAATAGCAAACATAAATGTAAAGAACAAATTACTTCATTACAACCTTTTTCCCTGCCTTAATGTAGATGCCTTTCTTTAATTCATTGAACATTGAACATTGAACATTGAACATTCTACGTCCACTTAAATCGTAGAGCGCATCATCAGATTCTTTACTGTTTACTTCTTCATTCTCCAACTCACGGATGCTATTAACTTCCTCTTCGGTGCCAAGCATCTTATCGCGGAAATCGTTAATGGCTTTGTTGGTAATGCTAAAGTTCGTAGTCACATACTTGCGAAACTTCTCCTCCAGCGTCTCGCCTTGGAGTGCTTCGACTGCTGAGAACATCTCGTCGAGCTGTCCTTTGCTGCATGGGGTGTTGAAGTAGGAGAAATTGGTCAGTTCGTAGTCTTTGTATATATCACTCTTGCTCATACCAAGCACGCCTTCCAGAAGGAATGCGAGAGTACCTGTTCGATCTCGGCCGATAGCACAATGGAAATATACAGGCTTGTCGTTTTTCACGCAAGTCATCACATACTGAAAAGCTGTCCTATAGGTACTTTTCGAGTTAGTCAGACCCTCCATGTGACTGGCTGTCTGTCCCAGCGGAGTGTGCCTATATGCGACATCGCCACCAAGCACAGACTTGGAGATATTTTTTGCTTCGCTGTCGCTACGTAAGTCCAACTCAGCCATAATACCTGCTTGGCGTAGTGCCTCGATACCTTCAGGTTCCAGATTATGACCGCCGTTCCACTCGGCACCTCTGAATATCTTGCCGTATTTAATTGGTCTTCCGCATGCCGTAGGCCATCCGCCAAGGTCGCGCACATTAGCTGTACCATCAGCTCTAAGATGCCGTATCTGCCCAGAGGTAGTGAAAGAGAATTCATTTATAACTGTTAACTTCTCATCATTAATCTCTTCTACCTTACAGTAATAAGTGCGACCGGGAATAAGATTGTATATCTCGTATGAGGCAGATTCAGCAGGGACGCTCCTTGTCACGGCATCGGCATAATCCGGGCTCTCGCTCCATGTTATCTGCTGCGCTTGGGCCGTGGTATCTCTAGTCCAGAATACCTCAACAGGTAATGGCCAGTCGCGACGAGTAGGCGGACTTTGGTTGTAGGTACCAATCTTGCTGGCATCTTTCTCTGAATACTCGAAGTCGTGCACAAAGCTACGCACTCTGCCGTTCTCCAGGTTATACTCCATGTTGAACAAACCAGTCATTGCAGGATGCAAATGCCACATCTGGCGCAACTCCTGATTGCCGCCTGAGGGATAGTTATAGACTCTCACCCTACCTGCGGTATAGCTGTACGGGTAGGTTGAACTGCCTTGTATCTTAAAGCGTCCGCCGCCTATCCAAGTTATCACCTGCTCATAACGTGCATCCTCCGTCAGTGACACAGTCTTACCGTTGGTATTTCCACCTATCACGGTACCCACATACATCCCGTTATCGGCACATTGCATCAACCAGTTACCATTCTTGCGTGTCAACTTGAAATAAGGTGGCGTCTCCAGTTCACTAAGAGCCACTGGCCTCAGTCCCTCCTTATTGGCGTTGTCGGCATCGCCCTGCATAACATAACCAGGGTTACTCACGCTCTCGATGTAATAGTAGCCCTCATGGAGCGGATAACAGTAGAGCGAATCGTTTGTCGTCAGAATCCCGTTAATAGCCTTATTGAGCTGTTCCAATGTGGCGTTCTCATCCAATGATTGTGCTTGGGCTACAGCATCACTCATGGCCTTGACACTGCTAAAGGAGTAGCAACCCGGATCGGTACCTATCTCATCACCTGTAGGAATCTTCGGAATATATTCTTTTATAACATTTTGCAGGTCTTCGTAGGTGTACTCTTGCCAGAGGTCACCGATAATATCGTAAGTGCTCCACGCAGCATCTGCCATGAAAGACGAATACATAGAAGGTCGTACATGCACATTGGCTCCCGTAAAGTCAAAGGTGTAGCTGCGCAACGTAGGTACAGCATCACAATTCATATACACCTCGTATTTCTTACCACCATAGATACATAGCTTATCACCCCATGTATTGGCCGCTATATTCTCGCCAAAGGAAATCTTCTCGAGTAGCTTATTATAGCCCAATGCCTCATAGTCCATCAGGGTTACTGAGTTGGGCAACACAATCTCTGTAAGTTGGGTCTGGTAAATGGCCTTATAACCCAATTGGGTAATACCCTCTGGCAGGGCGAGCGAAGAGATATCGGCACAATGGAAGGCATAGTCCCCAATGGAAGTTACTTCGAATGTTTTACCCTTGATGGTTATCGACTGGGGAATCGTTATCTCTCCGCTGTAGGGACAAGGATTTGTTGCCGAAGGTTGTGCCTCGTTGGGATAAGTTACTGCCACAGTGCCAGTTCCGGTAATCTTGTATTTGATGCCGTCGACCGTCATATCGTCAGCCGTAGGTGTCTCCGCTCTGGATGTAGCAATGATAATATTCGGCATATTCCGCACGGCTCCACCGCTGAGCCTGTTGATTATGCCAGGACCATTCACCCAGAGTGTCGAAGAGCCTCCGCCGTCCAGATTGATAGCATCCGTCATATCCAGATCCTCAGCCAAACTGAGTAGATTTGGTAACGAGAAGCCGGATGCGCCCTCCAGGCGGCCCTCTGCCACTACCATATATACTGTGCCGTCGGCACATTTGCCAAGCATGGTGCGCGGATGCGGTCCGTAGAAGCCTTCACCGCCGATGTAGGGATTCTGACTGACGCCATTCAGTCGGAGAATAGGTCCGGCCACCACAAGGCCGTCATACTTTTTTCCCCATGCAGAAAGCTGAGTGGCAGTAGTTGCTGAACTGTATGGCATGAGGGTGAACACGCCGTCCTTAAATCCAACGACTCCATTGCATCGGGCAAACTCCTCGGCTGTAGTGGTTGTTATCTCATTGCCGTATAGCCATAGTGCCGTTGTGGAGGTACAATTACTCATATTAAAGTAACTGCCGTTTATTGCCGCTGTTGCACCAGCCTCTACTGCCAAGCTATTTGTACCTTTATTGGATTTTTCCTTGTCGTAGAGCATGGTGTACATCGTAGAATCAGAATATTTGGCAATTGAAACAATCTGTGGATTGCCATACAAATCGGAAAAAGTTGCCTTGCCGTACGTCACGCCATTACGAGTCTTCCACCCCCAGTTAGCATTCCGCAGGACAGGAGCATACTCCGATTCGCCTAGTACCGTCGCTGTAACTGCGAAGAATATGAGCAGAATTGAAAACCGGAAATTATGGATTGTCAGCTTCATATTGTTATATTAGATTTAATTTAAGTTTGGATGTTCGTTTTCACTTAACCATTATCTTTTTCCCGTTCAAGATATAAAGACCTCGCTGTGGTGTAGATACCTGACGTCCGTTGAGATCATAGATTTTATACGAACTGCCATCGGCATTAATAATGCGGATGCCGTCAGGGTCAGCTTCATTTACACCCTTAGCAAACACAGGCTGCAGGGTGACAATATCGTCGGGCATGCTGAAAGTAAGGCGCGTATTGCCGTCGCTTAGCGTCTGCAAATTGATAATGGTTCCAATGGTGAAGTTAACACCGTTAATTACGTTTAGTTCCTTCAGGCCATAGCCAACACGGGGAATAATAGTCAGTGTAACGGTCTGCCCCTCTTCGGCTTCGTCAACATCTGCCGTAACAGTGCCGTTACTGGCCTTGCGGACGGTAACGAGGAATTTCTCTGCCTCGCAATCGGCAGGGGTATAAATTACCTGGTCTATCAACATATTGATACCTTTCTGATTGATCAATACAAGGGTGTTCTTGCCAGCCTTTAATGTAGCGTCAAATGTAGCTTTACGCCATTCGTTTGCCTCAGTATTCTCCACATCCACATAAGCGCCCTTTCCATTAACGTTATATCTTAGCTGTCCTGCCTTGGCTGTGTTCATGTATCGAACGCTGATGCGATAGTCACCTGCGTCCTTAAGGATTAGCTGGTGGCGTAATGCACCACTTGTATTGGTGCCCATATCCACAAAGCCGTTACCGGCATGACCTCGCACATTAGGGTGTGAATAGTACGGACTAACTGTGCTGCTGCTTACGCTCTTATAGTCCATATCCTCGGCCTCTGCTATAATTTCTCCATGATAGGGAACTGGTTGAACGGGCTGTGGGAGAGCAACCACAGGGTGAATGTCTGCTTCACGCTCGGTGGCATTTCCGCTGCAGCTAATGCTCACGGTGGCACCACCCATATGCTTCAGAATAAGAGAATATACACCCGCCTCAGCGTCCCATGTCTGTTTTACAGTACCCTTGGCTTGTGTGCCATTCTTATATTTGTAAGTGGGCTCGGACTTTACTCCGCTGATAACAATGGTCTCTGTAACTAATGCAGTGGTATCTGTACGGAAGTTGTTGAAATAAAAGTCCAGATGGTCGCTGAACTCACGCACCGTGGCGCTGCCCAACTTACCCAGCGTCAGCTTCAGGGAGTCGCAGGTATTATAAAGCAGCGGAATTCGCCCCGTTGCTTCCACATTCTTATTTAAATAGGTATATGGCGTGTAGCAGACAAGCTGGTTCTTCATGCGAGATACAAAAAGGTCGCCTTCTGACAGTATTGGGTACCGTTTATCGAACTCACTCGTTTTAGTGGAAATGTTACTCCAACGGGTAGCATATGTTGACTTTGTCGCTTTCATGGGAATGGTCTTGGAAAGTGCATCGTACAACTCGGGGACAATGGCTATCGTACCATATCTGCCAGTTTTCTTGAAGTAGCACATATTTGACATCATCTGTCCGTCGCTCCAGCCGTAGGAGGAAACAGAGTTGGCAGGGTCATCCTGTTTGTAAAGCCCATCATACAAAGTGTTCCACGAGGCATATTTATCCTCGTCGCTTCCGCTTGTAACATTGTTGATAACAACTATCTTTGTCCGTTCTATAACCTCATCACGTGTAGGAATATAAATGGTGCCGTCGATAATCTTTCGAAACATGTCAATCCATACGCCGTTCAGGTTATCAAAACGTCTCCAGTTCCTTCGTGTGTAGCCATCAACGGTAGTCTTATCGGTCTCCTCAAAGCACTCTTTATTCCATATTAGTTCAGGGCCGTCCCATACCGCCCCACCGTTTGATCCACACTGCTCCATCACAGTACCCACACCTGCACATGAGGGGTAAGAACACTTCTCCTTGCCGACAAGCTCGTCCATAGCTCCGTTCCATCCGCAGTTGTCATAGCGTACGCCGTAGTTTTTGGCCAACCCCGCGATGAAAGGACCGTAGGTTACACTCTCGTTATTGTAGAAGCAGGCCGATGTAGTATATTTGTACAGCCACAAAATAGCCTCAGGATACTTCTTGCAAGCAGACATTAACTGTTTCTCACGCTTCATCTCTCCAATGGGATTCAACGCATGGCTCCACATGTTGCCACAGAAACTCACTGTGAGGAAGCCACCATAGTTATGTGACATCTCCACCAATTTGGCAAATAGAGCCCAACGTGATGACTGCGGACTGGAACTTAGGTCGGTAGCCTGTTCGTCAAAGCCCCAAAACTGTTCTGCAAAGTTCCAGCCAAGGAAATTGGGGAAGCGAAGGAACATATATTCGAAAGTCTCCAAATCTGAATCTTGAATATGTGTATGCCCTCCGCTGGCTGGCTGACATGTGAACCACATACCGTTAGCCTGACATACTGTACCCCACGACTTATAGGTGCGAAGC
The DNA here is from genome assembly GCA_902791675.1 of uncultured Bacteroidales bacterium. Classification (GTDB taxonomy): domain Bacteria; phylum Bacteroidota; class Bacteroidia; order Bacteroidales; family Bacteroidaceae; genus Physcousia. The sequence continues at coordinate 28,027 of CADAWW010000007.1, forward strand.
GCATTCTGCGGCATCTTGTATATTTTCTTTTCCTTATCAAACTGACAGGATAGCGACAAGTTCATGCACACGTATGGCCGTATGTCCTCAGGAACTAAGTCAATAATCTTTTGCGGATCAGCAGCGTTCCACACATCAACATGAATCATCCACAAGGGATGTTCATTGTCGATGGGCCTACGTACCTGTGCCGACGCAAAAGCAAAAAAACAAATAATCAGAGAGAGAATAAGTAGCAGTCGTTTCATAATTTAAGGACATTGTTTCATTATCTTGGTACAAAGTTACGATTTAAATTTGTATAAAGGAAATTTCAATTATACTCAAGTAAAAAGGAGACACAAGAATTATTGTTAAATCACTTTTTATTTGTAACTTTGCCCCTAACAAACCAACAACAATAATAATGAAAAGAATTTTTAAGACCATCATCTGCAGTCTGGTGCTTAGCGCATCTGGTTCTGCATGGGCGAACGTTGTGTACAAAGATGCCAATGTACGCTTTACCCTGATTGACGAAGGAACGCTCCGCCTGGAGTATGCTCCCGACGGTAAGTTTGTCGACAACAAAAGCTTTATGGCTGTTATCCGCGAGTATCCTAATGTGCTCTACACCATCAAGGACAACGCCAAGCAAGTTACCATCAGTACCAGCAAGCTGAAACTGGTATATAAGAAAGGTACGTCGCCCCTGAGCGCAGAAAATCTGACCATCAGCAGCACAAAAGCCATCTCTACTCCATTCGTATGGAAGCCGGGCATGCAACAGAAGGGTAACCTAAAGGGAACCTACCGCACATTGGACGGATACGACGGTTCGGAGTACCAATACAGCAATCCCAAACACGAGATGCCCATAGAAGACGGCATTTTAGCAACAGACGGTTGGAGCTTGATAGACGACAGCAAGAGTCTGCTTTTTGACGGTGCCAAAGACTGGGAATGGGTAACAGAACGCAAGAGTGCCGATGGCTCTCAGGACTGGTACTTCATGGCATACGGACACGATTACAAGGGTGCTCTTCTCTCCTACACCAAGTTTGCAGGCAAAGTGCCCCTGCCTCCACGCTATACTTTCGGTTACTGGTGGAGCCGCTACTGGACCTACCTTGATGTGCTGGTCATCGACATGGACTGGCATCCTAACACCGAGGAAACAGGCGGCGGCTGGACAGGTTGGGACTGGAACGAAAACATCTTCCCCGACTATAGGAAACTTCTTGCCTACCTCGACGAACAAGGCGTAAAGACCACCATGAACCTCCATCCTGCAGATGGTGTACGTCCCTACGAGAAGAAGTACAACGAGTTTATGCAGCGTTTCGGTAAGAACGATGGCAAGACCTACGAGTGGAGGGGTTCAGACAAGAAATACGTAAAGGCACTCTTTGATACTTATCTGCATCAGTATGTTGATGAAGGTGTTGACTTCTGGTGGCTCGACTGGCAACAATGGGAGAAAGACAAAACCATCAAGAATCTGGATAATGTCTTCTGGTGTAACTATATCTGGTTCTCTGACATGGAACTGAACGGCACGAAGCGTCCCCTGCTATATCACCGTTGGGGCGGTCTGGGCAACCACCGTTATCAGATTGGCTTTTCCGGCGATTCGTACGCAACATGGGAG
>CADAWW010000008.1 GCA_902791675.1 uncultured Bacteroidales bacterium
AGTCTGCAATTCTTCTCGTCTAATGGTTTATCTGTATGAGGAATAAATTCTTTGCATGGATCTTGTGCATAATATTCCATTGCAAAGGTTGCCAGAGGAAGCAGATTAATGCCATATCCTTCCTCGAGGGTAGCCATGTTACCGAAACGAAGAGACAGACGCAAAACTGTAGCTATACAAGGATCGCATCCGGCTGCTGCGCCCATCCAAAGTGCATCGTGGTTGCCCCACTGTATATCGAAATTTTCTCGTGTCAGTAGATAGTCCATTATTATATGGGCTCCGGGACCGCGGTCGAAAATATCACCTAAGATATGTAGCTGGTCGATGCTAAGTCTTTGAATCACATTACACAATACGGTAATAAAATTTTGAGCTTGTCCCGTTTGTATGATCGTTTCAATAATGCGTTGGAAATATGCTTCTTTGTCATCGTCAATAGGGCTTTCATGTAATAACTCTTCTATAATGTATGCAAACTGACGGGGGAGTACTTTACGAACTTTACTACGGGTATATTTGCTGCTGACTGATTGGCATACCTGTATTAGCCGATAGAGCGATACCGAATAGTATTTACTTAAGTCTTCGTCGGTTTTTTCTTTAATCATCTCGAGTTTTTTCTCGGGATAATATATAAGGGTACACAATTCACGAATTTCTCTGTCGGAAAGTGATTCTGCAAACAGTTCTTTAACCTTACGTTTTATGTTACCGCTGGCATTGCGCAGAATATGTAAGAATGCCTCGTGTTCTCCATGTATGTCGGCAACAAAATGTTCAGTTCCTTTAGGCAGATTCATTATTGCCTCAAGGTTGATAATCTCTGTACTTGCGCTACTGCTATTAGGAAATGTCTGTGAAAGAATTTCCAACAATCTCATATCTGCTCCCTTAATCCTTTCGTTCATGCCTGTATTTGGTTTTTATGCATTTATTTTACAAAAATACTCCTTTTTTACGTTTTGTGCAAAAGATTACGTGTAAATTGTGTAACTTTGCATCCGTTTGAACAAAAATATTGAATATGAAGTTTATATACACGCTATTATTGATGTTTTGTTTGACCTCAAATGTCAGATCTGAGGACGGTCAACTAAAGTTCAGTAATTTTGACACATGGATAACACGTTCCATTAAAGAAAGTCCATTGGTTGGCGGAAATATATGTACATTATATGAAATTGGTCCAAACGGTAATTTCGATGGTGCCAGAGCATTTACTAATCAAGGTGGAAGTCCGTGGGCAAACAGTAATGTCTTTGCCAAAATGTTTGGTGTTGTAAAAACAAATGTCAGTGTCTGGCCCGACATTCATAGCAATGGTAAATGTGCAAAGTTATTTACACATATTGTAAATTGCAAGGCTATTGGTATTGTAAATGTAAGTGTTCTTGCCACAGGAAGTGTCTTTACAGGAAGTGTTATAGAGCCTATAACAAGTTCATCCAATCCGATGTCAAAAATTAATGTTGGCATACCTTTTACCAAACGTCCCAAAGCCATAAAATTTGATTATAAATACCACAATCCCGGAAGTAATAGCAGAATAAAAGAAACCGGTTTCAGTAAGACAAAAGTTATTGAAGGTAAGGATATGGCTGAGTGTGTATGCCTACTTCAGAAACGCTGGGAAGATGAAGACGGCAACATACATGCACTGCGTATTGGAACAATGAGAGTCCGTTTCAATAGAAACACTAACGGCTGGGTTGAAGGAAAAGAATTTCCCATTAACTATGGTGATATCAGCAAAGAAAGCTATTATAGAGATTGGATGGGTATGGTTAAAGGCGAGCGCGCTTATCATGCACTTAACACAAATGGTAAAAATGTTCCTATACAAGAAGATGGGTGGGCTGATGCTAATGATACTCCGACCCATCTGATTATCAAGTTTGACAGCAGTTATGGCGGTGCATATACAGGAACAGAAGGAAATACGCTATGGATCGATAATGTAAGATTTGTATACTGACTTTCATAATTTATAATTTATAATTTATAACCAATGACACCATATTACCTATTTGAAGAACGATATCTAAGACGCAACCTGGAAATTATAAAGCATGTTGCTGATAGTGCCGGAGTTGAGATTATCTTGGCGTTTAAAGCTTTTGCTTTATGGAAGACATTCCCTATTTTCAGAGAATACATAAATCATACAACGGCCAGTAGCCTGAATGAAGCACTGCTTTCATATCATGAGTTTGGAAGTCTGGCCCATACATATAGTCCAGCCTATACGGAAGACGATTTTCCTGCCATTCTGGATTGTAGTGGACATATTACGTTTAATTCACTATCACAGTATGATCGATTTATTCCGATGGTGAAGTCATACAACAAACATAATGTCAGTGTAGGAATAAGAGTTAATCCCGAGTATAGCGAGATAGAGACCGAGCTATATAACCCCTGTGCACCTGGCAGTAGATTCGGAATCTTGGCAGACCAACTACCAGAAATATTGCCGGAAGGTATAGAAGGTTTTCACTGCCATTGTCATTGTGAGAGTTCTGCAGAAGCGTTGGAACATACATTGATTCATTTAGAAGAAAAATTCGGACGCTGGTTTGGCCAAATTAAATGGTTGAATCTAGGTGGCGGACATTTGATGACTCGTGTAGACTATGACATCCCATACCTTATTAATATATTATTGTCACTTAAGAATCGATATCCACATCTTAACATTATTCTGGAACCTGGAAGTGCTTTTGCCTGGCAAACTGGACCTTTAGTTTCCCAAGTCGTGGATGTTGTAGAAAATAAAGGTATTCGTACAGCCATCCTAAATGTATCTTTTACGTGTCATATGCCAGATTGTCTGGAGATGCCGTATCAGCCAACTGTCAGGGGAGCAGAAACTCTTCCATTTGATGCTGTCAAGACAGCTCAACCAGAGGACAACGTTTATCGTTTAGGTGGCAATAGCTGCTTAAGTGGAGATTATATGGGAAGTTGGAAATTTCCCAGCCCGATAGAGATCGGGCAAGAAATCATCTTCGAGGATATGATTCACTATACTACGGTAAAAACCTGTATGTTTAACGGAATTTCTCATCCTTCTATTGTATTTGAGCACTTAAATGGTTCAAAAGAAGTACTTAGAGAATATGATTATAAAGATTATCGTGATAGAATGGATTAAAAAAATGATGAATTATTTGGCAGTTTGTCTAAAATGTTGTAATTTTGCACTCGCAATTCGGAGGAATTGACAGATAACTGGTTAAATATTGAAATATTGAGAGTAATCTAATAAGTAGATTTCTTGCGGAAATAGCTCAGTTGGTAGAGCACAACCTTGCCAAGGTTGGGGTCGCGAGTTCGAGTCTCGTTTTCCGCTCGTAGAGCTAAACGAGCTCAAGGTTCAAAAAGCATCGAGTCTCGTTTTCCGCTCGTATATTTGCCCAGGTGGCGGAATTGGTAGACGCGCACGTTTCAGGTGCGTGTGCCGCAAGGCGTGCAGGTTCGAGTCCTGTTCTGGGCACAACTTATTAGATGCTCTTTTGGAGAGGTGGCGGAATGGTAGACGCGCTACTTTGAGGTGGTAGTGCCGCGAGGCGTGGGAGTTCGAGTCTCCTCCTCTTCACTTTTGATATCTTGCGGAAATAGCTCAGTTGGTAGAGCACAACCTTGCCAAGGTTGGGGTCGCGAGTTCGAGTCTCGTTTTCCGCTCGTAGAGCAAAACGAGCTCAAGGTTCAAAAAGCATCGAGTCTCGTTTTCCGCTCGTAGAGCAAAACGAGCTTTTTACTAATGAAGGGTAGAGAAATTCTCCACCCTTCATTATTTTTTTTCACTTTATCGTCTTCCTCTTGAGACTGTCCCTCCACCGCCAGAACTTCTGCTACCGCCGTAACTTCCTCTCCCAGAACCAGTGCTGTTAAACCCTCCTCTACTAGAACTTCTTGTGCCTCCGAAACTGCTGTTTGAACTGGAACTTCTTGGACTGCTGTAGGTGCCTCCGCTTATGCCGGAACCTCTTGTTCCTTGGTAACTTCTGTTGGGGTTATAGTTCCTTGAACCTTCATCGTTCCTGTTTATATTATAATTGCGCGTAGAACGGTTTCCTGTTCCATAGTTTCCTTGTCTGTTTATGCTGGAGTTATCTCGTCCGTATCCACTTCCTCTAGAATTATCATTTCTTTGATTTCTGGTACTACTATTAGTAAATGAATTACCTCTGTCTGTTCTGTTCGTACCTCTATTTGGAACATCGAAGTGATATCCATTCCCATTTATTCTGCCTGTTCTATCTCGTACCATGGAACCTCTTTCACTTCCTCGTCCGCTTCTTACAGCAACTGGTCGATTCCCGCGTAGACCACCATTCCATGCAGGACGACGGTCGGCATAAAATCCGTTATGATGGTGAATACGTCCATGCCCTCCTCGATAGCTATAATATACAGTAGGGTAGCTATAGTAAAAATAACCATAATTATAATGAGTGTAAATGGGGAAATACCATCCGCCAGATCTCCAATAGACAGGACGGATGAAATAATCAGCTGCCAACATGATACTATATTGCCAATCGTAAAGAATATGGCGGAAGTCTGATAGACGATAGGAGAGATAATCTTCGTACAAGTCAGCTTCACTGTTTAGCGACAAGAAATAATCCAGATTTATTTCGTACGCATCGTTGTATTGCTGGTCGTTGAGGTTCAGCTCATAAGCCATTTTGTCTGTCAGATACAATGCCTCTTCGCGTGCACGTTCATAACTCATTGCAAAGGCTGTCTGCCAAGTTGCAAGGATCAGTAAAAAAGAAATTATGTACCTTTTCATAACCTGTGGATTTTATTTCTGATGCAAAAGTACATGAATTCTTTCAAGTCCGAAAGTGGGTTTTCCCTATTAGTTGGTAGGAATTTCCTTATACTTTATAATGTGCATTGAAATGTAAAGTATTCTTTCTGAAAGAAAGTGAGGTCTGCTTTATTGCGGAAGAGGGCAAAAACTGTACTACCACTCCCACTCATACATGCGTATGATGCTCCGATCTGATATAATTGATGACGTATTCTTTCTATAGTGGGGTGGGAGGGGAAAACACTCTTCTCGAAGTCGTTAGTAATGGTTTCTCTCCAAGCTTCAACAGGTTTCTTAACTTCCTGTTTTATATCATATTTGGATGGTTTTGCATTAATTAATGCATAAGCTTCTTTTGTTGATACATAATCATCCGGTTTTACCAAGACCAAGTGCCATCCTTTGAGATTGATTTCAATTGGTGAAAAGATATCTCCAATTCCTTCGGCATAAACAGGTCTGCTTTGAATGAAGAAGGGGCAGTCGGCACCCAATTTTGCAATTATTTTCTCCAGTTTATTATCAGTTAACTGCAATTCTAAATGCTTATTCAATTCCTTCATTACTGCAGCAGCATCACTGCTTCCTCCGCCTAATCCTGCTCCGCTAGGTATATTCTTTGTAAGCGAAATATGAACAGGTGGTACCGGACAATTATTTTCTCTTAACAATCTTACAGCTTTCAGTACAAGATTATCATTAGGTTCTCCTTCTAATTTATGTCCGGCAAGTTCTATGCCATCTTCTTTGGCAAATGTTATTTTTATTTCGTCAAATAATGGCACTGGGTAGAATACTGTTTCAAGATTATGATATCCGTCTTCCCGCTTTGAGACAATGTTCAATCCAATGTTGATTTTGCAGCATGCTTTGGTCTTTATTGTCATAACTTTCCATTTTTTCTGCAAAGTTACTTCTTTGAAGTATGTGTTATACTGCACGTATGCTTAAAAAGTGTTAAAGGGAACGCTGCATTCAATATATTATAATGTAAAGACGGAAAAATGTTTGTACCTTTGTAGGGAATATTATGAATAGATGGTACGTGAGGTAACAGAAATTATTCATCACAGAGGTGTTGTCGAGAAGATTGACGGCCCTAAATGTTACGTACGTATCTTACAGCATTCGGCCTGTTCCGGTTGTGCTGCACACAAGTTATGCAATAGTAGTGAAAGTAAGGAGAAAATTGTAGAAGCCTTGAATGTAGATAATGAAATACGAGTTGGGGATACTGTGGATATCGAAGGCACTGTCTCACAGGGTCTGCGCGCTGTATATATTTGTTATCTTCTGCCTTTAGTTTTAATGATGCTTTTTTTGTTTCTTGGATATCATCTGGGTGGCGAATTAACAGGCATTGCATTTTCTCTGTTTTTTTTGCCTGTCTATTATTTCGTGCTCTATTTGTATAGAAACAAAATCGGTAAGCATTTTGGATTTACTGTCCATAAACTATAATCAAGTAAATTTATTAATAAACAAAACTAATAATACGTATGAATTTAATTTTTATTGCAGTAATCGTCTTGGGAGTGATTGGACTAGTTTCTGCACTGGTTCTTTTCATCATTTCCAATAAGTTTGCTGTACATGAAGATCCACGCATTGCGCAGGTTTCAGAAGTGCTGCCTCAGGCTAATTGCGGTGGTTGCGGCTATCCTGGCTGTTCAGGTTTTGCTGCTGCTTGTGTTAAAGCTGCCGATGCTGGAAGTTTAGAGGGCAAATTATGTCCCGTTGGTGGTCAGCCCGTAATGGAACAGGTAGCTGGAATTCTTGGTCTTGCTGCTGTGGCAAGTGCTCCTAAGATTGCTGTTGTCCGTTGTAATGGAACATGTGAGAATCGTCCTCGAAACGCCAAGTTTGAAGGCGCCCAGAGTTGCCGTGTCCAGCAAATGACCGGCTTAGGTGAAACCGCATGCGGCTATGGATGTCTGGGGTGTGGCGATTGTGTGAAGAAGTGTCAGTTTGATGCACTCAAAATGGATCCTGTCACAGGCCTTCCCGTTGTTGACGAAGAGAAATGTACAGCTTGTGGCGCTTGTTCAAAAGCATGTCCCAGAGGTATCATTGAAATTCGCCTGAAGGGTCCTAAGGGTCGAAGAGTAGTTGTTCTTTGTAACAACAAAGACAAGGGGGCCCTTGCTAATAAAGCATGTAAGGCTTCATGTATAGGTTGCGGTAAATGCGTTAAGACCTGTGAAAAGTTTGAAGCTATAACACTTGAGAACAATCTGGCATATATTGATGCAGAGAAATGCAAAATGTGCAGAAAGTGCGAGGAAGCCTGTCCTAAGGGTGCTATCCACGCTTTCAATTTTCCTCCTCGCAAACCTAAAGCAGAGGAATCAACAATTCAGAATCCTCAGAACCAGAATGTTGAACCCTCAAAAGCTGAATAAGATATGAAAACATTTCACATAGGCGGTGTACATCCCGCAGAGAATAAACTGTCTGCCGGCAGCCCTATTCGCGAGGCTGCTCTTCCCAAGCAAGCAGTTTTTAGTATGTTCCAACACATCGGTGCTCCAGCCAAACCTGTTGTTCAGAAAGGAGATGTGGTTAAGGTTGGTACCCTTTTGGCAGAAGCCGGAGGCTTTGTAAGTGCTCCTGTCTATAGTTCCGTTAGCGGTAAGGTGAATAAAATTGATGCAGTTCTGGATGCAAGTGGCACCCGACGAATGGCGGTAATTATTGATGTGGAAGGCGATGATTGGGAAGAGAGTATCGACCGTTCAAAGGACCTCGTTCGTCTTTCTGATCGTCCTGAGCTTGATGCAAAAACAATAGTTGAGAAAATTAAGAACGCAGGTATTGTAGGCCTTGGCGGTGCTACCTTTCCTTGCCATGTAAAGCTAACTCCTCCTCCAGGTTGCAAAGCTGAATGCGTTATAATCAATGCTGTAGAATGTGAACCTTATCTAACTGCAGACCATAGACTTATGCTAGAGCATCCCGATGAGATTCTTGTAGGAGTTGATCTTATTATGAAAGCTGTCGGCGTTACCAAAGGATATGTTGGCATTGAGAACAATAAACCAGATGCAATCAAGTTAATGACAGAGAAATCCAAAGATTATCCTAATATCGAAATCGTTCCTCTGAAAGTTAAATATCCACAAGGTGGAGAAAAACAACTTATAGATGCAGTTGTTGGTCGTCAGGTTCCTGCACCTCCTGCCATTCCTATTAATGTAGGTGCTGTCGTACAAAATGTAGGTACTGCATTCGCTATTTATGAAGCGGTAATGAAAAATAAGCCACTTATTGACCGTATTATTACTGTTACAGGCAAAAGTGTTAAGAATCCCAGTAATCTTCTGGCTCGTTTAGGTACTTCTTTTCAACAATTAATAGACGAATGCGGAGGTGTGCCCGAAGATACGGGTAAGATTATCGGTGGCGGTCCCATGATGGGAAAGGCTTTGTTAAGCCTAGAAGTCCCCATGACCAAAGGTTCTAGCGGCCTGCTACTCATGAATGAGAAAGAAGCCCGTCGTTCAGAGCCTCAGCCATGTATACGCTGTGCCAAGTGTGTAGGTGCTTGTCCTATGGGTCTTGAACCTTTTCTGCTGAGTAAGGTCTCTGCTATGGAAGAGTGGGAAATTGCTGAGAAGAATGACATTGTAAGTTGTATTGAGTGCGGAAGCTGTCAGTTTACTTGTCCTAGTAAACGTCCATTACTCGATATGATTCGTGTTGGTAAGACAACTGTTATGGGTATTATTCGAAGCAGAGCTTCTAAGAATTGATAGTTGATTGTTTACTGTTTAGTGATTATTATTATAATACAATGAAACCAATTATATCATTATCACCGCATGTTCACGGAGGGGATTCCGTGCAGAAGAATATGTATGGTGTATGTATTGCCTTAGTGCCGGCTCTTATTGCCAGCCTATGGTTTTTCGGTCTTGGAGCAGCCATTGTGCTTGTCACTTCTGTTGTCTCTTGTGTTTTCTTTGAGTGGGCCATTACAAAGTTTATTTTGCGTAGAAGCACCTGTACCATTTTAGATGGCAGTGCTATCCTTACGGGTCTGTTGTTAGGTTTTAATTTGCCCAGTAATCTACCCATTTGGATTATTCTAATTGGCGCGCTCTTTGCTATTGGTGTAGGTAAGATGACTTTTGGCGGCCTTGGTCAGAATCCTTTTAACCCAGCCTTGGTCGGTCGTGTCTTTTTGCTCATTAGTTTTCCTGTTCAAATGACAACATGGCCAGAAGCTCATCAGACACTAGCATATACTGATGCAACCACTGCAGCTACTCCATTGAGTATTATGCAAGAAGCCATTTCATCTGGTGACCCAAATGTTTTGGATAAGCTTCCCAGTTTTGAGGATATGTTCGTGGGGGTAACCGGTGGTTCTCTTGGTGAAGTAAGTGCCCTATGTTTACTTGTCGGCTGTCTGTTTATGTTATGGCGTAAGATTATTACCTGGCATATTCCGGTAAGCATTTTGTGTACAGTAGCCCTTTTTGCTGCCATTCTGCATGCTTGCAGTCCTGTTTATGCAATGCCTACACAAGTTCTCTGTAGTGGCGGTCTTATGTTAGGCGCCTGTTTCATGGCAACAGATTATGTAACATCTCCCATGACAGCCAAAGGACAGATTATTTATGGTGTTTGTATAGGTATACTTACAGTTATTATACGTAACTGGGGTGCTTATCCTGAGGGCATGTCGTTTGCTATTCTCATTATGAATGCATTCACTCCTCTTATTAATACCTATTGTAAACCTCAAAGATTCGGAGAGGAGGTAAAAAAATGAAAAAACTTAAATCTACATGGTATAATATGGCCGGTGTACTTACCGGAATTGCTCTGGTTGCCGGTGCTGCTCTCGCCTCGGTCAACGAGTTGACTAAGGATACCATTCAGCAACTGAAAGAGAAGAGTGAGCAGGATGCTATTGCTAAAGTTCTGGGTGGTGGCGATGTAATGGTGCAGCAGATAGACACAGTTATCTATGATAATTGCAATTTTATTGTTATGAATGCTGGCGAGAAAGGTGTTGCCATAAAGGCTGTCGACCCTCAGAATGCAAGTTTTGGTGGAGGACTAACTATTATGGTAGGTATTGATCCTAATGGTGTAGTCTTAGGATATAGCATACTTGAGACGCATGAGACACCAGGTCTTGGTGCCAAAGCCAGTGAATGGTTCCAGAAAGGTCAGAAGGGTGATATCATCGGACGTAATCTTACTGAAAAAGAACTCACAGTCAGTAAGGATGGTGGAGATGTTGATGCTATCACAGCCAGCACGATTACCTCACGTGCTTTCCTTCGTGCAGTAAATGCCGCTAATCAGGCTTATCACCAAACATTGGACAAGGATGACAATGCTGATGGTGTTAGTGGAGCCAGTCAACAGAAAAATAATTAATTAAGGTAAGGAGGAAACGTTATGAATAATATGAAAGTTCTACTGAATGGAATTGTTAAGGAGAATCCTACCTTTGTGCTTCTCCTGGGTATGTGTCCTACATTGGGAACTACCAGCAGTGCTCTTAATGGAATGAATATGGGACTTGCTACCACAGCTGTTCTTATTTTCAGTAACCTTATAATATCTCTTATCAAGAATCTCATCCCTGATATGGTACGAATACCGTCATTCATTGTGGTGATCGCTTCTTTGGTAACTATTCTGCAAATGCTTATTAAAGCCTATGCACCGGAGGTTGATGCAAGTCTTGGCCTATTTATTCCTCTGATAGTGGTAAACTGCATTATTTTGGGTCGTGCCGAAGCTTTTGCCGCTAAAAACTCTGCCGTCAGCAGTATCTTCGATGGCATTGGCATGGGACTCGGATTTACCATTGCCCTTACATTATTAGGTGCTGTCCGTGAAATTTTGGGAACCGGAAAGATATTTTCCTTTACGCTCTTCCCAGAGAATTATGGTGCTCTTGTATTTGTATTGGCTCCTGGAGCCTTCATAGCTCTTGGTTACCTTATTGCTCTAGTCAACAAGATAAAATCATAAATAATAATTGTCAAATCGATATAATATGGCATACTTTCTTATATTTATCACAGCGATATTTGTTAACAATATTGTCCTGTCGCAGTTTTTGGGAATCTGTCCGTTCCTTGGCGTTAGCAAGAAGGTAGATTCTGCTATTGGTATGGGTGCCGCCGTAGCCTTTGTTCTTACCCTTGCTACCATCGTTACCTATCTGATTCAGAAGTATGTACTGGAAGCTTTTGGCTTGGAGTACCTTCAGACTATCGCTTTTATCCTTGTTATTGCAGCTTTAGTGCAGATGGTTGAGATTATCTTAAAGAAGTCTGCTCCTGCGTTGTATCAGGCGCTGGGTGTTTTTCTTCCTCTTATTACTACTAACTGTTGTATTCTTGGTGTTGCTATTTTGGTAGCTAACGGAACATACGCTTCACAGGGATTGGAGCCCAACCTGCTGACTGGTGTTGTCTTTGCTCTAAGCACAGCAATCGGTTTTGCTTTAGCTTTGATTGTATTTGCCGGCATTCGCGAACATCTTAGTATGATGAACGTTCCTAAAGGTGTTCAGGGTATGAGCATTGCTTTGGTAACGGCAGGCTTACTGGCAATGGCCTTCATGGGATTCAGTGGTGTGGACAATGGACTAAAGACTCTGTTTGGGCTATAACGTCTAATTTCGGCAAACTGTCTTAAGTGAGGATATATTTAATTTAAATTGTATAATTATAATAATCAATATGAATATTCTATTAACAGGTGGTGCGGGTTATATCGGTAGCCACACCCTAATCGAGTTAGATAAGGCTGGTCATAGCGTAGTAGTAGTTGATAACTTCTATAATTCACAACCAGAGGCCATTCGTCGTGTTGAGAAAATTATCGGTCATAAGGTTACCCTTATCGAGGCTGACATCCGTGATCGTGTAGCTATGGATAAAGTTTTCACAGATCATAAGATAGATGCTGTTATCAATTTCGCTGGGCTTAAGGCAGTGGGCGAATCTGTTGCCAAACCTCTGATGTACTATGAAACCAACATGAATGGTGTTTTTGTTCTGCTTGACGTAATGCGCCAGCATGGTTGTAAGAATATCATATTCTCTTCCAGTGCTACCGTATATGGTGATCCTGCCATCATTCCTATTACTGAAGAATGTCCTAAGGGACAATGCACCAATCCATATGGATGGACTAAATCCATGATTGAGCAAGTTCTAATGGATGTTCAGAAGGCAGATCCAGAATGGAATGTGGTTCTTCTGCGCTATTTTAATCCAATCGGTGCTCATGAATCTGGCCTGATAGGAGAGAATCCTAATGGTATTCCAAATAATCTGATGCCATATATTACACAAACAGCCATTGGTATTCGTAAAGAATTAGGCGTCTTTGGCGATGATTATGATACTCCCGACGGTACTGGAGTTCGTGATTATATTCATGTTGTTGACTTAGCTAACGGTCACGTTTGTGCGCTCAAGGCTATTCAGGAAAACAAGGGCCTGGCCATTTATAATTTAGGTACTGGTCATGGGTATTCTGTTTTGGATGTTGTTAAGGCTTTTGAAAAGGCTAATGGCCTAAAGGTTCCTTATGTCATAAAACCTCGTCGTCCGGGTGATATTGCCACCTGTTATTGTAATCCTGCAAAAGCTAAGGCAGAATTAGGTTGGGAAGCAAAGTTTGGCATTGAGGAAATGTGTCGTGACTCTTGGAATTTCCAGAAGAACAATCCTAATGGTTACGAATAATGTATATAACCTTATTTCAAATATTTTATGAAAAGAATTGTTTTTACATTTATCTTAGCTGCATTGTTTTCCTTTATGGCAAATGCTGAGTCTGTTAGTAAGTCTGAGGCTTTTAACATAGCTCAGCAGTATTTGATTTCAAAGGGGAAGATACTAAACCAAGGCAGGACACCTTATCGTTCTGTTAGGAGTGTAGCAGGAGAGCCCCAGAGTGCTTATTACTATGTGTTCAATGCTGAGGGCGGAAATGGGTATGTTATTGTTTCGGGTGATGATCGTACACCAGAGATTCTTGGTTACGTAGACAATGGTTCTTTCGATGAAGATGCTATTCCGGAGAACATGAAGTCGTGGCTGCAGTTGTATGTTGACCAGATTAAATTTTTGGCAGACAACGACATAACCGTTGACAAGCATGCTATAAGAGCACGAAAGATGACCCGCTCAACTCGTCATAGCATACCAGTGCTTATAAATTCGCGCTGGGATCAGGGACAGCCATATAATATTACTTGTCCTTATTATTATTTAGAAGATGATGAGAAAGAGGCAACAGCTCTTCCAAAGAAGACAGGTCCTGCAGCTGGATGTGTGGCTACTGCTATGGCTCAGGTGGTTAACTTCTATAAGTTTCCTGCTAAGACAAAAGCTATTATCCCGGCATATAGTATTACATACACATCAAAGAAAAACGGTTCTCAGAAGACAGTTTCGCAGAAAGCTATTCCTCGTAATACTCTTATTGACTGGGATAATATTTGCGATACATACAGCTGGCCAAGTGGACACATAGCAAATAAACAGGATTCTGCTGTTGCTAATCTGATGCATATGTGCGGACAGGCTGTTCAAATGCATTACGGTCCGTCTTCAGGTGCCGTTACCTCTAATGCAAAAGACGTTTTTGTCAATATGTTTGGTTTCGATGACAGTGCTTATTGGGTTGACCGTAGCAGTTGCAGTATTGATGAATGGTTTGATCTTATTTACAATGAGTTGAATTCCGGTTTTCCCGTTCTATTTAATGGTCACTCTTCTGGTGGTGGCCATGCGTTTGTTATAGACGGTTTCGACGGTGAACAACTTTTTCATGTTAACTGGGGATGGGGCGGAGGCTCAGACGGGTGGTTCCTTATCGGTATCCTTAATCCTGGCGATAATAGCGGTATTGGAGCAAGCAGCAGTAGCGATGGTTACAGTATGAGCCAAGGAGCTCTTTTCAATCTTCGTCTACCTGATAATGTCAGGACAGAAAAATCAACATGTATGACCATTCACGATATTACAGTTTCTGGAACTACTATCTCCGGTAAATTCCTTAATTGGACCGGTGCCACTAACAGTTTCAATACTGGTATTGTTAAGATCAACGATGACAACTCTCTCTCCTTAGTAGGTGCTTCTCAGACCATCACAGATATGAGTAAGAATACATATAATACCAAGAGCTTTAACATAAAGGGACGTTTGCAGCCAGGTACGTATCGCCTTTCTCCTGCCAGCAAACTTACAGCTAACAAAATCTGGCGCCCTGAATTAGACCTTAAGCGTAACTATATTCTTGCCGAGGTGGATGAAGCAAAGAACATAACCCTTACTTACGTAAAACCGGTAGAAGATATTAGTGTAGATACTATAGTTTTCCCAGGCACTTTGGCTGTTGACGAGACGCAAGAAGTTAAAGTTACCTTCCGTAATCATGCCGATGAGTTTTCGCATACATGTTATCTCTTTATTGGTAAAACAAATACAAAGGAGGATTCTAAGAGTCATTCTATTGTGAATATAAAGGAAGGTGGTACAGCTGAAGTCTCTTTCTTCTTCAAGCCTTCAGAAACCGGAATTTATAATATTTGGATATGTCGTGGTAGCGATGGCTCAAATGTATTGGGACAGACCACAATGGAGGTCGTCCCTGCAGCTCAGGCACATAAAGCAAGTTTAACAGTCACTGGATTTACCATCCACAATGCCACTAGCAATATTGTTTATGGTAACAAACTAATCGGTACCGTTTCGATTAGAAATACCGGTAAAGAAGCTTTCCATGATCATATTAAACTGCAAGTGTGGAGACAACCTAAGGGAAGCAATACAGCCTGGAGTTCTACGTCAAGTGGTGTAGAGATGTCTATTGAACCTGGCAAGACGTCAACAGCATCCTTCCAGTTCAACAATCTTAACTTTGATGATACCTATCATATAGCTGTATCAAATTCTGCTGCTAATATTTCTGGTGGTGGCATTTGGGATCACAGTTGGGTGCCCAAGGCCGGTATCCTATACTGGAAGAGCAGTGGATTGGTTGTAGGTCAGGCATCAAAAGGTATCCTTTCAGCTCCCGCATCTGCCATTGCTACATATATTAGCAATGTTGCAGTATCACGTATGGCATCAAATAAGAATCCTAATACTATCTATTACTTTAAGGATTGTACACGTATTCCCACAGGTACTGTAACGGAAGCAAATATGGTTGTTGACGGTTCTGCCAATGTGGTTAATTTATATTCTGAGCATCCGTATTATGTTCCAGATTATTTTGAAGCTGATACTGCATACTTCCATTATACATTCCCTGCAGAAGCAGAAACCGGTATCGGATGGCATGCTTTTACATTGCCTTTTACTCCAGAATCAATTTCTAGAGGAGAGTTTACCTATGAACTGAACGATTCTCTGAACCATTTCTGGATATATGAGTTTTCCGCAATAACTGATGAAGGTAATCCAATCTTTACACCTGCTAAGGAATTACGTGCGAATACTCCTTATCTTATTGCTTGCGACAGTCTGTTCCGCGGACTCACTATTACTTTTACTGGCTACAAACAACCATTCTATACCACTGGTTCGGATAGAATGATTATCAGCAGCGATACGTATAATTTGTTTGGGTCCACCTATCAACCTTCATTGAAAAATGTATATATGTTGAATGCCGATGGTACAGCTTTTGAATATATAAGTAAGTCGACTCAGCTACCTGCTCTTAGCTCATACTTTGTTACAAAGTTATCGGAGGAAGAAAAACCGGATCAGATTATGCTCCCATTTTTGCCGGAAAGTCCTTCCAAGACAGCAGGGTGGGGCGATATAAATCAAGATGAGGTTATAAACGAAATTGATGTTGAGGTGTTAGCAAAAACTCTTGTATTAAAAGCTCCAGCAGGTACAGAAAAAGAGTATGGTGATGTTGATGGTGACGGTCGTCTAACCATTGCTGACCTGGTACGTCTCATTAATCAAGTTGTTAAATAATTATTATAATGTAGCCTCCTCCTCAATAGCATGAGGAGGGGCTTTTTTATTTATCTGATAATATGAATCGGTATATAATCCTTCTTATATTAATTCTCATCGCCCTTACTGGGTGTAAGAAGCAAACCCTTGAAGAACGCATTTATCAAGAGGCCAGGCAGTTTACACTTAAGAACTGCCCCAAAACCATAGACCAGTTCACAACGTTAGACAGCTGTACATTCAGCATCGTAAAACGTTCTTATTATTACAACTATACAGTCACGGACAATCTGGATATTGATTCGCTATATACACAAGAATTATATGACAAGTTCCGAGAGCAGCTGCTTTCTGATATTAAGAACAGCATTCAGCTTAAGACATTAAAAGATGCAGGTATCTCTTTCTGCTATCGATATCATAGTGCTCGAAGCGGAAAAATACTTATGCTACAGAAATTTACACCCAAAGATTACAAATAAATACAAGTAATGCCTTGATTTGTGTCAAGAAAGTGCCATACTTATAAATATTCTGTACAATTTTTAAACAAGATAGTTAAAAGTTGCCGTACCTTTGCAGTGAATAAAATAGTTTATTCAACAACTTAATTAACAAAGGATAACTATGACTGAAACAGTTGGTACACTTGCAGGTGCAGTTTGGACTGCACTTAACGAGAATGGTGCTATGGCATCTAAGGATGTTAAGAAGGCTGCTGGCTTGAAGAGCGATAAGGAACTTTATCTTGCTATGGGTTGGCTCCTTCGTGAAGACAAACTGAATGTTGTCGAAGATGCTAAGACATTAACACTTTCTCTGAAGTAAATTTCAGAAGAAAATTTCAATTATTAAAAAGACGAAGGCTCTCGGATTTGTTCCTGAGAGCCTTTATCTTTCAATATGTGTTGAAACACGAATTTTCTTATACTATTCTAACTATATTCTAATGACTGAAGGCTTTTTAGCAGTCCTTTTAAGGCCTCATCTATTGCATGTTGAGTATTAGTTTCCCTGTCAATGTTTTGTGTAAGACATTTTGTGATGATTCGCTCTTTTGTACCCCATGCAATCCAAATGGTGCCTGACGGTATACCGTTAGAACCTTTGTCGGCATATCCCGTGCTGGCAATAGCATAATCGGTTCCAAACATTTTGCATGCACCGCGTACCATTTGTCTTACTACTGGTTCACTGACTACATCATATTTGCTTATATCAATTGTGTTGACACCTAAAAACTCTACTTTAATTTGGTTCTGGTATGCAACAATACCTCCTTGAAAATATTCCGAAGAACCGCTTACTTTTGTGATTTCTTTGGCTATTCCGCCCCCTGTACAACTCTCAGCTGTAGCCAATGTCAATCCAGCAGCAACCATTCTTCGTTGTATCTCTAAAACAGTCTTATACATTATTCTTCCTTTTTATCCACGACGTTCCAGGTATGGAAGTGTATACGGACGTCTGTAATCATAATAATAAAGACGGTGAGCAAATGCTTCTTTGTCATCGCCAAATGATAGTGTGGCTGGATTCCAGTGTACAGGTCGCTTTAGTTCTCTTGCGATGTTAAACAAACAACATAAGGTATTAGTGCTACACCCATACTCAACAGGTGCTATGGGATCTTTATGATTACGTATTGAGTCTATGAAGTTCTGCATGTGAGGAGCACTAACCTCATATTGCCCGGCAGCAATAGACTCTTGTTGTTTTTTTAGCTGTTTGCTGTCTGAGCACTCAATGTATCCACGTGCTACTTTGAGCCATCCCTTGTCACCGATGAACTTAATACCTCTTGCCTCTTTGTCGTCTGTAAATGGGCGTTCTTGCATGATTATACCATTGGCATACTTCATGGTTGCATATTCTATACCGTTATATCCCTGTGGGATAAACTCTACAGGGCCTAGTCCGTCCATACCTATGGCAGCCTGTGCAATGTCATACATGTGAGCACCCCAGTCTGCAGGATATCCGTTTCCCGTCTCCTCATACCAACGCCATGCCCCCCATAGTTTCTCGTTCTCTTCAGGGTCAAGAGAAACTACTGGACAAAGATCAGAATGGTAATGTATCTTAGGATTGTTTAGTGGTCCCATCCATAGATTG
Source organism: uncultured Bacteroidales bacterium (assembly GCA_902791675.1). Lineage (GTDB taxonomy): Bacteria > Bacteroidota > Bacteroidia > Bacteroidales > Bacteroidaceae > Physcousia. The sequence goes on from CADAWW010000008.1 coordinate 17,914, forward strand.
AAATTCAGATTGTCAGGAACAGGCATCTCTGGCAAGTCAAGAGGCTTGGGTGGATCACCTACTCGAACATGAATCTCCTTAATATCACCTAATGATCCGTTACGAACCAATGCAATAGCTGTTTGAAATTCATGAGAACTGCGTTGTTGACTTCCCATCTGTAATATACGATTATTTGCCCTGACTGCACGCTGAATGGCTAGCCCTTCCGTTATAGTATAGGCCAAAGGTTTCTGAACATATACATCTTTTCCTGCCTGTAGTGCATGTATTGCTACCAATGCGTGCCAATGGTCTGGTGTTGCTATCTCTATAGCATCAATGTCTTTTCTTTCGAGCATTCGCTCGTATTCTTCATAAACATCACAGCGAACAGGCATCTTGTTGTCCTTCTGCCATTTTGTAACATACCTTCGGAAGCGTTCTTGTTTAATGCTGTCTACATCGCAGCAAGCAGCAACCTGTACGCCAGGGCATGCTGCAAAACTACGAAAGTCACTACATCCTTGCTGGCCCAATCCGACAAAGCCCAATACCACTCTGTCACTTGGAGCAATCCTTACACCATTCAAAGTAAAACTTGGCAGGATCATAAATCCGGCAATACCAGTGGCAGTAGTTGTAATAAACTGCCGGCGAGAAAAGTTTTTTTTCTCCTTTTGATAAGTTTTTGATGTATTCTTACTCATGGTAATGATTTGTTTTTAGTTTAATTTTCATAAAGTAATATTACTTATCTAATACAAAGATATAAATATTTTTTCACCAGGTAATCAAACGAAGTGATTTTTCTTTATTTTTAATGATGAAGTCTTTCTGTTATTCAAACTTTTCTTTAACTTTGCATATCAAATATATACTTAAAGTAACAAATGGCAGAGAGAAGAAAGCAGACAACAAAGATTGTTGAAGTGCCTAGTGTCGATCAGTACGGTCATAAGCAGCCACAGAGTCTGGATATGGAGGTAGCTGTGATTGGAGCTTTAATGGTGGAGCAGGAAGCTTGGGGGCTTGTGGCAGAAGTACTGAAACCAGAGAGTTTCTATGATAAACGCCACCAGATTATTTTTCAGGCTATTCAAACATTGAATGTTGAACAGAAGCCTGTTGATATTATGACCGTTTGTGACCAGTTAGAGCGAACTGGAATGCTTGAAGATGCTGGAGGTAATACTTATCTGATGCAGATTAATGCGGAAGTAGCCAGTAGTGCCCATATCTTGTATCATGCTAAAATTATTGCTCAAAAATCTCTAGCCCGTCAACTAATTACGTTTGCTAGCTATATTCAAACACAAGCGTTTGACTCAACTATTGATGTAGCAGATTTAATGCAAACAGCTGAAAGCCAACTGTTTTCTATTTCGCAGAAAAATCTAAAGAAAGATTACACCCAAATTAATCCTGTCATAGACAATGTATATAAGCTGTTGAAACAGGCTGCTGCACGTGAAGGTGGCTTAAGTGGCTTAAGTTCTGGATTTGAAGAACTTGACAAGATGACAAGTGGATGGCAGAACAGTGATTTAATTATTATAGCTGCCCGTCCTGCAATGGGTAAAACTGCATTTGTCTTGAGTATGCTTAAGAAAATGGCTGTTGACAATGGTGTGCCGGTTGCAATGTTCTCTTTGGAGATGAGCAATGAACAGTTGGTTCAGCGTCTTATGGTAAATGTGAGTGAAATAAGTGGCGAGAAGTTACGTAGTGCTCAGTTACAACCTTACGAGTGGGGCCAGTTGGATGCTCGGGTACGTCAACTTTGGGATGCTCCTATCTATGTAGATGATACGCCTCAGCTTACCGTATTTGAGTTACAGACTAAAGCGCGCCGACTCGTTCGTGAACATGGTGTTAAGGTCATCATGATTGACTATCTACAGTTGATGCATGCTAGTGGATTGAATATTAATAGCCGACAAGAAGAAGTATCGACAATCAGCCGTTCGCTGAAAGGGTTGGCCAAGGAGTTGAATATTCCTATTATTGCATTAAGTCAGTTAAACCGTGGAGTTGAGAATCGTGAAGGTGAGGAAGGAAAGCGTCCACAGTTGAGTGACTTGCGTGAATCCGGTGCCATTGAGCAGGATGCTGATATTGTCTGCTTTATCCACCGTCCTGAATATTACCACATCTATACTGACCAGTCGGGGCAGAGCTGGAGAGGTCTAGCTCAGTTTATCATTGCCAAGCACCGAAATGGACAAGTGGGAGATATCAAGTTGCAGTTCAAGAGTGAGTTTGCCCGCTTTGAGGACTTGGAAACGCACATCCCATTACCTGGAGAGAAGTCTAGCGACATGGGTGGACGTTTTGTGGCAGAGAAACTTTCACCAGAAGAGATGGCTAATGCACAGAACCAGCTCTCTTCAGAGGATGAATCACCATTTGCTGGACTTTCTGCAGATAATCCACCTTTTTAATGTTAATATTTTATCAATAAAAAACCTTCCAGAAAATATCCGGAAGGTTTTTCTATTTTGCTATAGAGTCGGGGATTTTATTATTCCTCCTCTGGCTTCATATTGGTGTATACAGTCTGAACATCGTCGAACTCCTCCAACTTCTCGATCATCTTGTTAATAGTCTCTCGCTGTTCGGGCGTAACATCCTTCAGGTCATTGGGGATATAAGTGAATTCACCGCCGACCTCTTCAAAACCATCCGCCTCGAGTTTCTTCTGGATTTCATTGTAACTGGTTGGCTCACCATATATGGTGATGGTGGTTACATCCTTATCTTCATCATATTCCTCATCATATTCTTCCTCTACACCACAGTCAATCATCTCGAGGATGAAGTCATCCATATCCATGTCAGCTTTTTTCTTGAAAGTGAAAACACACTTATGGTCAAAGAGAAAAGCTAAAGATCCAGTTGTACCCATATTACCGCTGAACTTATTGAAAACACTACGTACATCGGCAACAGTACGTGTTGTGTTATCTGTTAGCGTATCAACAAAGATTGCAACTCCATGAGGACCATATCCTTCGTAAGTAACAGACTTGTAATCACTCTGGTCTTTTCCCATTGCGTTTTTAATAGCACGCTCTATGTTGTCTTTTGGCATGTTCTCTCGCTTGCAAACAGCTATAATAGAACGTAGTGCAGGATTATTTTCGGGTTCTGGACCGGCTGCCTTTACTGCTATGGCAATCTGTTTACCCAGACGTGTAAATGTCTTGGCCATATGGCCCCATCTCTTAAGCTTTGTAGCTTTACGATATTCAAATGCTCTTCCCATATTTATTAATTCATATCTATTAATTCGTAATTCAAAATTGTTATCTCAATTCTGCCTTCAGTTGGGTGGTGAGGTTGGTGATGAGTTTTTGCATAATTGCGTCAATCTGCTTGTCGTTCAACGTCTTCTCATTGTCTTGCAGGATAAAGTTGACAGCGTATGACTTCTTGCCTTCGGGCAGTTTGTTGCCTTCGTAAACATCGAACAGTTTAACACCCTTTAGGAGTTTCTTCTCTGTCTGATATGCAATTTTCTCAATCTGCTCAAATTCTATGTTCTCATCAATTAGCAAGGCCAAGTCACGACTTACAGCAGGATACTTACTGATTTCGGTATAGGTGACAGCTTGATTTTTGATAGTCTTCATAAGCTGTTTCCAACGTAAATCTGCAAAATATACAGAAGCTGACAGACCGAAGTCTTTAAGAATCTTATGACTGACGATTCCCATTTCTATAAGTACTTTCCCGCCGCGGTTCTGAACCTGTATACTCTTGTCGAATATATCAGATGTTCCCTGTACAAACACAAGCATTCCAAACGGAACTCCCAAACGACTTAGAATATTCATAACGTAAGCCTTTAGCTCGTAAAAGGAGCTATCTTCATCTGAATGCGCCCAACTGCCTGTAACACGCTTGCCAGTAACCCAAAGACCTAGATGATAATCTTCGGAATATGCGTCAAGAACATGTTTGATAACCTCTGGGTCACGACTGCTGCTAACACCCGGAATTATGTCATCACAACGCTTTTCAGCCTGGAACTTATAACAATTACCAAACTCGAAGAACTTGAGATCTGTATTTCTGTAGTTGGTGTTTCGTGCTATGCTTTCCAATCCGCCAAATAGGAGAGTCTGGCGTAAAGAGTTCAGGTCCTGACTTAGGGGATTAAGGAGTTTAACCAGATTTTCACTCTTATAGCTCTCCAGTCCATCATAGTAAGCGCCACGTTGTAAACTGTTATTCAGAATTTCGCGGAATCCGGATCCAACGAGTTGTTCGCTGATAATATTCTGAAGTTTATGACTTTTGTCCGGTTCACCCTTGACAGACAAACTGCTCTTTAGGGTAGAGGGAATTTCTATATTGTTATATCCGTATATGCGGAGAATATCCTCAACAACATCACAAGGACGCTGAACATCAACTCGATAGGCAGGAACAATAAGGTCGAGGCCTTCTGGCGACTCATTTTTAATCCTCATTTCCAAGCTTGTAACAATGCTCTTGATGGTTTCGGCAGGGATGTGCTTGCCAATAAGAGTATCCACATAGCTATATTTTAGAGAAACATTAAAGTCGGGTAGGGGATTAGGGTAAACATCTACTATCTGCATGCTTACCTTAGCGCCAGCTAATTCCTTTGCCAGTATAGCAGCCTGCTTCAGTGCATAAATCTGTCCGTTGGGGTCTATGCCACGTTCAAAGCGGAAACTTGCATCCGTGCTAAGTCCATGACGACGTGCACTCTTACGAATCCATGTGGGATTGAAGTAGGCACTTTCCAGTAACACATTAACAGTGCTATCATAAGTACCGCTTCCTTTACCACCGAATACACCGGCAATACACATGGGCTCCTTTGCATTACATATAGCCAAGTCACGGTCAGACAGTTTGTGTTCTTCACCATCGAGAGTAATAAAAGGTGTACCCTCAGGCATTGTCTTAACGACTACCTTTTTACCTAAAATCATATCGGCATCAAAACAATGAAGTGGCTGTCCATATGCCATCATGATGTAGTTGGTAATATCTACAATGTTATTGATGGGACGTAAACCGATAACACGTAACTTGTTCTGTAGCCACTCTGGACTTTCCTTAACTTGACAACCTGTAAGAGAAACGGCACAGTATCTTGGGCATGCCTCGGTGTTCTCCACCTCAATGTCGATAGGCAGTGATTCATCATCTACTTTAAAATCATCGCACGTAGGACGCTTCAAGCATGACTTATATCCGTTTTGTATTAGCCATGCATAAAGGTCACGAGCTACACCATAGTGGCTGCACGCATCGGCACGATTAGGTGTAATATCAACCTCGATAATATAATCGCTTTCGATGTTATAGTATTTCGCAGCTGGTGTTCCGACAATAGCATCGTCAGGAAGTACAATAATCCCATTATGATCTGTACCGATTCCAATTTCGTCTTCGGCACATATCATGCCAAAACTTTCTACACCACGCAACTTGCTTCGTTTGATGGTAAAGCATTCGTCACCATCATACAATTTTGTTCCTACAACTGCAACAATTACTTTCTGACCGGCAGCAACATTGGGCGCACCGCAGACTATTTGCAAAGGATTTTCCTGAGCAACATCAACTGTACATATGTGCATGTGGTCACTGTTTGGGTGTGCCTCGCATGTGAGAACTTTACCAATCCAAAGGCCTTCCAAGCCTCCCTTTATACTCTGAACTTCCTCTACGCCTTCAACCTCTAATCCTGCGCTTGTAAGTGCTTCTGCAACCTCTTGTGCAGAAAGGTCCGTCTGGACGTATTCACGAAGCCATTTATAAGATATATTCATTGTTTTATAAAGAAAATAATTTTTTCGAGGTGCAAAATTACAAATAATTCGGCACACATCCAAAAGATAGTTTTATTTTCTGTAAGAAAATTACTTTGTCATAGACCAACCCAGCTTTAAACCCTTATAATTTCCAAGTACAGATGATGCAGTAGAATTACCAACAGGTGAATTGCTGAGGGCTGTTAAAATAGAAAGAACCTTGTTTGAATCAAAAAGCAAATATAGTTCATTTCCGTTCTTACATGCAGTACATTTAACAGTTCCAACGCCAAGAGCACCTGTAACTGTTAATTTGTTTGCTGATGTATCGAACTTATATGTTCCTGAATAAGTGCGGTTTCCATATGTAAAGCTGCAGGTATTGTCTTTATTGAAGGTCAGATTCGTCTTGCCTTGGGTAAAACCAATACGTGACAATTGGTCACCAAGTGTTTTCTCGATTTTATCTGAAGCAATGTCTGAACCGATTTTGGCAAGGATATTTTCACTTTCAAAAATAACCTTAGGTGAAGCGTATGTCCAGGTTCCAATAATGTTGTCCTGGTCGATGGTGTTACCATATAAAATATAAGAAAGTACGCGTCCTAGCAGGTCTGTTGTAGTCTGAGATGTGTTTCCTGACAAGGCGTTGTCAAGTAAAGAAGATGCATCAGTCTTTGTATTCTTCTGATAGTTATAGGCCTTACAAGATGAAAGCAACACAATAACTAATAATACCGATAAAATGGATAATCCTTTTCTCATAATATTTATTTTTTAGTTGTTTCAAATATTTTCCTAAAAGAAATGGGGAAGGGGGTTTCAAATGTCATAGATTCTCCTGTACGAGGATGATAGAAATTCAGTCGGTATGCATGAAGTGCTAAGCGACCTAACGGATCGCGCCCGTTTCCGTATTTCATATCTCCTGCCACAGGATAACCAAGATCTTTCATATGCACACGAATCTGATTTTTCCGCCCTGTTTCAAGCCGCATTTCTACGAGACTGTAGTCATTGTTTTTCTCTAACAGATGATAGTGTGTTATAGCTTCTTTACCGCCATTGTCGGTCGGACTGCTGTAAGTAACGAAAGCTTTGTTATCTTTAAGCCAGGAATGTATAGTGCCGCCTTCTTGTTCCATACTGCCACAGAGAACAGCCACATATCGACGGTCATATACGATATCATGCCAATTATTTTCGAGAATTTGTTCCATTTCAACACTCTTGGCATAAATCATCAATCCTGATGTTTCTCTGTCTAAACGGTGAACGACATGAGCTGTACATTTAAAGTGTCGTTTGTGGAAATACTCATCGAGGATAGATTTTACGCAAAACTGATTAGGAGAAGAAGCCATGCTTAGAATGCCAGGTTGTTTCTCAATGACAACTATGTCTTTGTCTTCATAAACTATCTTTATATGCTTGTTTATGAGTTCAGTGCTACGTTTATGTCGTGAGATTCTTACCATCTCACCGACTTTAAGCATGTGGTTATATTGTGTTACAAGTTTACGGTCTACGGTTACAGCATGTCCTGTAAGCAAATCCTTAACGCGATTTTTGCTTATACCAGACATCTGTTTTAACATGAATTCCATCAGTTCCTGAGGTTCTCTGACAGGTAATTCAATGTATTTCTTTGCCGCATATTGCGCTCCTGTAATTATTTTGGCCATTATTTTCTCTAATCGTGATTATGTTTAGAAAATAATTCTTTCTGTTATTCTTCTATCTCCTGTTCCGGAACAAGTTCTTCTTTTTCTTTTATAGTGAATGCCTCGAGGTCTTTGACAGTACCGTTGAAAATGTTACAATCTACAAAACCTTTAATTCCATCAACTTTTCCACAATCAGTATGTTGCCATAATACCCAATCGCCCTTATATTCAAGCTTATTTATATAATAATGTGCAATCCAATATGGGTATTCATTGAATATTGGTGAATCGAGATAATCCATTTTGAATTTATAGCTTGTATATAAAATCGGTTTAACTCCGTATTTATTTTCAACAATGTCCAACCATGTTTTTACATCTTTTTGTAACTGCGCTTTGGTAAGCTTCCCTGTTTTCTCTATATCAAGTACAGGAGGTAAATCTCCAGGAACAAGATGTACCTGATGAAGATAAAATTTAGCCTGTGCCTCAGCATCTACACCAGGGACAAAAAAATGATATGCGCCACGAATGAAGTCATTTTGCTGAGCCTGGAAAAAATTGTCATTGAAATCGTCGTCGTAGAGATCTTTGCCTTCTGTGGCTTTTATGATGATGAAACGGACAGGGTCATTATTAAGAGAAGCGTTTCTAAGTTTTTCCCATTTTATGTTATTCTGATAATGACTGATGTCAATGCCTCTGACATTATACCCTTCCGGATATTCTGGCTCACCGTATATGGCCTTCCATCTGAAGCTATATGGACTTACAAAGAAATAGTAAAAAAGGCCAATATATGTAACAGCGACAATGATTATTCCAACCCATACATACGCAGCATACCTCTTAAAAACGGATTTAATTTTTTTTGGTTTTCTGCCTTTTCCGTTTCTTTTCAATGAGGAAGTCTGTTTTTTACCCACAGGAAAGTTTTTCAGTCTATTGTAAGTAATAGGTCGACAGGTATATTTTTAATACCCCCTCTCCTACTCTGCATGAACAGAAGAGGGGGGAATTATATCAGGAAAACTACTTCTGTTCTAAAGCAAGTGTTTTAGTGCACTGGTCGCATACCTCAGAAGGTCCCCAATACTGGATTGGACCAGGATAAACGTAACAGGTATTCTTAGCCCATTCCTGACGTTTGCTTGCGAAGAACTTGAAGGGTGCTCCATCCAGTTCAACAAGAGCTTTGCGGATTACGGGCTTCATAGCACCATTACGACGCTCCATGTTCATCATCATAGTGATGGGCACACCACCGGCAATCCATTCTTCTGCAGGTGCAGTAGTGTTCTTGATGATAGACATATAGCCGGTCTTGCCATTAGCAATAAGGCGGCTGGCATTGTAACCCAGACTATAGCAATAATCAGCATCGTAGTTAGAGGGAGCTGCGCAACGTCCCTCATAACCGAAGAAGTGGTGCTGAGCGCTGAATTTACCATTGTATTTTCCTTCTGCCTTCCATGCAGCTAACTTGCTAGCCACCATGGCAGAGAGCAACTTCTCTGTCTCGATAAGAGATACCTGAACGTTTCCGTGAGGATCTCGGTCGAGGCAGAGCTGACGCTCTACATCCTTGGGAAGAGATTCCAGAACAGCCAGGTTCTCAGGAGCAATGTGACTCTTAACGAATGCAACCTGCTCGTCCTTAGAAGCGAACTCGCGGCTTTCGCCCGTAGCGGGGTCTGTCAGAACCTCGTTCAATTCAGCAATCAACTTCTTGATAGCAGGAATGAACTCTATAAGGCCTTCGGGAATAAGGACAGTACCGAAGTTATTACCCTCTGCAGCACGATCAGCAACAATCTTGGCAAGATAGGTTACAACATCGTCCAGAGACATCTCTTTCTGTTCTACTTCCTCTGAAATCAGACATGCATTGGGCTGAGTCTGCAAAGCACATTCAAGTGCAATGTGAGAAGCGGAGCGGCCCATCAATTTGATGAAGTGCCAGTATTTACGAGCAGAGTTACAGTCACGTTGAATATTACCAATCAGCTCACTATAAGTCTTACAAGCAGTATCAAAGCCGAAACTGGTCTCAATCTGCTCGTTCTTCAGATCGCCATCAATCGTTTTGGGGCAACCTATAACCTGAACGCCATACTTCTTCGCAGCATAATACTCAGCCAAGACACATGCGTTGGTGTTAGAATCGTCTCCACCGATGATTACTAATGCTTTGATGCCTAGTTTACGCAGTATCTCTATACCGCTTTCAAACTGACTTTCTTTCTCCAGCTTTGTACGACCTGAACCGATGATATCAAAACCGCCAGTGTTACGGTATTCATCAATAAAAGAGTCGGTAAACTCTACATATTTGTGGTCAACTAATCCGCCAGGTCCCATCAGGAAACCATACAACTTGCAGTTTGGATTGAGTGACTTCACGCCGTCGTAAAGGCCGCTAATAACATTATGTCCGCCAGGAGCCTGGCCACCACTCAGGATGATACCCACATTGAAGGGCTCAAGAGCTTTCTGTTCGCCAGCCTTGAAAGTAATAACAGGCATACCATAAGTATTTGGGAACATAGCCTTTATTTCTTCCTGATTACCAACACTTTGTGTTGCTGCACCTTCAATAGCAACAACAGGCCCCTGCAGCCTTTGGAAGTTTAGGCTGATAGGCAGCACGGGCTACCTGCAATGCACTTTTTTCCATAATCTAATTAATCCTTCTTTAATGTTATAATATTGTTATATTCACTTTTTGCAGCGCAAAGTTACAAAAAGTAAAGCAAAAAAAGAAAGAATGAATAAAATTTCTCCTTTTTTATTAAAAATAAACATTTGTTTTTCATAGGTTTGAATATTTTTTTATATCTTTGCTTTAATTAGTCACCATTTAAATATTTATATTATGAAAAGGAGAGAGATTAAGAAAGACATCAATTCGCTGTGCGCCGACCTGTTTGCTGAATGTGTTGCATTGCTTCATTACAAGAACAAAACCGACATCAAAGACGTGGAAAATGTTATGCTTACCATTCTGAAACTTCAAGATGATATGGTAAGCAGACTGTCTCATGTTGAACCTGGCAGCACGAAACTTTTTTTCAAAAAGATGCGTGAAGAATTACTGACTCGAACAGAAGAGATTGTCGAGCACATTAAAGCGTTAGCTTAATTAAAATATGCTTCAAAGATTAAGCAAAAAGATATTATTTGATTGGTTAGGTTTCAGCGAAAATGTAACTGAAGTCTTACCTGATAAGTGTGTGATCGCTTTAGCACCACATACTAGCAACTGGGATTTTATCATCGGTAAACTGTATACGACGGCTACAGGTCAATCTAACCTTTTTTTAATGAAGAAAGAATGGTTCTTCTGGCCTTTAGGAATATTGATGAGACGGATGGGCGGAATCCCTGTTTATAGAGATAAGAAAATGAAAGTAACAGATTCTGTTGCAGAAATGGCCAGAAATGCTGATGTGTTCAGGGTATGTGTTACCCCGGAAGGAACACGTAAGGCTAATTCCGAATGGAAAAAAGGATTTTACTATATTGCTCTAAAAGCAGACATTCCTATATTACTCTATGGCTTGGATTTTAAGACAAAGACTATTGTCTGCACAAAAAAAATAATTCCTAATGGCGACGTTGAAAATCAGCTTCAGGAAATAAAAGAATATTTCCGTAATTTTACAGGTAAACATCCCCACCAGTTCGCGTTGTAACTTTTAAAATTGAAAGGCATGTTTTTCAGGATTGTGGTCGTATTTATTCTTTTTCTTTCTGTATGCTCAGATTGTAATGCGCAGAAAAGACGTAAAGAGAAAAGTCCCTTGGCTGTCTATTTTGAAAATTACCAGAATCCTTTTTTTTCGTCTGCCGATAAGATTAAAATTGAAGACTTAGATATAAATAACGACGAGAAGAGATATTCCATCTATCTGAATGACGCATTTAAATCTCAGCCATTTACTCCAACTCTTGTTCAACACATATACGAAGATGTACGCAGGTCATTAGAGGCACCTTATAACACTTACCAGATACTTATATATGCCCAGGATGTTCTAATAGAAAAACTTATTCCTATCAGCCTTCTCACAGAACGTGATAGTATAAGAGTTTATGGTAAAAACCTTTATAAAGGCAATTCCTGGGTTTCACCTGTCAATATCCCCTACTCCATTGATAAGGGATTGAAGGGTAAACATTTGTGTGTATGGGCCAGTCACGGGAAGTATTATAATGTAAAGAATGCTGAATGGATTTTCCAACGCCCCTATCTGTATTGCACGACCGAAGACCTTTTTACTCAAAGTTTTGTTATCCCCTACCTGATACCCATGCTCGAAAATGCCGGAGCTGTCGTATTTACACCTCGCGAACGTGATTGGCAGAAAAATGAAGTGATAGTGGACAATGACATGGGTGATAAAGAAGGTATATATCAGGAGAATAATGCCAAGTTTGATTGGGAAAGTGGAGAAATCGGTTTCTGTAAGTCCCATGAAGTATATACCGACAAGCAAAACCCTTTCTTGGAGGGAACCTACCGCATGATTGAAGCTACGAATAACAAACGCCATCTCAGTTCTGCTATTTGGGTTCCTGACATAAAAGAAAGTGGAGATTATGCTGTTTATGTTTCCTACAAGACTTTACCTAATAGTGTATGTGATGCCACATATACAATTATACATCAGGGTGTTGCATCTGGTTACAAGGTTAATCAACAGATGGGCGGTGGTACTTGGGTTTATCTGGGAACCTTCCGCTTTGATAAAGGGAGAAATGACCAGAACTGTATCTATCTTACTAACTATAGTGACTATCGTGGCGTAATAACTGCAGATGCTATCAGACTTGGTGGAGGAATGGGCAACATTGCCAGATGTGACACCTTAATGAATAATCCCCTTGTTCTGAGCGGATTACCCCGATGCCTCGAGGGTGCACGTTATAATGTACAATGGTCTGGATTCCCCTTTGAAGTATATTCAAAAGATGGGGCCGACGATTACTCCGACGATATTCGCACTCGTTCTTATGTTCAGAACTATTTGGCTCGCGGAAGTGCCTACCTGCCTGGCGATAGTGGTCTTTGCGTTCCTCTCGAACTGAGCTTGGCTGTTCATAGTGATGCCGGTTTCAGAAAGGATAACTCTTATATAGGTACATTAGGTATATATACAACGGGCTATTACGAGAATGTTACGGGTGCCGGACTTTCCAGACTTACCAGTCGGGATTTGGCAGATATTGTGATGACTCAGGTAACTAACGACCTCACCCAGACGTATGGAAGTTGGAACCGCAGGCAGCTGTACGACAAAAACTATGGTGAGTCACGCGACCCACAGGTTCCGGCAATGATACTCGAGATGCTGAGTCATCAGAACTGGCAGGACATGCGTATGGCTCACGATCCTACATTCAAATTCACTATGGCCAGGGCAATCTATAAAGGTGTACTTAAATACATAAATAATGTACATCAGAACAGCGACTTTTGTGTTCAGCCCCTACCCGTTCAACACCTATCAGCTATTGTCAACGCAAATAACAACGAAGTGCTTCTCAGCTGGATGCCTACTGTTGACAAGTTAGAGCCTTCCGCTGCACCTACACATTTTATAATATATACGAGTGTTGGTAATAAAGGATATGATAATGGCATCCTTGTTTCAGCCAATGAGACATCTGTGACATTAGCCATCGAACCCAAAACATTATACCGCTTTAGGGTATGTGCAGTTAACGATGGAGGAAAGAGCCTTTCTAATCAGGAAGTATGCGCATATATGTCATCACCCGAATGTAAAAGCATCCTGATGGTGGACGGTTTCCAACGTCTTGCCGGTCCGATGCCAGTCGATAATGATTCTTTACGTGGTTTCAGGCTGGATGTCGATCCAGGAGTGTTGGACGTTAAATCACCTGTTTATTGCGGCAATCAATATATTTTCAGCAAAGATTCTTGGAATACCATAGGTGAGAGTAGCAACGAGTTGGAAGGTTTGATACTTGCCGGTAATACCCACGATTATTGCACTCAATATGCCCAGGATATTCTTTCGGGACCAACAGAATACAATATCAGCAGTTGTGTTTCTTCTGCCCTGCCAACACTGGACACATCTTCCTTCTGTCTTATAAACCTTATTTTCGGAGCTCAGAAACAAGACGGATATAGTCTTTGCAATTACAAGACCTTTACATCCGACCTGATGTCTGCCATTAATCTGTATGCGGCAAATGGCGGAAATCTGTTATTGAGTGGTGCATTTATAGGCTCGGATATGCAAGGGTCAGAAGAACGAATGTTTACCAGCAACGTTTTTAAGTTCAACTACGAACAGTCGTTACCCTTAGACAGTATTACCAGCATCGACGGAATGAATACCAGTGTACAGGTATACCATAGGCCCAACGAGTTGCATTATTGGGTCAGAACAGCCGATGTGTTACGCGGTACAGAGGGCTCCTTCTGTACTATGCTGTATAAACAGACAGACTTGCCCTGTGCAATTGCTTACAATGGAACTGAAAGAAAATCCATTTCTTTCGGTTTTCCTTTGGAATGCATAACTGACGAGACAGTACGTAGAAATATAATTAATGCATCCGTTCAATTTCTTTTGAATAATAACTAATAATTATAAATATGTATAAGATTATCTGTAACATGAAAGCTTCCCGAACCATCGAGATTACGGAGAGGCAACTTCAGACTATTGAGAAATACTCGCTCTTCAGCGACTTGCTGGATAGTAATGGCATTGTAGACGAGAGTGTTCTGGATAAATTAAGACTTAACGTCCGTTCACTACTTGAATCCCATTCGTCCGATACAGATTTATTGGATTTATGCCAGAATGTTTTATTCCATAACAATATGAAATGTTTTGGTCTGCACCAATTGATACTCCTTTTTATCGACTGGGAGAAAGAAAAACTTGATGCATTGAGACCTACACTTAAAGAGGATATTGCAGAAGAGTAATTCCTGTTTAATGGAACATAAGTTATCAGATTGGTTACCTACCACACGTAAAGAGATGGAACTACGCGGGTGGGATTGTGCAGATGTAATACTTTTCAGTGCTGATGCCTATGTAGACCATCCTTCTTTCGGTGCTGCCGTTATCGGAAGGCTTCTTGAAGCCGAGGGGCTTCGTGTATGTATTGTACCGCAACCAGACTGGCATGGAGATTTCCGTGATTTCAAAAAACTTGGTCGCCCCAGACTATGGTTTGGCATTGCACCTGGTTGTATGGACAGTATGGTCAACAAATATACAGCAGCAAAACGCCTGAGAAGCGAGGATGCCTATAGTCCGGACGGACGACACGACCTTAGGCCTGAATACCCTACCATCGTCTATTCCCAAATTCTTAGGCATCTGTATCCCGATGTTCCAATTGTCTTAGGCGGCATCGAGGCAAGTCTGCGGCGGGTAATGCATTACGACTATTGGAAAGATAAGTTCATGCCCAGTATTCTCATAGACAGCGAGGCAGATATTATCACTTACGGTATGGGCGAGAAACCTACACTTCAGCTTTCCAATCTGCTGTCGGAGGCATTGGCCGATTATCATCCTTCTCTGTTTTACGATGAGAATGGCGAAGCGTATATAACCCGTAAAACATTCCGGGATGTCGTTCAGAAGCGGAATGTTGTTCCACAGACGGTATCTATATATGATTATCACGAGATTCCCGGAGGAATCCAAGAAGATGATATTGTGCTGCACAGTTACGAGGAGTGTTTGTCAAACCTCAAACTGCATGCCGATAACTTTCGTCATGTCGAGGAGGAAAGCAATAAACTAAAGGCACAACGACTCTTGCAGGAAACAAGAGGAAAGTGGGTAGTAGTAAATCCGCCTTTCCCGCCATTAAGCCAAGAAGAACTTGATCATAGCTTCGACCTGCCCTACACACGTCTGCCACATCCTAAATATAAAGGCAAACACATTCCTGCTTATGACATGATAAAGTTCAGTGTCAACCTTCATCGCGGATGTTTTGGCGGATGTGCTTTCTGTACCATTAGTGCACATCAGGGAAAATTTATCATGAGCCGTTCTAAGGAGAGCATCCTCAAGGAAGTCCGGCAGATAGCCAGGCAACCGGATTTTAAGGGTTATCTAAGTGACTTAGGTGGTCCCAGTGCCAATATGTATATGATGCATGGTAAAAACTTGAAAGCATGCGCAGTATGTAAACGTCCTTCGTGTATTCATCCTCAGATATGTCCCAACTTGAATGGTGATCACCGTCCTCTTCTTGAAATATACAGAGAAGTGGATAGAATGCCCAATATAAAGAAAAGCTTTATTGGCAGTGGCGTAAGATACGACCTTCTGCTGCACGACTGGAAGGATGAAACGCTGAACCGTGCAGCCAGAGATTACACACGCGAGCTGATTGTCCATCATGTAAGCGGAAGACTGAAGGTGGCACCTGAACATACTTCCGATTATGTCTTGGAGATTATGCGCAAACCATCTTTTCGCCTGTTTCATCAGTTCAAGAAGATATTCGATGATATCTGCCATAGGGAACGGCTTCCCCAAAAATATGGATTTCCAGCTCGAACAAGTACAGGATTTCACCCCCACTCCGCTTACACTTGCTACCACATGTTGGGCAACCGGATATCATCCGTACACCCTCGAGCCTATCTTCTCGGCTAAAACTCCAAAAGACAAACAACAGCAACGAATGTTCTTTTTCTGGTATAAGAAAGAAGAACGTCGTAATATTGAACAATATTTGAAACAGATTAAACGTCTGGATTTGCTAAAAAGATTATTTCATTAACTTAACAAAAATATAAACAGTAAAAAATAGATTAATATGACAGAATGGTTTGAATGTAAAGTTAAATATGATAAGACAATGGACAATGGGCTTATCAAAACAACAACAGATTCCTATTTAGTTGACGCCATCAGTTTTACTGAGGCTGAGAAGCGCTTTATAGAAGAGATGGAGCCCTATATGACAGGTGAGTTCATCGTCACAGACATCAAGAGAGCCCGTCTTTCCGAACTTATGGAAAGCGAGGACCTCACAGACGATAAGTGGTTCAAGGCTCGTGTCGCATACATCAGTATCGACGAAAAGAAAGGTACAGAGAAACGTATTGTCCACTCTATGCTGATTCAGGCAAAGGATTTCCGTACTGCACTGAATAATCTTGATAAGGGAATGCATGGAACTCTTGGAGATTGGACAATAGTTTCTATTACCGAAACGAAGATTATAGACATTTTCAAATCTAAACCGAATGATGAGCCCGTCGAAGATAATCAAGGAGATTAAGCAGACACTTCCAACCGATGTTCAACTTGTTGCCGTAAGTAAGTTCCATCCATCCGCTATGATCGAAGACGCATATGCTGGCGGTCATCGGATATTTGGCGAAAGTCATGTGCAGGAGCTTCAGCAAAAGTTCGAAGTGCTACCCAAGGATATTGAGTGGCACTTCATCGGGCATCTGCAGACGAACAAGGTAAAGTACATAGCCCCTTATGTACGGTTGATTCATGCCGTTGATACGCATAAACTGCTTGTCGAGATAAACAAGCAAGCCCAGAAGAACAATCGGATTATCGACTGTCTGTTAGAATTGCACATTGCACAGGAAGAAACCAAATACGGTTTTTCTGCCGATGAAATGTACGACTATGTTAAGCAAGGTGAATGGCGCCAACTTGAAAATGTACGTATCTGCGGTATCATGTGTATGGCCAGTAATGTTGAGGATAAGGCTCAAATAGCCAGTGAGTTCCAACAGGCAGAGACGTTGTTCAATAAACTTAAAACAGACTTCTTTGCACAGGTGGATAGTTTCTCCATCCGTTCATGGGGTATGAGCGACGACTATATGATTGCCGTTAATCATGGTAGTAATATGGTAAGAATCGGTAGTAAAATCTTTGGTCCGAGGGTATATTAATTTCACATTTTCTTTAATTTTGTGCAAAAAGTTCGGTAAATTCTTGCAAAAACGGTAACTTTAACCTACCTTTGTGCACAAATTTAAAGATTTTGTGCAATATGGAGCAAATAGTTGTACCCTCATATAATCTGATTGTACAGGAAAGTATTCAAAAGTACTGGGACTGCGATTCCATGTCCGATTATGGATTGTTTACTTTCAAATATAAGGATGTAGCCGAGATTATCGAGAAGTTTCATATTCTCTATGCTGAGCTTGGCATAAAGAAAGGTGATAAGATTGCATTATGTGGTCGCAACCTGAGCCGTTGGGGTGCAGCTTTTTTCAGTGTTATCACATACGGTGCTGTAGCTGTGCCTATTCTACACGAGTTTCATCCTTCACAGGTTCATGATATAGTCAATCATAGCGAATCCCGTTTGCTTTTAGTGGGCGACAAGGTTTGGCCAGGTCTTACAGCAACTGAGATGCCCGACCTGGAGGGTATCATCTCTTTGGCTGACTATAGTGTACTCTCCAGTAATACAGAGAAGTTTGCTCAGGCATATGCTGCCGTCAATACTATTTATGCCCAGAAGTACCCCAATGGCATTCAACCTTCCGACCTACATTATCACAAAGACGAGGCTGAGGAATTAGCCATTATCAACTATACCAGCGGTACCACCAGTAATAGTAAGGGTGTCATGCTCCCCTATCGCGCTTTGTGGAGTAACTGTGATTTTGCCATTCATGTATATGGTGATATTATAAAACCAGGAGACAACGTACTTTCCATGCTTCCCATGGCCCACATGTACGGAATGGCATTCGAGTTCACTTTCGAGTTCATCTCCTGCGTACACATCCATTTCCTTACCAAGATGGCCTCTCCCACAGTGTTGATGCAAGCCTTAGCCGAGGTGAAACCAATCATCCTAATTGTCGTTCCCCTCATTATAGAAAAGGTAGTCCGCAAGGCCGTTCTTCCCAAGATACAGACTCCCAAGATGCGTTTCCTCTTAAAGGTACCTATCGTCAACAGGATTATCAAACGTAAGATATGCGAAGGTCTTACCAAAGCCCTGGGTGGCAACTTCTACGAAGTGATTATCGGTGGAGCTGCTCTTAATCAGGAGATTGAGAAACTTTTACACGATATAGGTTTCCGTTATACTGTAGGTTATGGCGCTACAGAATGTGCACCGATCATTACTTACGAGGATTACAAGTATACGGTACTGGGCAGTTGTGGTAAGAACGTCATACATCAGGAACTGAAGATTCTCAGTCCTGACCCGCAAAATGTTCCTGGCGAGATTCTCACACGTGGTCTTAACGTTATGCTGGGTTATTACAAGAACGAAGAAGCAACACAGGCCACCCTCGACAAAGACGGATGGTATCATACAGGCGATCTTGGCGTAATGGACAAGAAAGGTAATGTCTTTATCAAGGGTCGTAGCAAGAACATGCTGCTTGGAGCTAACGGACAGAATATCTATCCTGAAGAGATAGAAGACAAGCTCAGCAACATGAAGATGGTTGCCGAATGTGTAGTTATTCAGAAGGGCGACAAGTTGGTCGGTTTGGTTTATCCCGATCAGGATCAGGTGCAGGCG
>CADAWW010000009.1 GCA_902791675.1 uncultured Bacteroidales bacterium
TCTCGAAGGGAGCAATTGCACTTGCTCTGAAGCTGTGGGTGAAGTACGCGCAATCGTCTTATACTGGGTTGAATAAGACAGTAATTTGCCTGTGGCTACATTGCGTAGCGCATAGTAAGCAGTCTTTGGGAAATAGATAACATTCCAGGCAAAGCTGTCGTTCTCCAGCGCCTCTGCTGCCCGAACCTCCTTCTGTATCAGAGCCCCACTCTCGGTTACGGTCAGCAACGAGGTCTCGTTGCCCAGGTCATCTGTTGTCTTGATGTAGTATTTAGTCTCTTCATCCTGCTCGAAGGTATAAGCTGGCGAAGCAAATCCGACCGAGGAAGAGCATATCAGTCCGTCCTGATGCATTGCATGAGTGATGAGTACATTCCCATAATATAATAAGGTATTTTCCGGGTTATAGCTATCTTCCCACGATCCGTTTATTCCGTAATTAGGACCACTGTACGAAGAGACAGGCCACATGTGTGTGTTGTCTCCTGTCATGTATGCGGTATTATCCTTGTTTAGGAAACGTATCATCTGTGTAGCTCGCGGGCCCAGCCATTTTCCCCGGTCACCGTCCTGCCGGTAATTGCCGTTCCACCAGATATCGCTTGTCCCGACACCCACACCATGATTGGTTTCGTGCAGAATGGTTCCTGTCTGCTGGTATGATTCGTTGGCACCCACACGCATCCAGCCGCCATAAGAGCAGTCGGCTGTAGGTGTGCCTGCGCTGTAGTGAACGCTAAGGTTTATTCCCCTCACATACGACAGATTATTATACAGCCACTTAATTTCCTCAACGGCAGAAGCAATACGATAGTTCTCCTCTGTACTGCCCCCATTGTCATAGTCGGCCGTCACCGTTCCCTTAGGCAGTGTGGGGGCCTTTATTATATCGCCATATGCCAAAACATACTTGTTGGTCAGCACATAGGGCCGAACATAATACATGGTTCCCGGCTTCAGCTTCTCCATTCGGTATATTTCGCCATTGGCCGAGAAACTGCGCGTAGAGCGATTGTCGAAGATTGTAGGTTCGGGATGTGTGCTCCAGCAAAAGCCTCTTTCCAATACTCCGGTAGCACTTGCTGTCATACGTCCCAACAGAACGGTCGTTCCTGCAGCGACAAACTTGTTGGTTGTTATTTTAGGTGACCCGCCTGATGCGTTCAGAATACGATAGTTCAGCGTGGCATCGCTCAAGTTTTTTGCCAAGGAGTCTATTTTATCGTTGCTGCCAGCATCTATCAGTTCTTTGGCTCCATTGATTGCAGCAGTCAGTTCCGCAACTCCTTCGCCTTCACCATCCCCGATTACCTCTGTAGCCTTATCAATCAACTTCTGGAGCTCAACATGTTCTGCCTCGATGTTGGTATCCATGAGCCTCAGCCTGACGTTGTCTATCGCTGCCCAATTGGCATTTGTGGAGGTTACCTTGAAGCCGATTTTGGTAACACCCTGCAGCACGGTAAAAGTCAAACTATAATTCTGACTCTCTGTGACTGTTACCTTTTCGTCGTTGGCATAGAGAATTGCACCTGTGCATGATTCTATTTTGCCAGACTGCTGAATATTCTGGCATCCGGCGTTCAACTGATAGGTTCCTGCCGGCAGATATAAATCCTGGCTGATCTCCACATTAGGAATTTTACCGCCCGATGCCACCCAGCGCTCCATGTAGATCTTGCTGTGTTTTTGGCTGAAGTTAGAATTGGTGACATAGTAAAAACCATTGTTAAACCAACCGGCAAAGCGAGCCTCAAAGTCGGGATTTTCGATGTACGAATTCGTTACGTCTTTGTCTGCCTTTAGACCCAATGCAGTCAGCACAAAGACGCAAAAGGAAAGATATTTTTTCATAATATTTCTTAAAAAAGTTATTTCAACTGTTCCAATGCCCTACATAGTTGGTCTGGACAAGACGTTCCTTTTGTTCCGCATCGGATGCCGTCCAAAAGTTCTATTACCTCGTCTATTTTCTTTCCTTTTACCAACTGGCAGATTCCCTGTAAGTTACCATTACATCCACCTAGAAAGTAAACCTGTTGTATGACATTGTTATCGTCGGCTGTCACATCTATCAACTGAGAACATGTGCCTTGTGTCTTGTATTGAACGTGTTTCATAATTTTATCCAGTTTACATTAGCTGCTATTTATATGGTTTTTTGTTTTATTT
This sequence comes from uncultured Bacteroidales bacterium, assembly GCA_902791675.1. Classification (GTDB taxonomy): domain Bacteria; phylum Bacteroidota; class Bacteroidia; order Bacteroidales; family Bacteroidaceae; genus Physcousia. Next base: position 2,173 of record CADAWW010000009.1, read on the forward strand.
CAAAACGCCGGACAAATATACAACTAAGTACGGGAAGAACAAAATTATTATGATTATTTTGCATTCGAAAGTGACTCCTGTGCATGTATAAATGTTACATTCTTAGGTAAAAGAAGCATTCAAAACGGGTAAAAAAGAAAGTAAGGGGACTTCACAGCTCCCTTACCCTCTAAAACTAAACCTTAACTATGAAAAAATCTAATGTTAGCGCAAAAGTCGTGATATTTGCTCAAACTGCCAAGAAAATAATCCAGAAACATTCCGAAATTTACACTTTTTAACTTAAATAAGGTTCTCGGAAAGGTTTTTCTAAAGAAAAAAAAGGAAAATATGGTAAAAAGGTTGTACCTTTGCAGCGCGATAACGCGTTTTCGGTATTAAATGAAGAAATTACTGATTGAAACATACGGCTGCCAGATGAATGTAGCCGATAGTGAAGTCGTGGCTAGCGTTATGGTAATGGCTGGCTACGAGATGACGGATAACATGGATGAGGCGGATGCTGTTTTCCTGAACACTTGTTCTGTTAGAGACAATGCCGAGCAGAAGATTATCAGTCGACTTGAATTCCTATACAGCTTGCAAAAGAAAGGACACAAGATTATCATCGGTGTGCTAGGTTGCATGGCTGAACGCGTAAAAGAAGAGTTGATCGAAAAATACCACGCAGATATAGTTGTCGGACCAGACGCTTACATGTCACTTCCTGACCTGATTGCTCAGGTGGAGTGTGGACAAAAAGCCATTAATGTGGAATTGTCCACCACAGAAACATACAAAGACATTGTTCCACAGCGCATATGCGGCACGCACATAGGAGGTTTTGTTACTATTATGCGCGGATGCAACAACTTCTGCCACTACTGCATTGTTCCCTATACAAGAGGAAGGGAAAGAAGCAGGGATGTTGAAAGCATTATGCGCGAATGCCGTGATTTGCGTGACAGAGGATTCAAGGAAGTAACACTGCTGGGACAGAATGTGAACTCATATAAATTCACAATTCATAATTCACAATCCACAATTGGATTTCCCGAATTATTGAGACGCGTTGCCCGTGAGGTACCTGAAATGAGAATAAGGTTTACCACTTCTCATCCGAAGGATATGAGTGACGAAACGCTGCATGTTATTGCCAATGAGCCGAATATCTGTCACCACATACACCTGCCAGTGCAAAGCGGAAGCAACAGGATTCTGAAGCTAATGAACCGAAAATATACACGCGAGTGGTATTTGGACCGTGTAGCAGCCATCCGTCGAATCATTCCCGACTGCGCCATTAGCACAGACATCTTTGTAGGATACTGTAGCGAGACGGAAGAGGATCACCAGTTGAGCTTGAGTCTGATGCGTGAATGCCAGTACGACAGTGCCTTTATGTTTAAGTACAGTGAACGCCCAGGCACATATGCCAGCAAACATTTACCGGATGATATTCCAGAAGATGTGAAAGTGCGCCGGCTGAACGAGCTCATTGCCCTACAGAACGAACTTTCAGCCGAGAGTAACAAACACTGCATTGGCCAGGAATTCGATGTGCTGATAGAAGGCTTAAGCAAGCGAAGCAGAGAGCAGTTGTTTGGCAGATCCGGGCAGAACAAAGTGGTTATCATAGACAGAGGCCAGCACCATATTGGCGAAACTGTGCGTGTAATGATAACCGAGAGTAGCAGTGCAACACTTAAAGGAATAGTGAAAAAGTGAGTAGCAAGAAAAGGAAAACAACAACATGGAGAATACTGGCATTCATCAATACCATTATTACCACTATGGTGCTGATACTGCTTGGAATGGTTCTCTTACTTACACTTACTGCCAACGTAGTGGGCAAGTCTGTGAAAGAGAATCTGGTTGTAACTGTGGTTCTTCAGGAAGACGTTCTCACGGAAGAAGCACAGAAGCTGCAGGAGAAACTTCACGCCAAGCCTTACGTAAACTGCATAGAGTATATTAGCAAGGAACAGGCGCTGAAGGAACACGTGGAAAGTATGGGCATTGACCCGTCTGAGTTCCTTGAGGCCAACCCCTTCCCCATCTCCATGGAGGTTAGCCTAAAAGCAGAGTATTCCAACAACGACAGCCTTTTATGGATTGAGAAGGAACTGGAGGATACACCGCAAGTGGATGAAGTCGTTTACCAGAAAGATTTGGTGGAGAACCTGAACCGCAACCTTACATACGTTTCGCTTGTTTTGTTGGGCATAGCGGTACTATTAATCTTCGTTTCGCTAAGCCTCATCTACCTTACTGTCCAACTGATAGTATACAACCACCGCTTCATCATCCACACGATGAAACTGGTGGGTGCCAAGTGGAGCTACATTCGCAGACCTTTCCTGATTAATAGCCTCTGGATAGGATTAATTTCTGCGATTCTGGCTATTGCCATACTTTTTGGCATGGTTACGTGGGCCGCAAAATACGACGAGGGTGTTTTACTTTATGTCACTCGACAGAATATGCTTATTGTTGCCGGCAGCGTGCTGGCTGTGGGTCTGTTTATCACAACAGCATGTACCTATGTGTCTGTAACACAGCAATTGTACAAGAAATCAAGAAGACTGTATTAGAGAGTTGAGAATTTATAATTAAGAATAAAGATGAGTAATTTCGCATTTACAAAGATTAACTACATCCTGTTGGCCATAGGAATGGCCATAGTTATAGTTGGATTTATACTGATGGCTGGCGAAGGAAGCCACGAGGGTGTTTTCAATGCCGATATCTTCAGTGCTCGCCGCATTAAGGTGGCTCCACTGGTCAGTTTGACCGGATTCATCTTCATCATGGTAGCCATTATGTACAAGTCAAAAGCAGAAAGAAAGGGTATTGAAACAAGTAAGGAAGCGTAAATATGTCAGTATTTGAAACCATTATCATTGCCATAGTAGAGGGACTCACTGAGTTCTTGCCGGTATCTTCTACCGGCCACATGATTATCACGCAGAACCTGTTGGGGGTAGAGAGTACACCTTTCGTTAAGGCTTTTACCATCATCATTCAGTTTGGTGCTATCCTATCGGTGGTATGCCTGTACTGGAACCGTTTCTTCCGTCTGAACCATACACCTGCTCCTGCCGGTAGTACCTGGCTCCAGGCATTCCTGTTCAAATGGGATTTCTACTGGAAACTACTGGTGGCCTTCGTTCCTGCAATCATTATAGGACTTATTGGCAAGATGTCGGGTCTTATTGACCGCTTCCTCGAGAATGTAGAGGTGGTGGCTCTGATGTTGGTCTTGGGCGGCATTTTCATGCTCTTTTGCGATCGTCTTTTCAACAAAGGCAGCGAGCAGACACTCCTTACTGAAAGGCGTGCCTTCGGGATAGGGCTGTTCCAATGTATAGCCATGATTCCCGGAGTTTCACGTTCTATGGCAACGATAGTAGGCGGTATGGCCCAAAAGCTTACACGCCGCGCCGCCGCTGAGTTCTCGTTTTTCCTGGCCGTTCCTACGATGGCCGCAGCTACGGCCCTGGACGTATTGCAGCTGTTCTTCGGTGACGAGGCTGACGCCAGCTGGGCAACACCCGATAACCTGCTTATGCTGGCTTTGGGGTGTGTAGTAGCATTTGTAGTAGCTCTGCTAGCCATGAAATGGTTTGTGGATTTCCTTACCAAATATGGCTTCAAGGCATTTGGTGTCTATCGTATTATCGTCGGTGTCATAATACTGGGACTACTTTGGAGTGGTCATTCATTAGTGATGGTTGATTAAATGAATTTTCAGAGAGGTGAAATATTATACTTTGACAAGCCGCTCCACTGGACTAGCTTTAATCTCGTGGCCAAGGTACGTAGTGCCTTGTGTCATAAGATTGGAGTTAGGAAACTTAAGGTAGGACATGCCGGAACGTTAGACCCTCTGGCAACAGGGGTAGTAACCATTTGCACAGGGAAAGCCACCAAGCAAATTGATGAGTTGCAGGCCCATGTTAAGGAATATGTTGCCACACTGCAACTGGGAGCCACAACACCTTCCTTCGACTTGGAGACAAGCATTGATGCCACCTTTCCAACAGTACACATCACAAAACAGAGAATACAAGAGGTACTGGAACAGTTCAAAGGAAAAATAGAACAGATACCGCCAGCCTTCTCAGCCTGCAAAGTTGACGGGCACCGCGCCTACAACTTAGCCCGCAAGGGAAAGGAAGTGCAGCTGAAAGCCAAAACCCTGATCATTGATGAGATTGACCTACAAAATTTTGATTCTGAGGCTATGCAGATGACAATCAGAGTAGTTTGCAGCAAAGGAACATACATTAGGGCATTGGCCAGAGATATCGGGGAAGCGTTACAAAGTGGTGCTCATCTGATAGCATTACGCAGAACAAAAGTAGGAGATATCAGAGTAGAGGATTGCATGAAGATGAAGGACTTCTCCGATTGGCTTGAAGAACAAGAAATAGAGAAAGAAACAGAGTCAGATAACGATTAAAGAAATACATTACGCAAAATCTCATGAAGCTATCACAATTCAAGTACAAACTAACTGACGAAAGAATTGCTCAAGAACCTACCCCATTCCGCGATGACTGCCGACTAATGGTGGTACACGCTAAGAGCAAATACATCGAACATCGCAAAACATTCCGCGATGTGCTGGAGTTCTTCGACGAGAAGGATGTCTTTGTCTTCAACGACACAAAAGTATTCCCTGCCCGCCTATATGGCAATAAGGAAAAAACTGGTGCAAGAATTGAAGTCTTTCTACTACGCGAACTTAATAAGGAGATGCGCTTATGGGACGTACTGGTAGACCCTGCCCGTAAAATCCGTATCGGCAATAAGCTTTATTTTGGTCAGGACGAGTCGATGGTGGCTGAGGTAATAGACAACACCACCAGTCGCGGCCGCACACTCCGATTCCTGTATGACGGACCTCACGAAGAGTTCAAGCGTGCCCTTTATGCATTAGGAGAAGCTCCCATTCCCAAACACATCATCAAACGTCCTACAACACCCGAAGACCTGGAAAACTTCCAATGTATCTTTGCCAAGAATGAGGGTGCAGTTACTGCTCCTACAGCTGGACTTCATTTCTCCCCCCAACTGATGAAGATGATGGAGATTAAGGGCATTGACTTTGCCTTTGTGACACTCCACTGCGGTCTTGGCAACTTCCGTGAGATAGATGTAGAAGACCTGACTAAACATAAGATGGATAGCGAGGAGATGCATGTGAATCAGGAAGCCTGTGACATCATCAATACAGCTAAAGCTGAGGGGCGTAAGATTGTGGCTGTGGGAACTACAGTGCAGAGAGTGCTGGAGTCTGCTGTGAGTGCAGACGGGAAGCTAAAAGAGTTTGACGGATGGACCAACAAGTTTATCTTCCCTCCCTATGACTTCACTTTAGCCGATGCCATGATTGCCAACTTCTATCTGCCCTACAGTACACTGCTAATGCTTACCTGTGCCTACGGCGGATATGATTTGGTAATGATGGCTTATAAAGAAGCCTTGAAGTTCAACGAGAACGATCCAGAGAACCGCTATCGTTTTGGCACCTACGGAGATGCCATGCTAATCTTGCAGGATTAATGCACAAGCTATATATAGCCCTTGGTTCTAATCTGGGCAATAAAGAAGAGACGCTAAACCGAGCCCTTGAACTTATAAATAAGAACATCGGCTCGGTGTTGCGTGTTTCATCGTTCATGGAAACAGAACCTTGGGGCTTCGATAGCGAAAACACTTTTCTGAATGCCGCGTGTCTTGTGGAAACCAGTCTCTCCCCTCTTCAATGCCTGAAGGTAACACAGAAGATTGAACGCCTCTTAGGAAGAACAAAGAAAAGCAGGAACGGAATCTATCACGACCGTCCCATTGATTTGGACCTCCTCCTTTATGACGATTTAGAGATAAACACACCCGAGCTGACACTTCCCCACCCACACATGCTGGAACGTGACTTCGTCATGATTCCGCTGAGGGAAATAATGACAAGCTAATGGTTCATGGTTATTGATAACAAGAATTATTCACAGCGGTAGCAAATTCTTCACTCTTGACCTTCGGTCGAGCCTGCTCACGCTCGGCAATCGGAAAGCGCGCTTTCCATTGCACTCGCTCAATCGCAGCCTTCACTTTTCACTTTTTTGTTGAAACTTTGAGACTGTTGTCCCGAACTTACTACGTCTCGGCATAAAAAATAAATGAATTTATTTTGTTCTGCCCTCGACTTTTCGTAACTTTGCACCCGAAAACTAAATGTGGATAGATTTGGGCTGCTTGCAACCACAGAAAAAAATGCTAAAAAGAGAAACTTAAGCATGTTTCTCACGCATTTCTGCCCGATTTCTCTCCCCATACATTATTAATTATATATATAAAATGTATTATGGGATACTTATTTACATCCGAATCAGTTTCTGAAGGCCATCCTGATAAAGTGGCTGATCAAATCAGCGATGCCGTACTGGACAAACTGCTGGCTTTCGATCCTCAGTCGAAGGTCGCCTGCGAAACACTTGTCACTACAGGACAAGTGGTTATGGCAGGAGAAATAAAGACCGAGGCATACGTTGACCTTCAGCGTATTGCCCGCGAAGTGATTAACCGCATTGGCTATACCAAGAGCGAGTATATGTTCGAAGGCAACAGTTGCGGCGTTTTAAGCGCTATTCATGAGCAAAGTGCTGACATCAACAGAGGTGTTGAGCGCTCAAACCCCGAGAATCAAGGAGCTGGCGACCAAGGAATGATGTTTGGCTATGCTACCAACGAGACAGACAACTACATGCCCTTGAGTTTGGACCTTGCACATCGCCTACTGAGGGAATTAGCTGCTATCCGCAAAGAAGGAAAGGTTATGACCTACCTTCGACCTGACGCCAAGAGCCAGGTAACCATAGAGTACAGCGACGAGGGCATTCCCCAGCGCATAGACACCATCGTTATCAGTACCCAGCACGATGAGTTCGATACCGACGAGGCTATGCAGCAGCACATTGCCAATGACGTGAAAGAAATCCTTATCCCACGCGTGTTGGCAGGAATCAAGAACGAGAACATCCGCAACCTTTTTAACAGCCAGATTACCTATCACGTGAACCCAACAGGTAAATTCGTTATCGGAGGTCCTCACGGGGATACCGGTCTGACAGGTAGAAAGATTATTGTTGATACCTATGGTGGCAAAGGTGCTCACGGAGGTGGGGCATTCAGCGGAAAGGACCCCTCTAAAGTAGACCGCTCTGCTGCTTACGCAGCTCGTCATATTGCCAAGAACATGGTAGCTGCCGGAGTAGCCGACGAGATGTTGGTACAGATAAGCTACGCCATTGGTGTGGCCGAACCCGTAAGCATCTATGTGGACACCTACGGACGCAGCAAGGTTCCTTTCACAGACGGAGAGATAGCACTGAAGATTAAAGAGCTCTTCGACCTGAGACCATATGCCATCGAGCAGCGTCTGAAGCTCCGCAACCCCATCTACGAAGAGACAGCAGCCTACGGACATATGGGCCGCGAACCCAGAATAGTTACCAAGCGCTACGAATCTCTGTACCGCGAAACTAAAGAGGTAACAGTAGAACTATTTACTTGGGAGAAACTGGATTACGTTCAGAAAATACAGGAAGCATTCGGATTATGCAAGAAGTAAAGCGTATTTGTATTTATTGTTCTAGCAGCACAAAGATAGACGAGTGCTATTTCCGTGATGCACGCAAACTGGGACAGCTTATGGCGGCAAAGGGAATAGCCGTTGTAAATGGTGCTGGGAATATGGGACTGATGCAAGCTTCAACAGACGGCTGTCTCGAAGCTGGAGGCCAAGCTATAGGCATCATCCCATCCTTCATGATAAAAGAAGGATGGTGCCATCAGGGAATGACACAGATTATCGAAACGCCCGATATGCACATCCGTCAACAGAAAATGGCAGAGGAAAGCGATGCGGCTATTATTCTGCCTGGCGGTTGCGGAACCTTTGCCGAGATGATGGAACTTATCACATGGAAGCAGTTGGGCCTATACCTGAAACCCATTGTCATACTGAATACCAACGGCTACTACGACTTTATGTTACAGGCATTACAACAAGCAGCCGAGAAAAACTTCATGAGGGAACAGCACACAGCCATCTGGTGTGTTGCCCAAACACCAGAGGAAGCACTGAAACTCGTTCTTGAAACTCCTCTTTGGGATACTAGTATACGCCGTTATGCTGCTATATGACAGAGTTCATTTGTGATACTATTAACACTACCATTGCGAGGGATTCCGCTACTAATCCAAAGTTGCAACTGCCGTACGAGGATATAAAATTCTTCCAAGGAGGCCCCTTACATCCCGAAGTAAAAGTCGGCCAGACGGGTTTTAGCGGTATCCCCAGAGCATACCAGTTGTGGCGTGACGAATGGGTTGTCCTGTTTGTCCTGCTATGCTTCTTACTCTTAGCGCTGATTCAGAAAAGAATCAGAAAACAATTATCCTCAGAGGGCAAAGAGTTCTTCTTCTCATCAAAAAATATCACTAGGAAGGAGAAGCACAACAAGAGCTTCGAACAACTGATCCCCCTGTTATTAGCCTTCATATTAAGTATAATGGCTGGATTGGGCGTATTTATGTACACCCAAAAACAACTACACCTCTTTTTAGGCCAGGTATCACCCTATGTGCTTATTGGAATATACATAGGCATTTGGATGCTATACTTTGTCTTTAAGAATTTGCTTGCAGCTTTTGTGAATTGGATTTTTTTTGACAAATCAAAACGCGAATTATGGAGAAAATCATATTTTTTTCTTTTTGCAGCAGAATCCATACTTTTTTTCTTCGTCATAATTTCCACCATTTTTTTAAATCTTCCGCCGGACATTCCCCTATGGATTATCCTTGCAATAGGGCTTCTGATTAAAATCTTGCATTTATACAAAACTTTTCTAATCTTTTTCCCTAAATTCTATGGCACTTTGCATTTAATTGTGTACTTTTGCACCCTTGAAATCCTGCCATTAGTGGCAGTTTTCGAAGTGCTGATTAGAGTGACAGACGAATTGATAGTAAAATTCTAAGACAATTATGATAAAGAAGATATTGGTATCACAGCCCAAGCCCTCTTCAGAAAAATCTCCTTACTACGACATTGCGGAACGCATGAATGTGGAGATTGTGTTCCGCCCCTTTATTAAAGTTCAAGGCATTACGCCAAAGGAATTCCGTGCTCAGAAAATTTCAATTTTAGAACACACGGCTGTTGTATTCACCTCCAGACATGCCATAGATCATTTCTTCACTTTATGTAAGGAAATGCGTGTAGTAGTACCGGAAGATATGAAGTATTTCTGCATCACAGAAACCGTTGCACTCTATATTCAGAAATATGTGCAGTATCGCAAGCGCAAAATATTCTTTGGTGAGACTGGGAAGATTGATGACCTGATTCCCTTGATGACTAAGCATAAGAACGAGAAGTATTTTATTCCCATCAGTGATGTTCATACAAGTCAGTTTGGAGAAATGCTTGATGCCAAGAAACTTTTCCATTCCGAAGGCATCATGTATCGTACCGTAAGCAACGATTTTACAGAAGGCGAGCCCTTTGATTATGACCTGCTTATATTCTTCAGCCCCAGCGGTATTCAAGCCCTGCTGAAGAACTTCCCCGATTTCAAGCAGAACGATATCTCCATAGGAACATTCGGCCCGGCTACCGCAAAGGCAGTTCGCGAAGCCGGACTTCGCCTTGACCTTGAGGCACCCTCACCAGAATACCCGAGCATCACTGCTGCCATTGCTGCGTATGTGAAGAAGGTAAATGGAATTGATTAAAGAACGTTTCACGCTACCCAAAGAAGAACGTCTCTGTAGCCGTAAGGCGCTGGAAGAGCTCTTTGAGGGAAGCAACAAATCTGTACTGGCATACCCTATCAGGGCTGTATTCCAGCAAACCGAAGAGACAGGAATCCGCATTATGGTTTCTGTCTCTAAACGCTTTTTTAAGCGTGCCGTAAAACGTAACAGAATAAAACGCCAACTGCGCGAAGCCTACCGCCTTAACAAGCATATACTAAGACCTTCATGCCGAGGCATAAATATTGCCTTTCTTTGGAACTGCAATGAGATACTGCCCACAGAAAAGGTAATGGAGAAAATGAAAAACCTGTTAATTAAAATCAATGACTCTGTTACAGATATTTCGTCCGCTGACTGATTTGCTGGCTAAGATGCTGATTCTTCCTATCCGGTTCTATCAGAAGTTCATTTCTCCGCTCACCCCGCCTTCCTGCAGGTTCACACCCACTTGTAGCCAATACGCCATAGAAGCTCTTCGCAAACACGGGCCCTTCAAGGGAATGTATCTTTCCATCCGAAGAATCCTGAGATGTCATCCTTGGGGCGGTTCCGGATATGACCCTGTACCATAATGATACCTTATATCAATTTTCATACACATCATCCTGTCTGTGAAAATGAGTTTTCGTTAGGCGGAGAAGAATACGGCATGGACCGCAGATGGGAAAGCCCATTGCCCCAGCAGGAAGAAATCTTCCGTCTGCATGTTTTGGAAAGTGAGCGTGAGGAAAAGCCTTTGGTGATTCATTGTGTAAAAACTCTAGATCATATCCTTCGCATACACAAAGAAATGCGCCCCAGCCAACCTTGGATTATGCATGGTTTCAGAGGCAAGCCCATGCAGCTGCAGTCACTCCTGTCGGCAGGAATCTATATATCCTTCGGATTACACTATAACCAAGAGAGTCTTCTTCTCTGTCCCCTAGAAAAGATGTTTCTGGAGACAGATGATATTGCCGCTCCCATAGAACCGCTTTATAAAGAGGTAGCACAGTTAAAAGGAATCTCTGTAGAGACTTTGAAACAGAAAATATGGGAAAATGCAAATAAGTTATTTCCTCATTTGGCGTTTTCCCCACTTATTCGTACCTTTGCAGACAATTAAAAAGAATTTAAACTAAAACAACTAAATAGAATTATGGAATTCAACAAGATTACGGCTGCTGAGGCTGCAGCCCTTATCCAGAACGGACAGACAATTGGTTTAAGTGGTTTCACTCCTGCAGGTGTTCCCAAGTGTACTCCTGCTGAGATCGCAAAGAAAGCCGAGGCAGAGCATGCTGCCGGCCGTCCTTACAAGATTAGCATCTTCACAGGTGCCAGCACAGGTCAGAGTTGCGACGGTGCATTAGCTAACGCACAGGCTATCGACTTCCGTGCTCCTTACACCACCAACCCCGATTTCCGTAAGCATGTAAACCTTAACGAACTGCACTATTCCGACCTTAACCTCTCTAATATGGCTACCCAGATTCGTCAGGGATATCTTGGTGACGTCGACTGGGCTATCATCGAGGCTTGCGCCATCGAGAAGGTAGGTAATAAGTGCCATATCTACCTGACTGCAGCAGGTGGAATCAGTCCCACCGTTTGCCGCTTGGCTAAGAACGGTATCATTATCGAACTTAATGCTTTCCACAGCCCAGACAGCAAGGGAATCCATGATGTTTATGAGATTGAGGATCATCCCTTCCGTAAGCCCATCAATATCTGCAAGGCCAGTGACCGCATCGGTAAGCCCTATGTAGAAGTAGATGCCGACCGCATTATAGGCGTTGTTGAATGCGATGTTCCCGACGAGGCCCGTGCCTTCAAGGATCCAGACCCCATCACAACCCAGATTGGCCAAAACGTAGCCGACTTCCTTTTGCACAATTTGAAGACCGGCCTCATCCCCAAGAGCTTCCTCAATCTCCAGAGTGGTGTGGGTAGCGGTGCTAATGCCGTACTGGGTGCATTAGGTCAGTGCCCCGAAGTTCCCGATTTCCACATTTATACCGAGGTGCTTCAGGATGCACCCGTCGGTCTGATGAAACAAGGCCGCGTACTGAGTGCTTCTGCCTGCTCTTTGACCGTAACAAACGAGTGTCTGAAGGATATCTATGCCAACATGGACTTCTTCAAGGATAAATTGGTTCTGCGTCCCTCCGAGATTAGTAACTGCCCCGAAGTTATTGCCCGTATCGGTGTTTGTGCCCTGAACACAGCTATCGAGTGTGACTTGTACGGACATGTTAACTCTACCAAGATTTGCGGTACCAAGATGATGAACGGTATTGGCGGTTCTGCTGACTTCACCACATCGGCTTACCTCTCTATCTTCACTTGTGGTTCAACCACTAAGGGAGGCGCCATCTCCAGCATCGTACCCTTCGCCAGTCATATCGACCACACCAACCACTTCATCGATGCAGTCATCACAGAGTATGGTGTAGCCGACCTCCGTCACAAGAGCGATATGCAGAAGGCTGAGGAGCTCATCAAGGTTGCACATCCCGACTATCGTCCCATGCTTCAGGATTACCTGAAATATGCCAGCAAACGAGGCGGTCACACTCATCACGAGTTGTCAGCAGCCTTTGCTATGCACGACACCTTCCTGCGCAAGGGTGATATGCGCCTGACCGATTTGGCAGAGTACATCAAGTAATCATTCACCCTTATGGCAGAAATGCAAAAGGGCCTTGTTCCGTAATGGAGCAAGGCCCTTTTGTTAGCTTTCACTTTCTTTCCTTCCAGAAGCTGGGCATAAAGAGGAAGAGAATGGTGAATATTTCCAGACGGCCGATGAGCATATAGGCACTCATGAGCCATTTGCCTGCTGCCGGTACATGGGCAAAGTTGCTGGCGGGTCCTGTGCTTCCTGTGGCAGGACCGACATTACTGAGCATGCTTATACTACTGCCGAGAGCTGTATCTACATCTGCGCCCAAAAGACTGTAGCAGAGCATAGCTATCACCACCAATATAATATAAAGGAAGATAAAAGCCAAGGCGCGTCGTACTCTGTCGTCAGGAACAATATGACCGTTGATTCTGACACCGATTACGGCTCTGGGGTGCAGCAGAAGGACAAACTCCTTTAGCACACTCTTGGCACAGACAAGAATTCTTACCACCTTGATACCGCCGGCCGTACTTCCTGCACAGGCTCCTATGGCCATAATAACAACCGTTGGCATCCAGAACGAAGCACCCCAAGCCACATAGTCGAACTTCTGGGCAGCAAAGCCGGTACTGGTCATTACGCTACTTACATGAAAGAGTGAAGAACGGAACGTCTCTTCGAATCCTACAGGTAAAGTTCCCTCAGCTGTCTGTGGGATGGGCGCGAAATAGAACAGCAGCATGAAGCCGACAACAGCGATGCCAATCAGCGTAAAAAACGTACGAAACTCCTCGTTCTTAAAAAGGGCATTGCTCCGCTTGATACTCAGGTAATAATAAAGGGAGAAGTTGACGCTGCTGATTAGCATGAAAAAACTGGCCACATATTCGATATACGAGCTATGGAAGTAGGCCATACTCTGGGTATGGGTGCTGAATCCACCTGTAGCAATAGTTGTAAACGAGTGACAAACGGCATCGTAGAGACTCATGGGACCAGCCCAATACATTAAAGCGCACAGAGAGGTCAGGAACAGATAGATAAGCAGCATACGTCGGGCTGTTGCCCCAATCTTGGGCCTCAATTTGTCCAGGCTCAGGCCCGTAACCTCGGCAGAGTACATATTGCTGTTACGGAATTCATAAACGGGAATCAGGGCAAAAGAGAAAACAACGATTCCCAAACCACCTATCCATTGTGTGATGGCTCTCCAAAAGAGCAGAGAACGGGGCAGGACATCTATTTCGCTGATACATGTGGCACCCGTTGTGGTAAAGCCGCTCATCGTCTCGAAGAAAGCACTGGGCAAATCCATCTTGGCAATAAGAAGAAACGGAACCATTCCTATCAATGAGAATATGACCCAAGAGAGAGCTACCACAAGGAAACTGTCTGAACGGGTAAAGCGGGCCGATTGCTCATGCTCGCCCATAAACTTAAAGAGGGATCCTAGCACAAAAGCAAAGACAGCCGTTCCCAGGAAAACTTTCCAACAGGACTCACCGTAAACAAGTGCCACCACAAAGGACAACCCTAAGAAAAGGCTCTCCATCATGATAAGTATGCCAAAGATGCTCTTTTTCATTCCTTTTGGGTTGACGAGTAATCTCTAATCCACTAATTCTCTAATCCCTAATCTTTATCTAACGCATGCTTAGGGTAATCGATGGTATAGTGCAATCCGCGACTCTCCTTACGCTCGATAGCCTGACGGGTTATCAGATAGCCCACATTTATCATATTACGGAGCTCGCAGATATCCCTTGTAGGCTTCACGCGCTTAAAGAGATGTTCAGTCTCCTCATACAGCAAATCCAGACGCTCCCAAGCTCTGTGCAGACGCAAGTCGCTGCGGACTATACCCACATAGGTGCTCATAATCTGATTTACCTCTTTTACATCCTGGGCAATGAGAACTTTCTCCTCGTTGGTCATCGTTCCCTCATCGTTCCACTCAGGAACTTTGTCGTTAAAATCATAGCTGTCTATGCACTCCAACGAATGCTTTGCTGCTGCTGCAGCATATACAACGGCCTCAATAAGCGAATTGCTGGCCAAACGGTTTCCTCCGTGCAAACCGGTACAAGAACATTCTCCCACGGCATACAACCGTCTGATGCTGCTTTGTCCGTCCAAATCCACTTTGATACCGCCACACATATAATGGGCACTGGGTGCCACAGGGATATACTGCTTGGTGATGTCTATTCCTATGCTCAGACATTTGGCATAGATATTGGGGAAGTGGTGCTTGGTCTCCTCTGCATCCTTATGTGTAACATCCAGACAGACATGGTCAAGGCCATGAATCTTCATCTCGCGGTCTATGGCACGGGCTACAATGTCACGTGGAGCCAAGCTCAAACGCTCGTCATACTTCTGCATGAACTCCTCGCCGTTAGGCAAGCGGAGGATACCGCCGTAGCCACGCATGGCCTCCGTTATCAGATAGGCAGGATGGGTCTCCTTGGGATTATAAAGAACAGTAGGATGGAACTGTACGAACTCCATATCCTTCACTTTTCCCTTGGCACGATAGACCATAGCGATACCATCGCCTGTGGCTATGTTAGGATTAGAGGTAGTGGCATAGATGGCGCCGGTTCCACCTGTTGCCATAAGAGTTACCCTAGACAGATAGGTGTCCACCTTTCCCGTTTCAGGATTCAACACATATGCACCATAGCATTCAATGTCAGGGGTACGTCGGGTTACACGTATGCCCAAATGATGCTGAGTGATAATCTCAACCGCAAAATGATTTTCGAGTATCTCTATATTGGGATTCTTCCTGACGGCTTCCATAAGGCCACGCTGAATCTCAGCTCCTGTATCATCTGCATGGTGCAAGATGCGGAACTCTGAATGTCCGCCTTCGCGATGAAGGTCAAAGTCGCCTTTCTCGTTCTTGTCGAAATTCACGCCCCACTTTACCAGTTCCCTGATACCCTCAGGGCCGTTCTTCACCACCTGCTCTACAGCAGCAGGGTCGCTGATGTAGTCGCCGGCAATCATGGTATCTTCTATATGCTTCTCGAAGTTATCTACCAACAGATTGGTGACAGAAGCTATACCACCCTGTGCCTTTGCTGTATTTGCCTCTTCCAATGAAGTCTTGCAAATTAAAGCCACTTTGCCTTTTCCTGCATCAGCTACCTTCAGTGCGTAGCTCATTCCGGCCACACCACTGCCAATAATTAGAAAATCGAATTTTCGTATCATGATATCCTGCCTAATTTAAAGCCATTTCTGATGCAAAAATACTCAAAAAGTTGTATAGTTGTTCTTTTTCCCGTTTTTTTCTTTATCTTTGCACTGATAAACCGCAATATATATTATGGTTTTAGGCCTTAAAACATATAAGAATCTTCTTCTGGCTGCATTTCTGCTCTTCTTATGCAGCTGCGGCTCACGTCGCCCGGCCCAATATTCTTATAACAGCCCCACCCATATAACAGAAAACGCAAAGGTGGAATTTCCCACACCTGTTGTTGTTTCAGAAGTGGTAGCACCAGCTACCTGGAGGGACACCATACAAGCCAGATTAGACTCTCTATCCCAACAGCCGCTTTTCGAGACTACCCAGTTGGGCCTTTACGTTTTCGACCTTACAGAGAACCTTCCACTCTATGAATTGAATAAAACCCAGCGCATGCGCCCGGCTTCCATAGAGAAACTAATCACCAGCATCAGTAGCCTGCATTATCTGGGCGGAGACTTTCTGTTCAAGACAGATTTGCGGATAAAGGGAAACATTGCTAACGGAGTGCTACAAGGAGATGTGTACGTTGTGGGAGGCATGGACCCCCTCTTGTCTGTTTCCGACTTGAATAATATGGCTGCTGCACTACGCAAGGAAGGCATCAGCAGTATTTCAGGAAATATGTATACCGACCTGAGCATGAAGGACGACCTTCCCTATGGATGGGGATGGTGCTGGGATGATGACTACGGCCCACTCTCTGCCCTGATGGTTAATGCCAAGGATAATTTCAATAGCGACTGGAACAAGGCACTTACCAGAGCTGGCATTAAACGTAGCAAGCCGGGGATCAAACAACAGCAGGCTCCTGCCGACAGCAAGTCGGTTCTTTGTACAACCCACACCATCGACGAGGTGTTGGAACCAATTCTCAAAGACAGCCATAATATTTTCGCAGAATGTCTTTTCTATCAGTTGGCTGCCTATTCGGGAGAAAAGAAAGCTGGAAGGAAACAAGCGGCAAAGCTTATCTGCAATCTGATAGAAGAAATCGGATTGGATTCCGAACCGTATCAGATAGCCGATGGCAGCGGACTCTCTCTTTACAACTATGTGTCGCCAGAATTATTGGTGAGCTTACTGAATTACGCTTTCAGCAAACCCGAGATATACCAACATCTTTATCCTGCTCTCTCCATTGCAGGCGTGGATGGCACGCTGAACAAACGAATGCAAGATACGCCTGCTTATAATAATGTACATGCAAAGACCGGGACGGTGACTGGCATTTCCTCGCTCGCAGGTTATATTACGGCCGGCAATGGACATATTCTGTCGTTTTGCATTATCAATCAGGGAGTAAGTCCCGGCAGACTGGGAAGAGACTTCCAGGATGAAGTCTGCATTGCGCTATGCCAATAGACTCTTTTTAACATTATTAATATTAAATCTGTTTAATATGAAGAAGATTTTTAGTTTAATCCTTGCTTTAGCACTCTGCACAGGCAATGCTATGGCATTCGAGTTTGACAATGAGCCAGAAGCTGGTTTGAGTTTTATGGGTATTTTTGGAATGAACATTTCCAAGCTTCAGAACCATGCTGTTGTTGACAAGGCTAAGGCTGGTGCAACCATGGGAGTCAGAGCAGATTACATGCTCCCCAAGGCACACGGCGCCTACATTACTGCCGGAGTAGATTGGACCATGAAGGGTGGTAAGTGTAATGATTTATTTACGATAGTAGGTCCCGACACTTACGAAGAGTCCATCAAGGATGCCCTTCATTATTTCGAAGTCCCCATTCGCGTAGGTTTCCGCTACAACCTGTGGGAGAACTTGGGCTTCTACGGAGAAATCGGTCCCTACTTTGCCGTAGGTGTCGGTGGTAAACACAAGACGAGCCTGGACGGCGACGGTGCAGCCATCAGAATGTTTGAGGACGAAAATACGTATGCTGTTTTCAAGGACTATGGCTATCCATACGATAACTTCCAGCGCTGGGATGCCGGTATCGGTTTCCGCATCGGTGCTGAATACGAGGAGCACTACAATCTGATGATTGGCTGCGACTGGGGTTTGGCCGACATCTATCGTACCAGCCTTCGTGATGCTGTTCGCGACCAGACCGGCGTAACATTACCCAAGGTAAAGAACTTCAACTTCAGTATTACCGTAGGTTACCGATTCTAAGATACATTATTTATTTAATTATAACGATGCGGGTGACAATAGCTTTGTTGCCCGCATTGTCGTTTGCTACCACATGATAGATGCCGGATGCCACACGCTTACCCAACATATTACAACCATTCCATGTAACAAGTCCACCTGATGAAACACCGCTCCAGACCAACTGGCCGCTGGAACTCAGGATTTTCACCTCAGCATCTATTGTCAGACCTTTTATGGCAATAGGACCTGTGTAATCTGATTTGACAGGATTGGGATAAACCAGCACATCCTCCTTTACCAAATCCTCAGCAGCCTCGATAGCATCACTCATATAGCTGCACAGTCCCTTTTCTGTTCCAAAGGCAACCTCACCGGTTATGGGATTGACAGCAATGTCCAGGATGGCATCACTCAACAAGGGAGAATCTGCTGTTGTGAAATGATGGATTGTCTCCTGTCCGTCGGCAGAAATCAAGAATACGCCATTGGTCTGCGTACCTATCCACTTTCTGTTAGCACCGTCAACAGTAATGCATGTTACAGGCAAGCCACTCAGCAGATAATCGGCCAATCCGCTGCCATCGTTGCGGTTCACCTTCACTTGGGTAAATTGGAAATTCTTATCGAATATGGTTGTCGGGTCGTCAATCACGAAAAGACCCAATATGGTACCGATCCATATTCTCCCATCCAAGTCCTCACATATTCCATAGAACTCATCCGGCGTGTATACCGTTCCATCCTGATTGGTAATTTCCTGATGCAAGACACTTTTGTCATCTTTGCTATTGCCAAGTGTTCCATTGGTATCTATACAGCAAATACCCTTCTTATCCAAACGTCGGCTGGTTACAAAAACCAAACCAGAGCTATGCAACAGGATATTATCGCAGAGCGAAGCATTCTCTATGGGTTCGCAGTATACAGATTCCCACTTACCATTAGGCCTCATCACACGAACAATAGTATCATTCTGGGAATTCAGCATCCACAGGTTACCTTCCAAATCATATGTCAACCCCGAACAAGATACATAATTCATATAATATCTGCTCATGGGCATAACACTTACCAGCGGACTGTTGTCGTTATTATAAAGTTTGACAAACTTACCATCCCTGTACTCGAAAAGTCCGTTTCTGTGCAGAGAGGCAAAATGATGTGAGGGATCGTTGGGGTCCTGAACAAGATTTGTAGTGTTAGCCATATTAATCCTGCTGTACTTTTCAGGGATATCCGTCATCTCCTCAAAATTCGTCCACTGGTCATCCTCGAGGTACATAGCAGTAGGCTTATAAAAGATGCCCTGATACGTATTAATACCGCCGGCCACAAGCAGACGGTTGTTTACCCATTGTAATTTATAGGAAAGGTTTCGGACAGGGCTGTTGGGAATAATGGAGGAGACAGTTAGCTGTAACTGCTTATCATCGATCTTGTAGCCCTGAAGGCCTTTGTACTGGTCGCTCACCCAATATGTACCGCCCAGGTAAGCTACATCGCTCCAGGTATTATCCTCCTTGATAACTGTATAGTCGGGTAACGTTGATGCATAGCGAATGGTATCTGCTTTTCCCCAAATCAGCTGATCATTCGTTTTGCACAGAAACCCGACGGTACTTTTGTCCTTGCAGACTTTCTCTATGGTATAAGCCCGCTTGGAATCTATCTGATAAAGCGTATCAAGGCGCACGCCTACCAACTGGTCTCCGTGGAACAGGAGGCGGCTCCAATCCAGAAAGCCATGGTGCTTTTTCCAACTTGCTGCATCTTGCATATTATCTGTTCTGCTACATCTGAACAAGCCGGAAGTAGTAGCCAGGAAAATATTGTCTGCGTTTACCGCAATGCTTTTGGCATCGAAACCTAATCGGTAGGTATTACGGAATACGCCTTCCTTCATGTCCACTTCCACAAATCCGAAACCCGTAGTCAGGTAAGCCATAGAGCCGTAAACACACATAGAGCTTATCTCCTTTCCGAAAAGAGACTTATCTTTCAGGGCCGGAAGGTTCTGGACATTATCGTCGGCATCCAGCAGGTCGATATTACTGTTGGAATAAATCAGGATAATCTTCTTTGCCTCCTGACTATAACCTATGTCAACAATATCCACATCGTTCAGCACACCCAGATTGTCGTATGTCCTAACCTCTGTATCTTCTGTATTGTAAGAGAATAGGTCACCATTTGCCACCGTATAGATAGTTTTTCCCATAGCCACACACTTCTGTGCATTGTGATAGCTAGGATAAACCTTCCACGAACCTATTTGAACTGCTTGCAGACTAGTACAGACAACCAAGAACAACAATATTGTCAGAAATGATGACTTCTTCATATACGAGCAATACTTTATGAATAATTACTTTTCAGGAATTCAACCAGTTTAATAATAGCCCTGCCTCTGTGACTGATAGCATTCTTGTCCTCAGCCTTCATTTGGGCGAATGCCAGTCCGTCTGCCTCTATAGGAGCAAAGATGGGGTCATAGCCAAAGCCTCCCTCACCTACCTTCTGCATCAGGATCTCTCCTTCTACGATTCCTTCGAAAAGGTGCTCCTCGCCGTTTTGCACCAAGGCAACAACTGTGCGGAAACGGGCGCTTCGGTCTTCTGCCTCTTCCAGTTTATCTAACAGGCATTGGATATTTGCATCAGCATCATGACTCTCACCATAACCGTTCATGGCGCCGAATCGTGCGGTATATACACCAGGGCCCCCTTCGAGGGCTGTAACCTCCAACCCCGTATCATCAGCAAAGCAATCAAAGCCATAATGGTCGTGTACATAACGGGCTTTCTGCAGAGCATTGCCTTCGAGTGTGTCGGCTGTCTCAGGAATATCCTCATGACAACCTATTTCTGCCAATCCTCTGACCAGAAACTCGTCGCCCAATATCTGTCTTACCTCCTCCAACTTATGGGCATTGTTGGTAGCCATTATTATTTCCTTCATTTCTTTATTTTGTCAAAACCTTCGCCAAAGACACCCTCTACGTTACCCATCGAAACGAATGCCTTCGGATCTATCTGCCTGATAAGGGCGAAAAGAGCACGGCTTTCTATTTTCTTTGCCAGAATAAGCAAGACATGGCGTTTCTCCTTGCTGTAGAAGCCTTCGCCATAGAGGACCGTTACACCACGTTCTATCTTGTTATTCACCTGCGTGGCAATCTCTTCGTACTTGTCGCTGACAATGATAAACTGCACACTCTGTCTAAGTCCGTTAGTAACATAGTCCAGGAAGAACATAGACATAAGCATAGTCAGGTAACCTACCACCATTGTCTCCAGATTACGGAAGACAAAGTAGCTGCTGCCGATAATAGCCAGGTCTATGCAGAGCATCAGTCGGCCCAGAGAAATGTTCCAATACTTGTTGATGCTACTGGCAATGATGTCTATGCCTCCCGTGCTGCCGCCCGACAGGAATACCAGAGCTAAGCCCAAACCTTCCATAAGGGCTCCTATCACGCAGGCCATGAACTTCTGATCACCCACAATATGCAGCAGGTGTTCATGCCCTTGTGCATCTACCGTAGTTATCGCTTGCTGAAATATATTTATCAGAAAGGAGATAATAAAGATAGCTACAACCGTTTTCAGACTGTACCTCCATCCCATCACTTTTAATCCCAACAATATCAGGAGCACATTCATAACCAGATATGTTATACTGGGATGAAAACCGAGGGTGTAATAGATAATAGTGGAGATACCGTTCATACCACCGCTGATAAGTTGGTATGGAAGCAGGAAACATACGTAGCTTATAACGTATATAACAATGCCCAGCAAGAAAAGCAAGTTGCTCTTGCACATCTCCCAGATATCCGCTTTTGTCAGTTTTGCCGTCATGCCTTAATTGCTTTAAATCCGTTACCATACACACCCTCAGACCTGCTTTGCGAGACGAAAGCAGCAGGGTCTGTTTCCTGTATCATTCTCAATATCTGTACTGATTCGCGTTTGTGAACAATGGTGATAAGGACTTTTATCTCTTGATGGCTATAATAGCCTTCGCCATTCATAGACGTCACGCTGTGACAGGTTTCTGTTATGATACGCTGGCTTATCTCATCTGGTTTATTGGTGAAGATGATAAACTGGACATCCTGCCGTGCACTGTTGATAAGCATATCCAACACATAAGTATAGACGGCCAGTGTAACATAACCGAATACCACCATACGCCAGTCG
Organism: uncultured Bacteroidales bacterium; assembly: GCA_902791675.1. GTDB lineage: Bacteria > Bacteroidota > Bacteroidia > Bacteroidales > Bacteroidaceae > Physcousia. The sequence goes on from CADAWW010000009.1 coordinate 24,168, forward strand.
TGGAAGATTGGCCAACAGGAGCCGATAACCAGAAAGTCGAGATATAACAGAGCACGACCAAAGGAAATGTTCCTGTACTTGTTCACTAATGCTGCTATGATATCCCAACCTCCCGTGCTTCCGCCCGACAGGAATACGATACCAAGCCCCAGACCGTTTAAGACAGCCCCCAGAACACAAGCCATAGAGTCTTGCCCCTCGCCCAGTATCTGTATCAGATTACCGGCATCGTCTGTCATCATCTGCTGTCCCATTTCCAAGAATAAGGAGAGGGCTACAGCTGCGTATGCCGATTTACCCACAAACTTCCAGCCCAATGGTTTGAAGGCTATAAGAAGCAGGATGGCATTCGAGATAAGCACAGCGGCTGCTATGGGGAATTTCGTCAGGTAATAAACGATGGCGAACATACCCGTCATACCTCCAGTGGTAATATGATAGGGCAACAGAAAGGCGGCCCATCCAAGAGCATAGACGGCCATTCCCAGATTCATGGCAAAGAAGTCCTTTACAAACTCCCATAACCTACGATAGTTCACCTTTGGCATAGCATTATTAAGCTTGAGGCTTTATTACAATGTTTACTATTCGGCCGGGGATGGCAATGGTCTTTAATATCTGCATGCCATCCAGGTACTTTTGGGCATCAGGAGCGGCTGTTGCCATCTGTACCATCTGATCAGGTGTAGCATCAGCAGGGAAGTCCATAGCAAAGCGGACCTTACCATTGAACTGAACACCCAGCTTTACACTGCTTTCCACCAAGTATTTCTCGTCGAAGGTTGGCCATTGGGCATCACATACACTGTTTTTATTTCCCAGGGCCTCCCACAATTCCTCTGCTATATGGGGTGCAAAAGGAGCAATCAGCACGGGCAACTGAGCCAATACCTGCCTGCTGCGGCACTTCTGACTCGACAGCTCATTAACTGCAACCATGAAGGCAGAAATACTGGTGTTGTAAGAAAACTCTTCAATATCCGAGGTTACCTTCTTGATGAGTTTGTGCAGTGTCTTCATATTGTCAGCTGTAGCCTCCGAATCATCTGCTGTCAGGTTGCCGTCCTTGTCCCAATACAGACTCCAGAACTTCTTCAGGAAACGGAAACATCCGTCGATACCGGCTACGTCCCAAGGCTTAGACTGCTCGATGGGACCCAGGAACATCTCGTACAAACGCAATGTGTCGGCACCATAGTTCTCACAGATATCATCGGGATTCACAACATTGTACTTCGACTTAGACATCTTCTCGATAGCCTGGCTGACGATATACTGGCCGTTCTGGTTCAGGATGAACTCACCGTCGCGGAACTCAGGCGTCCACTCCTGGATCTTCTCAACATTCAGCACGTTACCGTTAACCATACTGATGTCGGCATATACAGGGTCACATTCTGTGTTCTGGTAGTAGTAGAAACTCTTCTTCCTGGCATCATCGTAGCGCTCCTCCAACAGGTCGTAACTGACAAACATCTTGGTACCGCGCATACGGTAAACAAAGCTGGACCATCCCTGAATCATACCTTGGTTAATCAACTTCTGAAAAGGCTCTTCTTTCTTGCTTACGCCAAGATCGAAGAGGAACTTATTCCAGAAACGGCTATAGATAAGATGACCCGTAGCATGCTCGCTACCACCCACATAAAGGTCAACATTCTGCCAGTAAGAAGCAGCCCTTTCGCTCACCAGAGCCTTATCGTCGTGCGGATCCATATAGCGCAGATAGTAAGCGCTGGAACCCGCAAAACCTGGCATTGTATAGAGTTCAATGGGGAATACTGTCTTATTGTCGATGGCGGAACAGTCAACCACACACTTCTTCTGCTCGTCCCAAGCCCATACCTTTGCATTGCCCAAGGGAGGCTCGCCCGTCTCAGTAGGCAGGAACTTATCCACCTGAGGCAATTCGATGGGCAGACACTCCTCGGGAATCATGGTAGGAATACCATTCTTATAATATACAGGGAAGGGTTCGCCCCAATAGCGCTGACGGCTGAAGATAGCATCGCGCAGACGGTAGTTCACCTTCACGCGTCCCAACTTATGGGCTTTCACAAAGCGCTTGGTTTCTGCGATAGCCTCCTTGATGGTCTTACCGTTCAGGATAAGGCGTTCTCCGTCGTAAGCAACACTCTTATCCTCGCTGACGGGAGAATTCATCACAATACCCTCCTTGGCATCATAGCTCTCTTCGCTTACATCAGCACCTTCCACCAGAGGAATGATGGGCAGATGGAAATGCTTGGCAAATGCATAGTCGCGGCTGTCATGTGCAGGAACTGCCATAATGGCGCCTGTACCATAACCGGCCAAAACATATTCTGCTATGTAGATAGGGCACTTGTCGCCCGTGATGGGGTTGATACCATAGGCGCCGCTGAAAACACCCGTTACGGTATGGTCGATCATACGCTCACGCTCTGTACGGCTCTTTACATATTTGATGTATTCGTCAACGGCAGCGCGCTGCTCGGGTGTAGTCACCTTGTCCACCAGCTCGCTCTCAGGAGCCAGTACAAAGAACGTTACGCCAAACATCGTATCGGCACGGGTGGTGAAGATGGTAAATCGACCCCTCTCCGACTCCCCCGAGGGGGAGAGAACATAAGGAATCTCTACCTCGGTACCCTCAGAGCGACCAATCCAGTTCTTCTGTGTCTCCTTGATACTCTCGCTCCACTGGATGGTCTCCAGGCCGTCCAGCAGTCGCTGGCTGTAGGCGCTGACACGCAGGCACCATTGGCGCATCTTCTTCTGCTCCACGGGATAACCGCCGCGCTCGCTCACACCGTTCACCACCTCATCGTTGGCCAGTACGGTACCCAGTGCGGGGCACCAGTTCACCATCGTCTCGCCCATGAAGGCCAGGCGGTAGTTCATCAGCACATCGCTCTGCTTCTTCTCGTCCCAGCTGTTCCACTCGTCAGCCGAAAAACTCAGCTCTTCCCCTTGGGCAGCATTATAGGCATCCAACCCCTCTGTACCATACTTCTCAAAGTAAGCTATCAGTTCCTCAATAGGACGTGCCTTAGGAACGTCCTCTCCCCTTGGGGAGGTCGGGAGGGGGTTACCATAGAAGCTCTTAAACATCTTCTGGAAGGCCCACTGGGTCCACTTATAGTAATCGGGAGTACAAGTACGAACCTCGCGGTCCCAGTCGAAGCTGAAACCTATCTTATCCAGCTGCTCGCGATAGCGGTCGATATTCTGGAATGTTGTCTTCTCGGGGTGCTGACCCGTCTTTATAGCATATTGCTCTGCGGGGAGTCCGTAAGCATCATAGCCCATAGGATTCAGCACATTAAAGCCCTGCAGGCGCTTATAGCGGGCATATATATCACTGGCGATGTAGCCCAAGGGGTGACCAACGTGCAGTCCTGCACCGCTGGGATAGGGGAACATATTCAGCACGTAGAACTTCTTACGGCTCTCATCCTCTACCACTTTGTACGTCTTGTTGGCCACCCATTTCTGGTGCCATTTCTGCTCTATTTCTCTGAAATTATACTCTTTTGCCATATTATAAATTAGGTGTATTTCTTATTTCGACTGCAAAATTACGATTAAGTGAGAGAAGAACAAAATAAATCCGTTTATTTTTT